>NZ_JARESV010000078.1:0-25734 GCF_046026985.1 Paraburkholderia sp. RL18-101-BIB-B
GCTGGAGACAGAGCGCGACGAGATGCTGCTCGGCCTCATCGAACTGCGCACCAAAGGAAAGGCGCGTTAAAGGTACGGATGCGGCCACTCCGCAGGTGGCCGCGGCTCACGTGGAGTGGCCGCGGGAAGTTGACACTCCCTTATCGAAAAAAATTCCTCAAATGGAGGACTCGACCAATCCTGCAATCGAAAGCGAACCGGATCGGCTTACCGGAATCATTCAATCGACGCAGCACACGCGGGTGTGCGAATGTCAGGAAAGCGACCTGTAGTCGCCTCGCCAACGCCAATGCCTGAACGTCGGCACGACCGGCTACGCTTAAGCCCCGACACTACAAGACCCTCGTAAGCGCGGTGGTGCCGGAACGAGCTTCGCCCACGCACAAGCTTTTGTACGCAGTCACCCAAGTGTAACTATTCTGTCGCTCGTACGATCTGTCATCGGTCGCGTTGCACCGATCGCACACTCTTACGGAGCTTCAGAAAGCATGCTTCATGACCTGCCAGCTATCCAGAAAAATGTTCACTGGGGATACTTTGACGCGGCGCTAGCGCCCGCACTGATCGTCGAGAGCGGCGACTTCGTTCGCGCCGAAGCGATCACGCATCATGCAGGCGACGCCCCCGACCTCATGATGGATGACAAGGTGCGCGCGCTCTACGACACGATTCCCGAATCCGATCGCCAACCCGGCGTGCATCTGATGACGGGACCGATCTTCGTGAAGGACGCAAAACCTGGCGACCTGCTGGAGGTACGTTATCTGCAGATGATTCCGCGCTTCAACTACGGCTCGAATCTCGCGGCGCACTGGGGTCATCTGTTCACCGACTTCGAGAAGGAACGCGTCACTATCTACGAACTCGATCAGGCATCTAACACCGCTCACGCGCTGTATGGGTATGACTATCCCGGCAAATATCTCGTGCCGGGCAAGCGCTCGGAGATTCGCGACTGCTGCCGCGAACCCGCGCTCGAAGGCATTCGCGTGCCGGTGCGCCCTCATCTGGGCACGGCGGGCGTCGCGCCCGATGTGGCGGGCCGCGTAAGCACCGTGCCGCCGGGCGCACATGGCGGCAATATCGATAACTGGCGCATCGGCGCGGGCTCCACCATGTACTACCCGGTCGCCGTGGACGGCGGGTTGTTCTCGATCGGGGACCCGCATGTATCGCAAGGAGATGGCGAAATCAGCGGCACCGCGATCGAGGCGTCGCTCAATGTGATGTTCCAGATCGTGCTGCGGCGCGACTTCAGATTTCCCTCGCCGCTGCTGGAAACGCCCGAATACTGGATTGTCCACGGCTTTGATGAAGACCTCGACATCGCGACCAAAAACGCTTCACGCGATATGTTGTTGCTGCTTACCGAGCAGCAAGGCCTGTCCCGCGACGACGCGTATTCGCTAATGAGCGTCGCCGCGGATTTCTCCGTGACCCAGGTCGTCGATGGCCGTCAGGGCATTCATTGCAAGATCCCCCGCAGCATTTTTCCTCCGAAGAAAAAGCCTCGCGCGTGAGTTGTGCGCGTGCGCTACGACGGTGCGTCCGCGCACAGTTGTAGCGCAGCGCGGTAGCGGTGCGTCCACGCACCGTCGTAGCGCAGCGCCACAGCGCTAACGGCGTTGTTATCGATGGCACGGACATTGCCTTTGAATCACTCGACTGACGTTCGTCAGGGTCCGGGAGCCTGGGTTGGACTTACTGCGTTTCACCACCGAGTCGTACGCCGAAGTAGATCGCCTGCGAGCATGGAACGAGGCGCTCGACCGGCTTGGTCTGCGCTGCGGCGCGCCTCAGGCAGCCGCGCGCCACTTGCATGGAACCATCAAGTCGCGCAAGTCGAGCAACGGCTTTGAACTGATCGCGCTGGCCGCGTTCGCGCAAACTATCGAGCTCAAAGTCGACGGCACCGACAGTCTCGTGATCGTGCTGCATCTCGACGGAGGCGTAACGCTCGTCGCCGACGGTGTGCGCGCGCGAGTTGCAACCGGTGATATTGTCTATGCGTCGTCGCGCGAGGAAGCGGGCCTGTCGTTCACCTCCGACTTCCGTGCGTTCGTGATCCGCGTGCCCCGCGCCGCCATCAACGCACGCCTTCTTACACCGTTCTCACTGCGTGCCGGGCGTTTGCCCGGAGACGCCGGTATCGGTCACGTCTTTTCAGGCTTTCTGCGCTCGATTGCTGAAAGCGTGGAGACGTTGTCACTCGACGATCTGCGTCCCCTCGAACTCGCGCTCGCGGAGTTTTTGGTCGCCAGTCTCGTCGGGCACGACAAGGAAGGCAGCTTCAGTGGCCTCACGCCGTCTCAGGCCGCGCTCTTTTCACGTATATGTCGAACCATCGAAGGCAATCTCGCTGACCCCGATCTCGGGTTGACATCGATAGCGAAGGAAGAGCGCGTGTCGCCGCGCTATTTGCAGAAACTGTTTGAAGCGGTTGGACAGAATTTCTCGACCTACTTGCGCTCACGCAGACTGGAGCGCTGCCGCGCGGATCTGGTCAATCCCCTGTATGAAAAGCTTTCGATTGCCGATGTCTGCTTCCGTTGGGGTTTCAACGACCCCGCGTATTTCAGCCGCGCGTTTCGCGAGCAATATGGCGCGTCGCCACGCACTTTCCGGCATGAAGCGGGTCTTGAATTAGCGCGCCTTCTCGTGCGGCGAATCTCGCGCGGCTTGCCCGTCAACGCCGGGAGTCTGATCGTGCAGGCACAGCTCGCCGAGCAGGGTGCGGTTCATGAAGTTGCGGACGAGACCGGCTCCGCCGAGCAGCTTGACGCGCCTTCGGCACCCCTGTCCCGCGAGTCCGGCAAGCCGCGTCATCATCTGTTGCGCGCGACGGCCAACACAATTCACTGGGGTTACTTCAGTCACGATCTGAAGCCCGTGCTCGAACTGAACAGCGGCGACACGGTGACGATCGAAACACTCACGCAACACGCGGCGGATGATTGGGAGCGCATGGTGCAGGGTGATCCTGGCGCTGAAAGCGTGTTCCACTGGACCGCCGGGCGCAAGAACGTCAATCGCCGCGGCGCCGGTCCCATGGATGCGTCCATCTATGGACGTGGCGCGGGTGAAGGCTTCGGCGTGCATATCTGTACCGGACCGATTGCCGTGCGCGGCGCGGAACCCGGCGATGTGCTGGAAGTGCGCATTCTCGACATTCACCCGCGCCGTTGCGCCAATCCTAAATTCGCCGGCCGCGCGTTCGGCAGCAATGCCGCTGCGTGGTGGGGCTTCCACTATCGCGAGTTATTGACCGAGCCGAAACCGCGCGAGGTCGTCACCATCTATGAACTTGATGCCGACGCCACCGCAGGCAAAACCGCCTGCGCGCGCGCTGTCTATAACTTCCGCTGGACACCTCAGCGCGATCCCTTTGGCGTGATGCATCCGACAATCGACTATCCCGGCGTGCCAGTCGATCATTCGACGGTGGTCGAGAATCACGACATCCTGAAGAACGTCCAGATTCCGGTGCGTCCGCACTTCGGCGTGATCACGGTCGCGCCGCAGCAGGATGGTCTGATCGATTCGATCCCGCCCTCCACCTTCGGCGGAAATCTCGACAACTGGCGCGTGACGCGTGGAGCGAGCGTGTTCTTGCCAGTCGGGGTGCCCGGCGCTCTGCTCTCCGTCGGCGACCCGCATGCATCGCAAGGAGATTCAGAACTGTGCGGCACCGCGATCGAATGTTCGCTCACCGGCGACTTCCAACTGGTGCTCCACAAGAAAGAGACGCTCGGCAGGCAGGTGTTTGCGGACCTCACCTATCCGCTAGTCGAAACCGCCGACGAATGGGTTCTTCACGGCTTCAGCTATCCGAACTATCTGGCCGAGTTCGGCACGAGCGCGCAAAGCGCTGTGTACGAAAAATCCACGCTCGATCTCGCGATGCGCGACGCGTTCATCAAAACCCGGCGCTTCCTGATGACGACCAAGGGCCTTTCCGAAGATGAGGCGATCTCTCTGATCTCGGTCGCAGTCGACTTCGGCGTGACGCAGGTGGTAGACGGCAACTGGGGCGTGCACGCGATCATCCGGAAGTCGCTCTTCACCGCGTGAAGTAGCGAGTAGTGACCTCCGATACGCGTGCGTACAAGAGTTTGTTCGCAGCAAGCTCGATGCCGCGATTTTGGCTTCCCTACCATGGGTTCTGACTTGAACACAGGCGCACGCGCCGTTCGACAGGACTCACTGGACCATGGATTCTCCCGCACATCGCACGCTGCCCGGCCACGGGCGCTTTCAATATTTGCCGATCAACGGCCGCCCTGTTTATCGTTGGCCCGACGGTTCCCGGTTGGCGGTCTATATCGGCTTCAACATCGAGCACTTTGCGTTCGGTGAAGGACTGGGACCGACTATCGGCCCGGTGATGCCCGAACCCGATGTGCTCAATCACGCGTGGCGTGAATACGCATTGCGTGTGGGCGCATGGCGCTGTCTCGATCTCTTCGATGAACTCGCACTGCCAACCGCGGCCATCATCAACACGGCGCTCTACGATCACTGCCCCGAACTGGTCGCCGCGTTCGCTCAGCGTGGCGATGAACTCGTCGCGCACGGCCATACGAATTCGGAACGACAAGGAACGCTGACTGAAGACGACGAACGCGCGTTGATCGTTGCTTGTCGCGAGCGGATCGCGGCGGAGAGCGCGCAACAGCCGGCCGGCTGGTTATCGCCGTGGCTCTCGGAAAGTCATGTCACCAGCGATCTGGTGGCCGAAGCGGGTTATCAGTACACGCTCAATTGGTGTCACGACGATCAGCCCACGCGCCTGCTTACGCGCAACGGTCACCCGCTGTGGGCGATTCCGTATCCGGAGGAGGTCAACGATATCCCGATGATCCTTGCGCGCCAAATGGACGCGAAATCGTTCGCCGATCTAGTGATCGATCACTTTGAGGAAATGCTGCGGCAATCCGCGCGAGAACCGCTGGTGATGGGCATTGCGCTGCATGCGTACCTGATGGGACAACCGCATCGTTTGTGTCACTTGCGGCGGGCACTCGAACATATTGCCCGCGCGCGCGACGAAGGCCGGGTCTGCATCACCACGCCTGGTTCGATTGCAAACCACATGGACTTTCTCGGGCATTAGATCACTTCACTTTCACTTTGCCATGCCGCCCTCGTCCGCCCATATTTCCTTCAACCTCAATAGGATTCGCCATGTTCATGTCAAAGGCAATCAAGCTGCTGCTATGCGCACTCACCGGTCTTCTCCTCGCACAAGGCGCCTCAGCGCAATCGTGCGAACCCTCCAAGGTGGCTCAAAAATATCCATCGCTTGCGGGCAAGACCATCAAGATCGGCGTGGACCCCGAGTCGCCGCCGTATGCGTTTCGTGACAGCAAGGATTTCAATAAGATCATCGGCGCCGATGCAGACATGGCCCGAACCGTGTTTGACTGCGCCGGCGTGAAGACGGAATTTTTCACTGCCGGCTGGCCGGGGCTGCTGCCCGCACTGCGTGCCGGACAGATCGACGTGATGTGGGACTTGCTGTACTACACGCCGGAACGCGCCAAGGAAACGACCTTCGTCACGTATATGCAGGCCGGCACGGGCGGTCTGGTGGCGGCTGGCAACCCCAAGAAGATCGATGACATCTCCAAGCTCTGCGGCCTCACGGTCACGGCAGGCATTGGCACCGTCGAACTGACGATGGCGCAAGCGCAAGCCGCCAAATGCAAAGCCGAAGGCAAGCCCGACGTGACCATCATGACGTCCGCCGATATCGCGTCGGGCGCACGCCTCGTCGCAAGCCATCGCGCCGATGTCATGATGTACGACCTGGCGCTCGTCGACGGTCTCGCGAAACAGAACCCACAACTCTACATGCGCGGCTTCATGGTGACGAGCGGTATGAAGATCGGCGTGGGCGTGAAGAAAGGCAACGCCGATATGATCGCCGCCGTTTCCGATGGACTCAAGATCATGCAGGCCAATCAGACGCAGAAGAAGACCTTTCAGCGATACGGCGTAGATCCGTCGCTGCAAACGCCGACCACACTGCTTACTCAATAACGGCTGCCTGCGCGGCACACCGTGTCGTGTGCCGGTAGCGTCATGGATCAGGTTCGGAAATGAAGGCATTGCGTATCAAACACATCGTAGTCGGCGCTCTCGGTATGGTTGCCATGTTCGTATTGCAGCCGGCGATGGCGGCCAGTCTCGATGGCGCTCAGGTGTTCGACGGTTTCAAGGAGCTGGCCGGTTATGTCGGCTCGCCCTTCCTGCTCGGCGGCGCGTGGATCGCGGTGAAGATTACGCTGATAGCGATGTCGATCGGGCTGGTGCTCGGGCTCGGTCTTGCGCTGATGCGGCTGTCGCGATTCAAGGCCTTGAACTCAGCGGCGTGGGGTTATATCTGGTTCGTGCGCGGCACACCGCAACTACTGCAACTCGTGTTCATCTTCGACGCGTTGCCGCTGATCGGTTTGCGTTTCGATGAAGTCACGACCGCGGTTATCGGCTTTGCATTGAACGAGGCGGCGTTCAGCGCTGAACTGTTTCGTGCCGGCATCTTGTCAGTGAACCGTTCGCAATCGACCGCCGCCGCCGCACTCGGCATGGGACCGTTGCTGACGTTACGCCGCATTATCCTGCCGCAATCGATGCGCGCGGTGATCCCGGGTCTCGCCAATGACACCATCGGCATGTTGAAGCTAACGTCGATCGCGTCGGTGATCTTCGTCAACGAGCTAACGTTTCGCTCGCAACAGGTCGTCGGCCAGAACTTCAAGTTCTTTACCGTGTTCGGCGCGGCGGCGGTGATTTATCTGGTCCTGACGAGCGGGATCTCCTTGCTTCAGGTGTGGCTCGAAAGCATCTTCGATCACGAGCGCGACCGAAAGGTCACGTTGTCGTGGTTCGGACTGCGCCCTTCGACGCGTGATGTGAAACCGCTCGATGCACCGATTGACTTTCCGGTCGCCGCAAAAGCGCCGGAGGCGAACGATCACGCATGGATTGGGACGCTGCTGCCTGCCGAAAGTCGCACGCCGCGGCATCGCGATGAACCGTTTGTAGCGTGCAGGAACGTCTGGAAATCGTATGGCAAGCGCGAGATATTGCGCGGCGTCGACCTGTCGATCGGGCATGGCGAAGTGGTCGTCATCCTCGGCCCGAGCGGTTCCGGCAAAAGCACACTGCTCAAGCTGATTAACCATCTCGAACCACTTGACTGGGGAACGATCAAGGTCGATTCGCAGTACGTGGGTTACCGGGAAGTACCGGGTGGCGGCGGCACGGTACGGCCCCTGCACAACCTCGCACGCGCACGCGCCGAAGCGCGCGTGGGCATGGTGTTCCAGCATTTCAATCTCTTCAGTCATTTGAGTGCGCTGGACAACATCGTCGAAGCACAGCGGCAGGTCTATGACGTGCCGCGTGCCGAAGCGCAAGCACTCGGCCGGGAGTTGTTGAAGAGCGTGGGGCTCGCCGCGCACGCGGATTTTCTGCCGCATCGGCTATCAGGCGGGCAGCAGCAGCGCGTGGCGATTGCGCGTGCGCTCGCGATCAAGCCCAAGTTGATGCTCTTCGACGAACCGACTTCGGCGCTCGATCCAGAACTTGTCGGTGAAGTGCTTGGCGTGATGCGCGGGCTGGCCGATGCCGGCATGACGATGGTCGTGGTCACGCACGAAATCCGCTTTGCTCGCGATGTCGCCGACCGCGTTGTCTTCATGGACGGCGGCGAAGTTATCGAGCAAGGGACGCCGCAGCAGGTCATCGACAACCCGACTCACGAGCGCACCCAAAAATTCCTTAACGTCGTCGCCAATTGAATATGAGGCTCACATGACAGACTTCGAAACTTTCAATCTCGGCCGCGTCGTGCTGCAGTCCGGTGCGACGCTCTCTGACATGCTGCTCAGCTACAAGACGTATGGCCGTCTGAATGCCGCGCGCGACAACGCGATCGTCTATCCGACGTTTTATAGCGGCAGCCATGTCGACAATGAGTGGCTGATCGGGGAGCACATGGGGCTCGATCCGCGGGAGTATTTCATCATCGTGCCGAATATGTTTGGCAACGGCGTATCGAGTTCGCCCAGCAACAATCCACCCCCTTATGATCGCGGCCGCTTTCCGCATGTGACGCTCTACGACAACGTCGCGATGCAGTATCGCCTCGTGACCGAGAAGTTTGGCATCGAGTCGCTCAGGCTCGTCACCGGCTGGTCGATGGGCGCGATGCAGGCGTTCCACTGGGCCGCGATGTATCCGGAAATGGTCGAACGCATTCTGCCGTTCTGCGGGGCGGCGCGGTGCTCGCGGCACAATTTTGTGTTTATCGAAGGGCTTAAGGCTCCATTGCTGTTGGACCCGGAATTCAAGGACGGTTTCTACGATGCACCGCCGACGCGTGGAATGCGCGCTGCCGCGCGGGTGTTTGCCGGATGGGGATTTTCGCAGGCGTTTCTGCGTCAACGGCTCGACATGGAAGCAATGGGGTATGGCTCTCTTGAGGACTTCATTACGCAGTTCTGGGAAGGCGACTTCTTGAAGAAGGACGCGAATAATATCTTGTCGATGATGTGGAGTTGGCAGTACGGCGATATTTCCGCGAATTCTCTATATAAGGGAGATTTCGATCGAGCGTTGGCCAGTATCACTGCAAAGGCTATTGTGATGCCCGGGCGCACGGATCTGTATTTTCCGCCGGAAGATAGTGAGTATGAGGTTTCGAAGATGCCCAATGCAAAGTTGCGGCCTATCGAATCGGTTTGGGGTCATTTTGCGGGCGGTCCCGCAGCCAACGCTATCGATGTTAAATTCATCGATAGTGCCGTGAAGGAAATTCTGGCTGCGTAGTGTTCTGCTCTTTTGCGCTCGGTTCCGCGTGCGCCAGACTTTTTCCGCACGGTCTGGCGCGAGTTCGGGAGGATCGCATTGCCCAGTTGAATCCGCCCTGGCTAAAACGCGCTTACTTCTCGACGACACCCAGTAGCGCCTGCTTGCCTCCCACGTATTTGTACAGCGAAATCACGCCGTGCCGCAGGTCGCCTCTTGAATCGAACTGCGTTTCGCCAAGCACACCGTGGTAGTCGGTTGCCGGCATCGCGGAAAGGATCTTCGCGGAGTCGGTTGATTTGCGCGCACTTCATCGCCGCGACAATCACGCCCACGGCGTCGTATGCAAACGGTCGTGTCTTCGCAGCACGGTCTTTGCAAACACAACACCCCGGCGTCTCCTTTATCAGAGGCCCGGGGCGTTTTTCATTGGCTCAAGTTATTCTGCAATGCGTTTGAAACTGACGTAGTAATCGTCGGTGTAGTAGCAGTCGCCGGTCTGCTTGCGCGGTCCACCACATACGATGCGGCGCTGCCCACGATCCGCCGAGCCAGGCGTGCGAACTGTGTAGGTGTGGTAGTAGCCACGCGGATGCTGCGGCAGCAATGCCGCGCTGTTGCGGAACAGGACACCGTCCTCGCCAAAAGGGAAAGGTCCGCCCGCTTTGATCAGACGCA
The DNA here is from genome assembly GCF_046026985.1 of Paraburkholderia sp. RL18-101-BIB-B. Taxonomy (NCBI): domain Bacteria; kingdom Pseudomonadati; phylum Pseudomonadota; class Betaproteobacteria; order Burkholderiales; family Burkholderiaceae; genus Paraburkholderia; species Paraburkholderia sp. RL18-101-BIB-B. The sequence goes on from NZ_JARESV010000078.1 coordinate 9,493, forward strand.
GTGTTTCGGCAGCTTCCGCCGACAACTGCGCTTTAGTGACGGTGGCCAGCGTGCCCGATGCGACGGGTGTGGCGCTCGCGGCCTGCCCAGGCTGAACCGGCGCCTGACTCTCGGATGCGCCCGATGCTTGAGTAGCGTTTTGCGATCCGTCCTTACCGCATCCGCCGAGGATCGCGCTCAAGGCAAGGATGTACGGGAAAGCCCACGCTTGCTTCACGAAGCGGATGTCTCCGGGTTGACCAGCATTCGACGACCACGAACGATTTAAGGGTATCGCTAACGGCAGAGTGAATCAATGTCCGGCCCGAAATAGCAATTTTTAACTCGACAACCAGGCCGTTACACGGTTCGCGGCGTTCGAGAAGTATGCAAATCAAGCAGATTGCGGCGACGCTCGTTTTATCGAACAGACGCACAGTCGAGGCGCTTTCAGCCGCGGGCGCCGCCGGCCCACTGCCTTTTGGACGGTCCATTCGCCCATCGCTACAGTGCTTCGTCCCGTAACTTCACCACCGAAGGAGCGTCGGCCCAAGCAGTGCCCCGGCGGCCGTCGGAATCGACATCCCGATCAGATACCAGGTTGCCCAGAACGGCACACTCATTTCCGGACATCGAAGACTGTAGGCAAGCGCGCCGATCGTGCCTGCAACAAGTCCGGTGGCCGCGCCCGTGAGGCGAAGCCGCGTCGGCGCGAGAGCACGCGCCGCCCACAGCGCGGCCGCGAACGCGGGTAACGAGATCAGCGCGATGTTGAAAGAGCACGAGCGCCAAGTGCGACCCATCAGTAGGTGCTCACGCGCCTCGGGCGGCGCGAACCAGAGCACCAGTAGTGCGGCAAGCCACACCAGTGCCACCGGCGTCGCGAGTACGGCCCACCAGCCCCCTACAACCCTGCCGGGTCGCCCGAGGCGCACGCAGGCCGCCAACGCTGCAACCGCGAGACATGTGGGCCACACGAGCTTCGCCCAGAACAGCGGAGCATGCAGAAGAAGGGCGATATCATGCCGCACGCCGTAACCGAGAATCACGATCGCAAGCGCACCCATTGCGCCGAACGTGAGCGCTCCACCGAAGCGCTTTGCAGCGACATGTCGTTCGACAGGCGCAACGCCTGTCGCGAGCATCGAAATCAGATCCTCCGTTTTCATCAGGATATCCCTCGAATCTTCATGGCCAAAGCCCTCAGCCCGCGATGCACGCCTACTTTCACAGCCGATTCCGATAAGCCGGTCAGGCGCGACGTTTCCTCGACGGTAAGCCCTTGCAGCTTGACGTGCACGATCGGCAAACGCTGACGGTCCGGTAGCTGGTCGAGCAGCTTGTGCACATCGCGCCTTGCGTCCGCGGGTTCCGTGTCCGATGCGGCGAAGATATCGGCTTCGTCATCAAGCGGTTCCTGGAACGCCTCGCGACGCGATCGCGCACGTAGATGGTCCGTCAGCTTGTAGCGCGCAATCGCGTTGATCCAGGTGGTCAGCGGTTCGTCCGGGCGCCAGGTATGGCGTCCGTTATGCACGGCCAGCAGGATTTCCTGCACGACGTCTTCGATATCATGAGGCAGATAGTGCAGCCGTTTGCGCAGTAACGCCCGCAGATGTCCGGTCAGGTCCTGCAGAAACGCTCGATACGACGCGGCGTCGCCTTCCAGCGAGCGGACCAGCAAGTTTCTGAGCCGTTCCTCGACTGGACGCATCGGCCCGGCGTGCGTCCCGCGCGTCACGTTGACGTGACTCCGAGCTTCGATTCTGGCCGCACGCGGGCGGTCACGTCACGCAACCGCTCGCGTCCACGTGAGAGCCGCGACATGACCGCTTCAACCGGCATGCCGAGCATCAGCGAGATTTCCGCGTAACTCATGTCGTCAAGACCGAACATCAGTACCACTTCGCGCTGCTGTTCCCAAAGCATTTGAAAGACCCAATCGAGGTCTCGCACTTCGAGACACGAAATCTGGTTGCCGCTGTGTGTGATCGTCATTTGCCATCGGCGCTGATTCGTGCCTCGTCGAAATCGCATCGCGTAGCGCAGACTTCGCTCCAGCGTGTCCTGCACCAGATCGTCGGCGTAGCCACGGTCGCCCACTCGCGCGCGCATAACGGCGAAGATCAGGTACCTGGTCAGCAATGCCGTCCTGAAATTCCATCGCCCTTCCCTATTGCCGCCCGTCGCGACTAAGCCAGCCATCGACGGAAAACGGTCCCGATCCCCCCAACATCAGCGCGGCAAGACACGCAAGATAAAGCAGATCGGTCTCGTAGCCCGGCGGACCGAACTGCGGACCGGCCGACGTGACGGCCATCAGCTTGATCGACAAGAACCCGTACGGAAGATGCACAGTCAGCGCCGCAACCATCAGCACCGCGATCATTGGCAGACTGACGAGCGACACGAACGCGCCGGCGAAGATCGCGAGACCCCCGATCAGTTCGATTGCAATGGTCGCCCACGCCATGAAGTGTGGTGCCGGCACACCGAGCGCGTGCAAAATCCCGGCAAATGCATCCGGATGCTTGACGATCTTTGAGTAGCCGTGCGCCATGAACCCGTAACCGACGATCAGCCGCAATGGCAGGGGTGCCCATCGGGCGAGGCTCCAGCGGTCCGTCAGCCGGGCGGGATCGGTGAAACGAAGCAGGTGGCGGACAGTGTCCATGCGCAAGGTCTCCTGATGAACGTTAGCAAAGAACAACGGGCGATGCAGGTGGGGTATGCATTCGCCCGCTCTCTTTGTAGTTCGTCGGGGATGGATGCGCGGTTACAGTGAGGCTGAATATTTTTTCCTTGGCACGCGCCTGCTCCACTGTTGCCGGTCACTTGTCAGTAAAAGCCGGCTCAGACAGGGCATGCCGCTACAGCCGCTGAACTGTGTCGCCAGTTGCTGTTATTCGATCACCCCACGGGCATGCAACCAGCCAATGTGCCGCAAGCCAATGCCAAAAGAGGTCAGGGAGAAACAAAAGACCGCTGTCCTTGAGGGCAGCGGTCTTCCTTAGGATGGGTGGCGCATGAGGGACTCGAACTCCGGATTTGCGGATGTCGTGAGGATAGTCCGTCACGACACACGCTATGCGAGTCGATGCCTCGCTCTGCCGGGGCTTGAACTGCTCACGCCCCCGTCAGCATTTACGCGTCGACGACGCAACTGTTATTGGCCGGCGGCCGGCGACACTACGCTCGGGGTCGCCAGCGTGTTGTGACTCCCGGGAGCGTTGGTCAGGGACGTCGAGCTATTGTTAGTGCTATTCGGCATGCCCGAGTTCGGCGACCCGGCGCTCATGCCGCTGTCCGAGTTGGTGACGCCGGGCGTGCCGTAGCCGCTCGTTGCATTGGCCGGCGATACCGCGGCCGGCGACACGGTGGTCGGGGTCGCCAGCGTGTTGTTGCTCTGTGCATAAGCACCGCCCGCCAGCGTGAGTGCGGCGAGGGCCGCGATTAATGTGCTGGTTGCCTTGTTCATGACCCGCTCCTCCTTAATTGGACTGGAATTTCGACGCAAACGATCTATTCATATTTTTCCAGGTGACACCAAGTTTAGGAAAGCGGTCGCTAATAATTAAGCGCATTGTTCGCAAGGGTGAATTTCGATTTTCGAAGGGACCCTAAACGGGTCCTGGTCCCCAATCTGAGGCCGGTGTGGTCCGGTATGCGCGGTGCATGCTACGTGACCCGCGAGGAAACTGATTGGTGGTGTGGATAGCGAGCAGCCAGTTGAGCGGGGCCGGTGAGCAAACTTGCAACCGAGCTCCCCCATGATTGGCAAAGGTCTGGGCGGAAGAAGCGAAGGTCGCTTCCTGGCCGCACTGAGCCGGATGATGGCCGTCGCAGGTGGCCTCTTGAGTCGTCGGCGAACAACGCCCGGAACGTCTCGGAGGACTTTCATTGCTTCGCGTCATGCCCAACATGAACGAAAGGAGCAGTGACGACGACAGCCTCACGTTCAACGAGCCGATCGACGCGGGCAAGGCCTACGCGAACTGAGCGTCGTGCTATTTCCCTCGACAAAAACTGCCGGGGAACACGCATGCGAAGTTTCGACAGCGTAGTGGACGAAGCCAGGCTGGTCGCCACCGTGATTTCAAAGCACCGCTTGTCACGCCTTCCCGGGCGAAGCTCGCTGATGCTCGCCCATCACCCACTCGCCAGGCGGGGTGCCATCAGCTGTATTCTGGTACAGCCAGCTTCCGCAGACCGTGCAATTCCAGTTGCTGCTGATTTTCGTCGTGTGGCCCGACGGCCCGATTGCACTGACACCAGAGGCGGCAAGATCGCCATGTGGGGAAACGCTGGATGGCTTGCCAACTAATTCGCGACAGGCGTTGCAAGGCTGCATAACTGTCTCCAATGATGCCTATGCCGAATTCTCGTCGCACCACTGGATCGCCCAGCGCTGCGCCGCCTCGATAGCGGCTGCGTCGGAGGGATAGTCGCCGAGATCGCCTGACCATTTGACCTCGACGGTGTCGCCGCCCACCGAGGCGCGCCGGTAGATCTTTGCACGGGCGTAGTAATGGCCGCCTTCATCAAGAGGTGACGCGTCGATATGGAAGTCCTTGTAGTCGAACTGCATCGTCACCTCCCAATGAGTGGGGAAATCCTACAGGGCGACACTGCGCACAGCAATCGGTTGGGATACCAATCCGTTGCTGTAGGCTGTGGAATTCAGACGCGTGGAGCCATGCCTGCTTGTTCCAGCATTCTTGATTCTTGATCAGTCGGATCGGAGACGCGATCACCTTGATTCGTGATCGTGTTCGACGAGATGTATACGTCACACACAATAGCGACGAGAGACCGTAGTCGACCTCATCCCGGGCGTTGGATCCTCGGCTATCGAAACGGCGGTTCCTCCCGGTTAAACCGGTCATTGAATGTAAGTAGGCAGATCAAGATCTCCAGAAGCGACAGCACGTACGTTTGCGATGCTTAAGAGAACTTTTTCCCGTTTCTTTTTTGAGTGTCTTCGCAGGCTTCGAATCCTTATTCAGCGGTGCGATCACTGGATTCACTTCCTACATTTGCTTCGACATCCTATGCAAGCTTCGCCTGGAGGAAATGAACCAGCGAGATGGCGCCATCGATGCCTTGGCGCGCAGAGATGCTGCGCGCACAGTGGGCGATGCGTCCCGCGTCCGGCGATTTACACACCGTCGAAGGCGGCACTGCCCCGCGTAACTGCGTCACGATATTAACGTTGTGACTGGCGATACCGGGAATTAGCTGGGGACGAGCTGTGTCGCGAATGTGGCAAGAAGAGGCAAATCATGGACATTTGGCTTGTTGCCACCATATCTGGGCTATAAGCTTTCATTAACGCGGACGAATCCCCGCGTTTTGTGTGTTAAGTAGCCGTGGGCAAGTCCTGCGGCTTCTTTTTATGCGACCGCCGGAAAGAATCCGCAGGGAGCCAGATCAAGAAATGTTCTGGCGCGGCGTTCGATGTTGTCGAGATTCCGGGCGACGCGGACAAGTGCTTCCCGATGGCGTCGGCCGGCCATGGGCCTCAAAGTCGTCCAGTTGAAGCAGCAAACTATCCAGCGCGCAGAGTTGGGCGCGCGTCAGGTGAGTCCGATTCAGAAGCTCGTGGAGCCGTCCGCGCCAGTATTTAGCCGACAGGATTGGTCCGCCGAGGTCTCCTGTCAATGATGGAACCATCACGCGTGCAATATGCGCGATGTCCTGGTCAAAGAACATACCCATGTGCGCCCCCTAATGTGGTTTTGGCCTGCGCCCTATTGTTTTACGTCTGATAAATACTTTAGACCAGTTTTTGCGGCATGCCAAATATTGGGATCGATGGCGGTAAGTCTCAGACGACAGTCTCGCGAGCCGTATTGGTTGTCTGGGAGCGTTGGCCGCCCCTTCAGTGGCCTGGATATTCGCCGTCCATGCTCGTTGCCATGACCTAAGATATAAGTATGATCGCGAGCAAGGAGACGACCATGGTCGAGTCAATTTCGGCAGTGTTTCTTGGGGCGATCGTCCTGATCATGGCTGCTATCCTGATTGCGGAGCACTACAGACGCGAACATCATCGGAATCGGCAACTTCGGTGGCTGGACACGCACCCAATGCGCGACTGGTTACACCGTAGGCCGTGACGCAGGCAGGTACGTAGAGTCCCGCGCGAAGCAGCCAGCGAAAACTGGTTAATGGCAGCGATTTTGCCGGTGGCCGTGTATCTTCACGTTGGAACCGAGGATGGGCATCGTACCAAGGCCGCATAACGCTTCACTGTAGCGACGGTTTCGCAGCTTGCCGCGATCCGTAACGTGAAGTCGTGGTTAGTAGATTGTCGAAGTCACCACCAAGCGCGCGAGCACGTCGCGCGCGAAGTGGTTCGACGTTTGCGCTCGCTGCAAAGGCGTGCGCCGCTGGCATCAATCACGGGACTGCATAGAACACGCCGGACACTCGTGTCCGTTCATTGCGTGCGAATCAGGTCTTGTCCGGTGTTTTCAGCTCGATCAACATCCGCTCACAACCGCCTTGATCCGGCACCATGCAGCCGAGCAAATGTTCACTGCTCGGCATCAGCATTTCGCCACCCGTCTGAATCGCCAACGTCATGCCGGGATTCTTCTGCCATACGATGAGGCCGAAACATGCAAGCGCCAACAGCACGACGAGCGAGAACGCGATCCTCTCCAGCTTCCAATAGATTTTCGGCATACCGACACCTTCAGCATGGCACAGGGTTTGAGATGAGCGCTCGCGCGCGGCCCACAAGTAACGGCTGAGGTAATGTCAACTTAAGCTAATCGGCCTGACCAATATCCCGCTTCAATAGCATTTTTGGCGCACTGACGCCGGCCAGCAATTCCGTTAAGTTGACAGTGCCGGAGTAACTGCAAGCGGAATTCGCCCGATGATGAATCCATGAGGCGACGAAGACTTCGATGTTGTCGATTGCTTGCGGGCTCCTGCTTCGCCCACTACGCCCGTATGTGTCGACTGCCGCACCACCAGAACGGGAATAGCGCTATGGGTCAGTACCTTCTGTGTCTCGCTGCCGATCAACAGGCCACGCACACCGCTGCGTCCGTGGGACGCCATGACAATCAGGTCACAATTTCGCTCGATGGCGGTGCTGATGATCGCTTCATAAGGATGAGCGCGGGTGGTGGCAACCGTTTCGCATATCACGCCCGCTTGGCTTGCGGCCTTCGTGACAGCCACGAGAAAGGCTTCTGCACGCTCCCTGTTGACCTGAACGAATCTCTCCTCGGTATCCGCGAGCATTTCGGTTCCATATGCCAAAACATGGAACTCCGGCATGACATGAAGTCCCGTAACCGAGGCGTCATTTTCGGCGGCGAGCGTCACCGCCATCTGGACTGCGACTTCGGAAAGTGCCGAGCCGTCGGTCGGCACCAGCAGATGCTTGAACATGACATTTCCCCTCGCTCGACGTGCGGGCTGTATCCGACGCGCTCTTAACCGCTCGCGACATCGACATTGACGCCGCTATAAATTACACTTAGCTTTCATTATAGGCACTGGCGTCATTTGCGACGTATTTTCTGCTCGCAGCTCGGTTAGGCGGCAGTGCCGCATCTCGAAGTGGGATTTCAGTCAGGTTGATTTCCTCAATTTGACAGTGTCGTCGTCACACTTAAGCACTTTATGTGGAAAGGTAACAGTCACCACGCGCAAAGATAACAACATTACAATATGCTTTCATATTCTGAAATCATGAGGGCATGCAATGGTTCTATTTCACCGCGGCGCACTGATTCAGGCGTCGACGATAAGGGACGGAAACACGTTCGTAGCCCGCGCCTGCATTTTGAAGGAAGACGGCGAATCCACCTCATTGGGTGATCTTGGTCAGTTCGCAAACCAGACCTGTGCATACGAGTTTGCCGTGCGCTGCGCGAGCGCTTTCGTGGATGGCGTACCGATGCCTCGCTCCCCGTTCCGCAGATCATCAGCCTCGGACGAGGCAGCAAATAGCTAACGACACTCCGCGGCATCCGGCAGACGGCCCTGAGGCAGTGAACGACTGCTTCCTCAGCAAATAGGTCGAATCGGAAGCAGCAAAGCCAAGGAAACATGATGTCCAAACCACTGTTAAGCCGTTTTCAGTACACCCGCAAGCATGGCAAGCAACGCACATACAACGTAACGGTGAACCTAGTGCAAAAGGCTTCCGGTGTTTGCGCTTACGCAGCATGGGTGCATTTCGAAACCGAATTTAAGGGTTCGGGTTTGATGCTCCCACTCGTTGCCAACACACCTGATGCCGCCGTACGGGAGGCACGGATGCGTATCCAGAAGGACATCGACGATCTGGTCGGCATCGTCGAGTAAAGGCGGTAACAAGTGTGATCGTGGTCGGGCTGGAACACCTTTACGACGCTGTACCAAAATCCGCGCTCGCGATGAATGTCTTCTCCTGCCGCTGCAACAGTTGTAGCGGCAGGGCAGCGAACCTCCGCCGCGGCCCGCCCTCGGTACCGATCCCACCGCGAACTTCCGGTTGCGACCCAAGGCGGCCATACAAGCCCATACAGCGGCATGTCCGCTATTCGGTCTTGTGAGAAGTCGGATAAGCCGACCCTCGACCCGCCCTGGAGTGCCGTCATGTTGGCGCGACGAAACCGCCGTCATCAACCAGAAAGGCCGTTGAGCCCGGTCGATCACGGCACCGACTGCAAGGCGTCTAGCTATGCGGCGTCCCCTACGGGTAACGTAAAGTAAAACGTCGCGCCTTGATCCGTATTGTTTTCAGCCCATAGCCGCCCGCCATGCATCTCGATGATGGTACGGCTGATCGACAACCCAAGGCCAAGGCCTTGGGATTTCGAGGTGACAAACGGGTTGAAGATCAGCGCGAGCAGGTCGCCGGGCAGGCCCGCCCCGCGATCGCGCACCGCAACGCGCACTACTTGGGGGCTCTGAAGCGTGATGGACACGGCCACCATACGGTCGCTAGCCGGACGACCGTCCATTGCGTCGAACGCATTGAGCAAGAGATTGAGCATGACCTGCTGCAACTGTACCTTGTCGCCGTGCACTGTGGCCGGAGTGGCATCGTAGTGGACTGACATGCGCATACCGCGCGCGATCGCGTCAAATTGCAACAACTGCACCGCGTCGCGGATTACAGCGACCGGATCGAGCGGCGCGATTTCTCGCTCGCCTTTCTTGAGAAAGGTGCGAATCCGCCGGATTATTTCGCTCGCGCGGTTGGTCTCCTGAACAATGTCTTTCAGTATCTCGAGCACTTCGGCCAGATCGACCGGATCCGTGGCCATAAACCGCTGGGCGGCCTGAGTGTTGCCCAGAATTGAGGTAAGGGGCTGGTTCAGTTCGTGTGCGAGCGACACTGCTAGTTGAGCCATCATCGATACGCGCGTCAGATGGGCCAGTTGCTGCCGGTTTTGGTACAGTTCATATCGCTCTGTTTTGTCGATGATGACCGCGAGCACAGTCTCGTCATCTTCGAATCGAACCGTCTTGAGTCCGGCCTCGACCGGGAACTCCGTTCCGTCCTTGCGCCGTGCGAACAGATCGCAAGGCGCCCCCACTGTCGAAGCGTGTGCAATGCGTAAGGTCTCGGATTGCGGCATAGCCCCGCTATCGCCCAGCAGCTGTGGGACGAGCATAGTCGCAGGCTGTGCAATCAGTTCGTCGCGTTGATACCCGAAGAGCTTTTCGGTCTGCTCGTTGGCCAGCACAATCCGCCCGTGTTGATCAACCATGAGAATTGCAACCGGCAGGAATTCCAGAGCGCTTCGGAATTTTTCTTCAGCCTGCCTGCGGTCGGTGATGTCGACGCATGAACCAACATAGCCGAGAAACGTACCGTCGACGTCCTCCTGCGGCACGCCGGTATCGAGGATCCAGCGATACACGCCATCCCGTCTTCGCAGACGGTATTCCATCGTGAAATCCTTGCGTGCGTCAAACGATGAGACATAAACGTTCAGGCAGCGTTCGAAATCGTCCGGGTGCACGCCCTCTGACCACCCGTTGCCCATTTCCTGCTCCAGCGTGCGCCCCGTAAAATCCAGCCACCGCCTGTTGAAAAACGTACACAGCCGATCCGTATCCGACATCCAGATCATCACAGGAGCCGCGTCCAACATCGTTCGGAAGCGTGTTTCGCTTTCCAGCATCGATTCCTCCACTAGCCTATGCTCAATAATTGTGCAGGGTCCGCAAGCAACAAAGCGGGTCAAAAATTGACTCGGTCGTGGTCGTTTAATAGGCATGGTAAAGGTGGCGCATGCTTACAGCAACGAACCTTGATCAGACGCGGAATAGTGGCCGCCTGGATTCGGCCTATGAGAAGCTTTGCATAAGGCCGAAGAGCGGCCCGTTCACGGCGAGATCGATGACCGTCTCTTCATGGCCAAAGGGCTGCCCAATGCGATGAGCATATGTGTCACGCACATCGCGATGCGACGATCGACGGCAGGCACTTTGTCCGGCGAAACGCTCAAAACGTCCCTCTGGTACCCCTCTCAATCTCGCGTGTCTTGATCGCGTCGGCCAAAGGTCCCATCGACTGGCTGTTTTCTTCGAACGGCCAGTCCCACCAGTTCATCTCAAGCAGTATTTCAATTTCTCCGTCCGAAAACCGCTTTCGAATCGGCTTCGCTGGGTTGCCGCCGATGACCATATAAGGCTCAACATTCTTCGTTACGAGAGCGCGACTTTCGATCACGGCACCATGTGGCCAATGCGGACACCTGGCATGATCATCGCCTCGGAACCGATCCAGACATCGCTTCCGACAATCGTGGCGCCGGCGGGTTCGAATGCATCGCAAGCGTCGGCAAACGCTCTCCAAGCGGCTGGTGCGCCTCGCAGCGCTCAGCAACCCTGGAATGAGAGGCATTGCAACACTGCTCGGCTGTGCAACCCGTTCGAGCGAAGAGGCCATTGTCGCCAAGGCCGAGTGCCTGATTCGCCTTGGCTTGCTCCAGCAGTCAAAAGAAGCCGCGTGAGGCGCCACATCGGGTTTTAGTCGGCTTTGGGCAACTCGTCCCGCTGCTCCGCCCATTTGAGGAGTGCGTCCAAGGCGGGGCAGATTGCCTGTCCCCAGTCGGTCAACCGATATTCCACCTTAGGCGGAACCTGGGGATAGAGCTTCCTCGCCACGATGCCATCGGCCTCCAGCTGGCGTAGCTGCTGCGCCAGCATCTTCTGCGAAATACCGGGGATGAGCTTCTCTAAATCGGAGAAGCGCTGCACCTTGCCATCGAATAGATGGAACAGGATGACCAGCTTCCAGCGCCCCTCCAGCAACTTGAACACTTCTTCGACGCCGGTGGCGGCGGTCGCGGGGGTATAGACCTTTCCCATGGGTACGTAGCTTACTTTTCCGTGCGTTCTTGTTGGGTTGCGAGTTTATGGTGAAAATTACCGTATCGCCCAGCTTGCCACAAAGGCTTCAGACATGAGCATTTCACTACCGGATTCGGTTGCGACCTTTTTTCAGGTGAGCAACGGCGCTGCGCCTTCGGCCCTACGGCGCGCTTTTTCCGAAAAATCGGTCGTCCACGATGAAGGACAGACTTACCAGGGACACGAGGAAATCGAGGCTTGGCTGGCGGAAGCGCAGCGTAAATATGCCTATCGCATCGAACCGTTGACGGCTGTGCAAGACGATGCGGGCGTAACGGTCGTGGCCAGGTATGTCGGTAACTTCCCTGGAACTCCTGCCGATCTCAACCATGTTTTCCGGCTGACCGACAACCAGATAGATTTTCTAAAGATTCACTGATCACCATGAATCTCGAACTCGCCGGCGCGCGCGTGCTCGTCACGGCCGGAACCAAAGGCATTGGCAAGGCCGTCGTCAAACTGCTCGGCGAACTCGGCGCGGACATCCTCACCACGGCCCGAGCCAAGCCGGACTTTATTCCCGAAGCGATGTTCATCGCGGCCGACCTGACCACGCCTGAAGGTTGCGCCACCGTGGCACAGGCTGTCGAGGACAGGCTCGGAGGAGTGGATGCCATCGTCCATGTCCTGGGCGGATCTTCGGGCCCGGCCGGCGGCTTCGCCGCGCTGGATGATACGGAGTGGCAGAGGGAACTGAACCTCAACCTGTTCCCCGCGGTACGACTCGATCGGGCGTTGTTGCCCAAGATGATTGCACAGGGCGCTGGCGTCATCATCCACGTCACGTCCATCCAGCATCGACTGCCGTTGCCCGCATCGACCACAGCTTATGCTGCCGCCAAGGCTGCGCTGTCCACGTACAGCAAGAGCCTGTCGAAGGAGGTAACGCCGAAAGGCGTGCGCATCGTGCGCGTGTCGCCGGGTTGGGTGGAAACCGAAGCGGCCGTCGGCCTGGCGGAACGGCTCGCCAGCCAGGCCGGTACGGATTACGAAGGCGGCAAACAGATCATCATGGATGCACTGGGCGGTATCCCTCTCGGACGTCCGTCGAAACCTGCGGAAGTCGCCAACCTGATCGCCTTTCTGATTTCACCGCGTGCGGCAGCCATCAGCGGAGCGGAATATGTCATCGACGGCGGAACCATTCCCACTGCTTAATGCTTAGACGGCACATCAGCGGGATGCCATAGTCACGCTCGCGAGCTGACGGGAAGCTGACACTTAGTGGAAGTGGATTGTTGGCCGAAACTGGCTGAGAGCCGCAGTGCCCAATTTTCTCCCAATGCGGCCGTCGGGCGAGTCGCGCAGCTCGGTTAACAGCAGCTCTGCGGCGCCATCGCGCACGCGCGGCTGTTGTTAAACGTTGTCCAATGCCTGCCCACACGCGTCGTCGTGCACTCATGGGGCAACGGACAAGGGCAGGCATCGAACAACGCATAACAAACTCAACCGATCGTCTCCAAGCCGAGTACCGCCAGTTTCTGACCTTGGGCAGCAATTGGTCCGTGCCTCGATTGTGTGGCTTCACATTTTTCTGCAGACAAGCATGTTTGAACGACTTGTGGTCAAATCATCCGGTGACTTGTGGCACGTTGTCCAGATCGAGCATATCCGCTACCAGGTTCCCGGGCAGCACTCGGAGTCGACAAGGGATTACAGGGTGACTATCGTATGCCGCCGTGAGACCGGTGGCTGGCGGCAGCGACGGTGGGATTTGAAAGCAGCACAATCTAGTATGGTCATATTCGCATCGGCTCCGACCCACCGGCGCTCGGCAAGTGCGACACGCGGCCTGACCCGGAGGTCCCCATCATGCAGATGATAAAAGTCGTAGTTGGGATAGCAGCCCTCGTCGGCGTAACGGCAGTCCATGCCGACGGCTTCGTCATCACGAGATCAATCGAGAACGGGCGCGAAATGCGCCTCTTCGAACATGCTGCCGAATGTAATGGCGGCCCTGGCGCGGTCATTTACAGGCACGATAAGCGAGTCGATCAGACCTGCAATGTCCGCCTTACTTCGGCAGGCGCGACCGTCGTGATGCCGGCTTTTGAGTCGCGCACGTTCTTCCCGCGCGACACGCTGGACCAAAACTAAAAAGGTTGATTCCGGCAACCGACGAACTCGTGGGCGAAGGTCTTGCCCATCCGCCTCTCGATGCGTCCGTCTGCACGGTGTCCCTCTCGCCTGTTTCTAACCTCGGTTTCGTCGAGACCGGACATTCGCATTTGCTTCGGAACGAAATAAACGGCGATCAAGCTACTGGACGTTTTTTCGCCGCCGCATACCGTCAAACACTGGAATAGCAGCGCTCACCGCAGATTTGGAAGTCCCCCATCGGGCAGCGAGCGGTGAATCCAGCGTACCGGATTATCGGCCCGCGGCCCTTTACAGAGTCCGGCTAAAGTTGCATGCCCGCTAGGTCGTTATACAAGGCGACCTGGTGTTTCAACCATTGATGCAGTCGTGCGAAGGCGAATCGGAAGCAGTCCAGGGAGGTCGGATCAACGCCCACGGGGAATTTGCCATGTTTGCCAGCAGCTACAACAGCCTGCTTGTCCTGTTTTCGCTGCTTGTAGCGATTTTGGCCTCCTATACTGCGCTGGACATGGCCGGTCACATTTCTAGTGCTCAGGGACGCGCAGCCCGTTGGTGGCTGGCTGGCGGTGCATGCGCGATGGGCACAGGGATCTGGTCGATGCATTTTATCGGCATGCTGGCATTCAGCTTGCCGATTCCGCTTGGCTACGATCCCGCGATCACGGTGCTCTCGCTTTTGATCGCCATTGCATCCTCAGCATTCGCGCTGTGGCTTGTGGCTCGAAACGAGTTGCCGTGGTCACGTCTGGTTTGCGGCGCGGTACTAATGGGCGCCGGGGTTTCCGCCATGCACTATACGGGCATGGCGGCAATGCGCATGGCTCCCGAAATCCAGTACGTACCGTCCCTGTTCATTTTGTCCGTCGTCATCGCGATCGTCGCTTCAGGCGCAGCCTTGTGGATCGCATACAACCTGCGCCGCCTTTCACCGCGGGTTCGGCCCTTGCGTGCGGGAGCGGCGATCGTAATGGGCTTTGCCATTGTCGGGATGCATTACACCGGCATGATGGCGGCGCAGTTCCCGCTTGGAAGCGTGTGCCGCGCGGCGCGTGATGGGGGGGACGTCGGGTGGCTGGCGATAGTGATCATCATCGTCACGCTAGCGGTGCTTGCTATCGCGCTGATCATTTCCGTACTCGATCTGCGTCTGGAATCGCGCACCGCCATCCTGGCGATTTCACTCGCCGAGGCCAATCAGGAACTGACCTACCTGGCGCTACACGACAATCTCACCAAACTCCCCAATCGCGTGTTGCTGGAAGACCGGCTCGATCGTGCGATCCAGAGCGCGAATCGGGAAAATAGCCGCTTCGCGCTGATGTTCATGGACCTGGACGGGTTCAAGACGGTCAACGATGCCTACGGCCATCACATCGGCGACCTGTTGCTCGTCGAAGTCGCCCAGCGCATCGGGTTGAACGTCCGGTCACAGGACACGATCGCCCGCGTGGGTGGCGACGAATTCGTGCTACTGGCGGGAGTAGCCGAACCGGCCGACGCGGCGACCCTCGCCGACAAAGTGCTCAGGGTCATTCAGGAGCCCTTTCAGGTGGCCGACCGCCTGCTGCGCATCTCGACCAGCATCGGTATTGCGATCTACCCCGGCGACGGCGCCCGTCAGGACGACCTGCTGACCAATGCCGATGCGGCGATGTATCACGCGAAGGCGTTGGGACGCAACACTTACTGTTTCTTCGAAGCGTCGATGAATGCCAATGTGCATGAGCAGCTACAACTCATGCAGGATCTCCGTTTAGCTCTTGAACGACATGAACTGATTCTCCAATACCAGCCCAAGTTCACCGCGCCCAACGGGCCGGTAGTCGGCGTAGAAGCGCTGGTGCGCTGGTCGCATCCGACTCGCGGGCTCATTGCGCCGGACCAGTTCATCCCCCTGGCGGAGAAAACGGGGTTGATCGTGCCAATCGGTGAATGGGTGCTGGACGAGGCCTGCCGGCAGATCAGCGAGTGGCGCGAAGCGGGCCGGCGTGACTGGACCATGGCGGTCAACCTGTCGGCGCTGCAATTCGGCCATGCAAGTCTGATTCAAACGGTGCGGGACGCCTTGAAGCGTTATGCGCTGGAGCCAGGCTGCCTGACGCTCGAGGTCACCGAGTCGACGGCGATGCGCGATGCCGACGCAAGCTTACGAATCCTGCAGCAGCTTCGCGGCATGGGCGTGAATATTTCAATCGACGATTTTGGTACGGGGTATTCGAGCCTCCTCTATCTCAAGCGGTTACCGGCCAGTGAACTGAAAATCGACCGCGGGTTTATCCGTGATCTCGCCCGCGACACCGAAGACGCAGCGATTGTTTCCGCAATCGTGGCACTGGGCCAGACGCTCAATCTGAACATCGTCGCCGAGGGCGTGGAGACTGCGGCGCAGCAAGAGTTCCTGACCCGGCTTGGTTGCGATTCCCTGCAAGGTTTTCTGCTTGGCCGTCCAATGTCCGCAGAGCAATTGATCGAAACCCTCTCGCATGAGAATGCTCTGAACGACGCGACTTGAGTCAACGCTCTCGAAGTGCGATGCGGAGTGTGTCAAAGTAACAGCTCTTACCGTGAGCGACCCCACATGACCAAGTTACCGATTGCCGACCGATGGTTCGAACTCAAACGCATCAGCGACGACATTACCCTACTTTGGGAACCCCATGTCGTGCCGCTGATGCGCTGCAATATCTGGCATGTGCGCGGCCGCGACCGGGATCTGATGATCGACACGGGAATGGGTATCGTCAGTCTGCAGGAGGCAGCCAGGCACCTGCTGCAGAAGGACGTCAC
>NZ_JARESV010000079.1:0-24540 GCF_046026985.1 Paraburkholderia sp. RL18-101-BIB-B
GGATCCGCCAGCGACTCGCCGCCTTTGCGCATGAGCGTCACAGGCCCGACCTGGTCGCACTATTCAGCCACCCGGCCAGCGAACGTACCGAACGAAGCACCGCCGTGCTGAACGCGATCACCCTGCTGCCCGGTCTCGCAGATGCGCAACCGCAGATCACCGACGACATTGGTCAGTGGCTACGTCCGCGCGCCGTGCGGGTACTGCGCGCCCACGGCGTCCTGACGCTCGCAGACCTCACCGTGCGCGTGCCGCGTCGCCGTCAATGGTGGCGTGCCATTGAGGGGCTTGGTGCAGCCACCGCAATGCAGATAGAAGCATTCTTCGCCGCCTATCCCATTCTCACGGAGCGGGCCCGTGCGCTGGTCGTCAGTCAGCTGCCCGCCGTGCACGCGCGAGATGGCGCGGCCCACGATGTCCTCGCGCCGTGGGAGCGTATTCACGTGCCGCCCGCTGTCGATGGCACCGACGGGACCTTTCGCGCGCCGCGCAGCGCCTGCACACTCGACGCGAACAACGACTACGAGGCGGTGCACGCGTGGCTCTCGCTGCATGAGGCGCCGACGACACGGCGCGCCTACCGCAAGGAGGCAGAGCGGCTGATTCTCTGGGCCATCGTCGAGCGCGGCCGCGCGCTGTCGTCGTCGACCACCGAAGACGCAATTGCCTATCGCGCCTTTCTCCTGGCCCCGTCGCCGCGCGGGCGCTGGGTGGGGGCACCCAGGCCGCGTCACGCACCTGACTGGCGTCCTTTTGCCCGCAGCCTTTCGTCGCGGTCGGCGGCCTACGCGCTATCGGTACTCGGCGCACTGTTCCGCTGGCTGATCGAGCAGCGCTACGTGCTCGCCAATCCCTCTGCAGGCGTCAAGGTTCGTGGACGCACACGGGTGGCGCCGCTCGACACGTCCCGCGGCTTTACCGACAGCGAATGGCAGATCGTGCATTCGATCGCCGATGGTCTCGAATGGTCTTACGGCTGGGAGGCCGCCGCCGCGCAACGACTGCGCTTCGTACTCGATTTCGCCTACGCGACCGGGCTGCGCGCGGGCGAACTGGTCAGCGCGACACTGGGCGACGTTGTGACCGATGCGAATGGAGATCACTGGCTGCGGCTGATCGGCAAAGGTAGCCGGCCGGGCAAGGTTGCGCTGCCGCCGCTCGCGCGACACTCGCTAGAACAGTCGCTGCTGCAGCGCGGCTTGCCGGTGACGCCCGCGCGCTGGCAGCCGAAGATTCCGTTGCTGGCCAGACTGGGCGACGAAACAGACAGCGCGGCCGGTATCACTCCTGCCCGGCTATGGCACGTGATGCACCGGTTTTTCCACCAGGCGGCTGGATTGATCCAGGCCGATCACCCACCCCTTGCAGAAAAGTTGCGCCGTGCGAGCCCGCACTGGATGCGGCACACGCATGCCATGCATGCGCTTGCGCGCGGCGCGGAGCTCACGATTGTTCGCGACAATCTGCGTCACGCGTCGGTTGCCACGACCTCGATCTATCTGCAGGGCGACGAAGTGAAACGCGCCCGTCAGCTCGATGTGGCTTTTGGCAGGCGCACTTGAGCAGGTGTCATTCGGTATGAAATGACCGTGAGGATGTTCGGGAGCAGAAAGTCGATGGACTTGCCGGACGCTCGCCTGCGGCGTTGCACGTGCTGGCCGCCCACCGCAGGCTATAAACGATTCGCAATGGGCGTATTAATGGCCCCGCCACGGCAACAAGACCGATCAGACCCAACGCAACGCCCCAGAATTTCCCCTGCCCCCATGCAGGACGGTTGTTGGCTCGTCGTAGCGGGGGCAGTTGCCTTGACGGTTAGTTGCGTTGTTAATCGAGGGGCACCGCTCGAAGTGGGTAATGTCTGGAAGCAAAATCGTCGCGCATTTCTGACGGTGCACCCTTTGACGTTCGGCGCCTTCTTTCTTGGGGGATGCAAATTCGTCGACGTACTAAGCTGCATGTCTGACCGAGCGGCAATTCGTCGATCGGAGCAACGCAGGATATGTTCACAGCGCCGAAAGTCGGAAACTCGGCCATTGCGGACGGTGGCCGATCAAGAGCGCGCGGCCGTTCCAGGTCGCTTTGTCGACATTCGCGACTAGGTACCGGCGCGTGTCAGCCTTCCCTATTGACGAGTGAGTATTCTCGGCAAACAAAAGACATTAGCCTTCGGTCTTATTGCGACATTCGGGCGGCGAATTCGACTTTGTGTGCTATCGATCTCGATGGGTCAGGGCTTGGGGCTCGCGTCCGTCTCGGAGGCCCGCGCCAGTGCTTGCGTGTCGATATACTCCCGGATTTTCGTCAGTTTGCCATTTCGAACGGTAGTGACGAAGACCCAGTCGTCCCTGAACGTCCTATTCGTAGCTTTGATTTCCCCCGTAGCGACGCCGACGACGAGAACCCGGTCTCCCTGCGCCACGAATTCGGGGGGCTCTGGGTATGTCATTTCCACCTCGTCGGAAGCCTTCTGAAGCACTTCCGCCAATCCCGCGTGCCCGCGGTGCGTGCCGGCCAGCGGCCAATCCTCGCCCGGAATGATCCACTCGATATCTTCAGCAACCAACGCCAGCACACCTTGCTTATCGCCGCTGCCTATCGCTGCAAAGAAATCCTTCACGATCTGAATATTCTCTTCGATGCTCATTGAATCTCTCCATTTTCCTTTTATCGGATCGTGTCCGATCTAATCGGCTACCTTGTGGATCTGCCGGTGAGGACGGGGCGTCGGATGATCTGGCGCGCGGCTTACTGCCGGCGTCGCCCTCGCTTCAATCAAACTGTGGTTGGCCCTTTGTCCACGAGGCAGGATCGCATCGAAATTTGCGATCACGATTCATCAGTCGAACTTGACCAAATCCTTAAAGATCAGTTGCCCCCAGCTATTTCCACGCGCGTGCACAAGCAGTCCACCTGCCGAAAGCGCACCAAGTTTGATCGGCGAGAAACCGAGATTTTCCGCAAGCGCACCGATCTCCGTTGCGGCGCCGTCATCGTCGCTCGCCAGGAACACGACTCTCTTGCCACCATGTACGGCCGGATCCTGGTCCAGGACGGCAGCGCCCAAATGATTGAAGCCCTTAACCAGTCTTCCACCAGTGAAGGCCTGCGCGACGGCCCTGGAAGAAGGTTGTCCACCCAGATCCTCAGGGAGCACGCCGTAGGCATTGGTCACATCGACGATGGTCTTGCCCCGCCAGCTGGGCAGCGCCTTCGCGACATCCCGGTGCGCCTCGAAACGGACAGCCAAAAAGACGATGTCCGCCTTGACCGCTTCCGCCAGTTTTTTGGGAATGATCGTGGGTCCGATCGCGGCCGCAGTGGATGCAAAGCTTTCCGGGTCGCGCGTGGTTGCAACGGATACTTCGATGCCGCTTCGGGCAAACGCCCTGGCAAGCGCCTGGCCGATCTTGCCGAAGCCAATAATTGCGTAGCTCATATATTTTCCTTCGGTGTGCGACGCCCGACGGGCTCCGAATATCGAATGGAGTGACCGGCGGGCGTAGCCTGTCAGAGTTGCGCAAGGCCGCCGTCAACGGCAACCTCGCTGGCGGTCATGAAGCTGCTGTCCGGCGACGCGAGAAAGGCGGCCACCGCTGCGATCTCTGCCGGATCGGCCATGCGCTGGAGCGGAGTCATCGAGGCGAAGACCTTCTGGCCCTCCTCGCCTAGCGCTTCCTTCGCGAGTTCGGTCGCCGTCGCCCCGGGCGACAGCACGTTCACCCGGATGCCGGTGCCCTTCAGGTCCTCCGCCCAGGTCCGCGCGAGGTTGCGCACTGCCGCCTTGCTCGCGCTGTAGGCGCTCATTGCCGGGGCGCCCGTGGTGCCGGCGCTTGATCCGGTCAGGATTATCGAACCGCCCTTGCCCATCAGCGGCAGCGCCTTCTGGACCGTGAAGATCGTCCCCTTCACATTGGTGTCGAAGGTTTCGTCAATGTGCTCGGCGGTGATCTTGCCGAGCGCAAGCTGGCTTCCCGCCCCGGCATTGGCGAAGACGATGTCGAGGGTTCCGCGCTCGGCCTTTACCGCCGCGTAGAGTCGGTCGAGGTCGGCCTCATCCGAGACCGAGCCCTTTACCGCGCGGGCATTGGGCCCGAGCTCGGCCACAGCGGCGTCGAGCGCTTCTTGTCGGCGGCCGTAGATGAAGACGAAGGCGCCCTCCTCGATGAAGCGCTTTGCAGCGGCGCGGCCGATGCCGGTAGCGCCACCGGTGATCACGGCGGTCTTTCCATTCAGTCTGTTCATGTCATGCATCCTTCGTTGAAGTTGTTCGGAAGCAGGGATCTGTATTCGTGGACCACATGAACACATAGAACCCGAACCCTTTGACTGTGAGTGCCAAAGCAAAAGCGACAAACACGATTCTGGACGTCTTGATTCATGAAGCCAATTGACTAAATATCTATGGGTGCCATCTACTCTTTGGATATGTATGCTCGATAACGTCACCATCAATCAACTTCGGGCCTTCGTTGCCGTGTGTGACCAGGGAAGCTTTTCCGGGGCTGCACGGGAGCTAAGGCGTGCACAGTCAGCGATCAGTCACGCGATCAACGCGCTCGAGAGTGCCTTCGATGTGTTGCTGTTCGAACGCAACGCCCGCAAAGCCACGCTTACAGCAGCGGGCCGTAGCCTCCTGCCTGATGCTCGTGGGGTGATCTCACGCACCGAGGAAATGAAGATGCGCGCGGTTGCGATTGCTGAAGCCGGGGTGCCACAGGTCTCGATTGCCGTGGATACCTATTTTCCGCGCGCGCACCTGATTGAATGCCTGCGCAGGCTGCAGTCGGACTTTCCAACCGTTGCAATCAATCTGCGCATGACGACCATGCAAGGCGGCGAGCGCCTGGTTCTCGAAGGAACGTGCGCATTGGCGGTGACGATCACCGACGTGCCGGAGCTGAGCCCGGGTACCATAGAAAGGCAGCATTTATGTGAAGCGCAAATGGTGACCGTCTGTGCGCCATCGCATCCGCTGGCCGCAATCGCGGGGCCGATCCCGCGGGAGGAATTTGGCCGGCACATCCAGCTCGTCGTAACCGACAATCAGCCCGATGCGGAAAAGACACAACACGGGGTCGCCGGTGAACGCCAGTGGCTGGTGAATGACCTCGGCGCGAAGCACGATTTGCTAAGGGGCAGCTTATGCTGGGGGCACATGCCGCATCATGTGGTTGCGGAAGACCTCGCGAACGGAACACTTGTCGAACTCCAACGGCGCGCATGGCACATGCGCGCCCTCACGTTCATGATCTCGCAGCGGCGCGGGTACTCGTTTTCCGAATGCGAGACACGGCTGGTCGAGCTCCTTGGCAATCGTCATCGCTTTTCAAAGGGTGCCAGCAAGCGCTCCGTCTCACGCAAAGGCAAAAAAGCGTGAAGGCCCGCCACGCGTGATACGAGGTCGATCAAGATCTCCGGCCGCTTTTCGAATTGCAACGGCCGTGAATCGATACAGTTGAATCGAACTGGAGGTTCAACCTCCCGAAGTGTTCTGCCGCGAAAGCTCGCCCGCGGCCTCGACTCACATCATTTCGGGGCTGCTCAGTTTCGTTCCGTCGGAAAAGCGGGCGAGTCTGTAGGGACTAATGTCGAACTGCGGCGCCTCGTCCATTACCAACCGGCTCACGAGCACCCCTGCGCCTGGCCCTAATCCAAAGCCGTGTCCGCTGAAGCCGGACGCGATCACGAGACCGGGTTTCGCATTAACCTTCGAGATGACGGGAACGAGGTCCGGCGTCGTGTCGATCGCGCCCGCCCATGCGTGAGCGATCCGCAACCCCGACAGTTCGGGAAACACGCTGGCCACGTTTTGCAGGGCACGTTCGAGCCATTCGGTATCAGGCCGGGGATTCAGCACCCGTGTTTCTTCGAACGGCGAGACGTCATCGTCGCGCCAGGTCGCGCTTGCCTCCGGTCCGTGGAAGAAGCTGGCACCGACGCGAATCTTCAGTTTTTTCTTCAGCTTGCTGCGGAACATGGTGCGGAACTTCACCGAATGCCGCAGGTTTTGTGGCGCGAGCTCCACGCGTCCGTGGCCGGGAACCGCGATCGTATAGCCGCCGTCCAACCGTCGCCTCAGCGCGAAGTTAGGCCCGGAGAAACAGCCTTCGATAACCCCCGGCGCCTCAGCGGTTCGCAACGCCGTTCCCATCACGTTGATGGATGGCAGATCGATGCCGTGATGCTGGCAGAACAACGCGCTCCAGGCGCCTCCCGCGAGAACGACGGTGTCGGCTGCGAGCCGGCCGCGCTCCGTCCAGACGCCAGAGACACGCCCCGCACTCATGTCGAGACTTCGTACCGCGCAGTTCTGATACACCATCGCGCCGAGACCTTGCGCGCCGCGAGCAATCGCAGGCGCGGCTTTCGACGGCTCGGCGCGCCCGTCAGAGACAGACCACAGACCTCCAGCCCACTTCGCACGTCCGGACGGAATGCGCGCTGCCAGTTCGCGCGCACTGAGGATCTCGCTGTTAAAGCCGACTTCCCGGGCGCGGGCAAGCCACGACTCCCATTGCGCGATGTCAGATTCATGCTCCGTGCCGTACAGAATGCCCGCCTTACGAAACCCAATATCCTCGCCCAGTTCTTCGCTTAGTTCGCTCCAGCGCTTGAGGCTCTGCATCGCGAGCGCCAACTCATGGAGGTCGCGGTTCTGCTGCCGCACCCAGCCCCAATTGCGCCCCGACTGCTCGCAGCCGATGACGCCCTTTTCGAGCAGAGCGACCTGGAGGCCGCGGCGCGCCAGTTCATACGCGGTGCTGACGCCAACAATGCCGCCGCCTACTATCGCGACATCGCATCGCTCGGCGAAATCTTCGCTATTCGTGACTTCGTCGATCCTTAGCATTTCATAGCCGTTGGTTGCCGCTTCTCGGTAGGTTACTGCAGTCAAGACCTTCGGAAATGCGCAGCTGAAGCGCGATTTCGCCATCCGCAGATAGTGGCTAGGATTTTGGTATGTTCCACCGCTTTGCTGATAGGACGATCCTGTTGTATCCGAAAGGGATACAACGACGATCCACCAAGCACTGAGGCAAATCTTGAATTGCAATCTTGCAGACAGTTGCCGAGACCAGGCTTCTGCTTAGCCACATTCTCACGCTCTTGCTTCCTGGTTACCGGTAGGCGCGCGCACCTACCCGATCACGGCGATCGACTCTACGACACTTGCAATCGAGAGGTCGATGTGGGTGGGATTTGCCACCTCACTCTCGGCACGCGCAAAATAGGCGAGCGGGGATGTTTCGTCGAGTGTGACCAGAGCATCGTCATCCATCGTGAGCCTCCGATTCGAGTACGGCAACGCCGTCAGCCGCCCGTACGCCTTGGCCCGCAGGCAGCACGAAGATCGGATTGATTTCTGCTTCGACAATACGCCCGCCAAGCCGCACCGCCATTCGTGCAAAGGCGACGATTGCGGTCACGAGGGCGTCAATATCAGCGCGCGGCCGTCCACGATACCCGTCTAGCAGGGGCCACGTTTTCAGTTCGTGGATCATCGCGAACGCGTCTGCGCGCGACAGCGGCGCTTCGGCGGAAAGGAGTCGCATCGTCGTGTCCTTGAACAGTTCCGCTGTGACGCCGCCCATGCCGAGCAGCAATGCTGTGCCCAACGGGTCTCGATGAAGGCCGAGAATCAGTTCCGTTCCACCGGCCACCATTTCCTGAACGAGAAACGCATTCGCGGATACGCCAGTTGCGGTTTCAACGTCGTCCCGCATACGGTTCAGGCGAGCCCCGATGCAGTCAGCAGTGACCCCAACCGCTACGCCGCCGACATCGCTCTTGTGGGTGATCGTGTTCGACAGCAGTTTGAGTACGACCTTGTCACCCAGCTCGCGAGCGGCGCTCTCGGCTTCATTCGCGTTCGTGACGACACGCTCGCGCACCGCTGTCACACCAAAGCGGGCAAAAAGCTCTTTCGCCTGCGCCTCGTTTAGTGATCCGGCTGGTAGATCGCTCACGTTGACTTCAGCTTCAGCGTGTTGTTCGTTCAAACTCACGGCGCGTTGCATGGACTCGCCGTGTTGCCACATCGCAGCCAGCGCACTCGTCACGCTTTCGGGCGAAGGGAAGGCCGGCACTCCCTGCCCATTAAGCAACTTCGTGATCTCCGGTGCGTGCGGGCTCACAAACGCCATCACGGGCTTGTCACTGCCTGGCAGCGAATCGCGGATCGCGTCAGCCATCAGGTCAGGCATCGCAAGGCCAGACGATCCAACGATAACCACGACTGCGTCGTATGTCGGACTGTCGAGTAGCGTGCCGATCGCAGCACGCAGGAGAGCCGGCTGCAAACCCGCAAGCGTCACGTCAATCGGATTGCGGTCGAGAACTGCATGGTCGCCGGTCTGGAGCGCCCGCAGCCTGGCAGCTGTTGCCTCGTCAGGAGGTGGTGACTCAAAGTTCGCCATGCCAAGGCTATCGGTGACGAGCGTGCCGGCACCGCCGGTCGAGGTCAGAATCGCCACCCGTCGCCCGGAGAGCTTGCGACGAGTAGCGAGCGCATGAGGAATGTCGAGCAAATCGGAAAACGTCTGGGCACGAATGACGCCGACCTGGCTGAAGAGCGCGTCATACATGCGGTCCGAGCCGGCCAGCGCGCCCGTATGCGAGACCGCCGATCGCGCGCCTGATTCCGAGCGCCCGATCTTGAACACGACGACCGGCTTGCCCGCGGCGGCCGCCCTTAGCGCGGCGCGGCGAAACCGGTCCGGATGACGTAGCCCTTCCATGTAGAGCGCGATAACGGAAGTCGAATCATCGTCAACCAGATAATCGACGAAGTCTGCCATGTCGAGATCTGCTTCATTGCTCGTCGACACCAGCTTTGACAGGCCAATACCGCGTGCTGCCGCCCGCGACAACAGCGAGCCAAGAATCCCCCCGCTTTGTGATACCACGCCGATGCCACCGACTGTGAAAGTGTCAGTCTCCAGCGCTCCGCTTGCCGACAGCGTGATGCGGTCAGTCAGGTTGACGAGCCCGATCGTATTCGGGCCGAGCAGGCGCATGGACCCTGCTGCCTCTATCAATTGCGCCTGACGTCTGGCGCCTTCCTCGCCGATCTCTGCATAGCCACTCGCCAGCACGATTGCAGCGCTCGTCCCGCGGCTCGCCAGATCCCGCACTGCAACGTGGGCGCGCTCGGCCCCGAGCAGCACGATACCGACATCGGGCGCATGCGGCAACGACGCTACATCGGGATAGCAGGGCAGGCCATCGATCGAGTCGTAACGCGGGTTGACAGGGTAGATGTCGCCGACGAAGCCGTGCTTCCTGAGGTAAGCCACCGGGCGGCCTGAAGTCTTGGCTGCGTCCGCCGAAGCTCCGATTACCGCTACGCTCGCCGGGCGCATCAATTTTGAAATTACGTTCATGCCGATCTCCTTCGTGCTCACTTGGTTTTGTTCAGGAATGCGAGCACCGAGTCACGATGTTCACGGCTTGTGTAGCAGACGGCCTGTGCCTGGCTGCCTTGTGCAAACACTTGATGCGCGGACAGTTCGTAGCTCTGGTTGAGAATGCTCTTGCCCAGCGCGAGCGCTGTGGCCGAACCCTGGCTCAATTCGGCGGCCCACGCGTGGGCGTCGGCGATGAGCAAATCCGGCTCGCTTAGGCGATCCGCGATGCCGATTTCAAGCGCTTCCTTTGCATCCACCTTGCGCCCGCTGAAGATCAGTTCCTTCGCCCGCGCGAGGCCGACCCGTCGCGGCAAAAAGTACATCCCGCCGCCGTCGGGGATCAGCCCGCGTTTGATGTAGCTCCACGTGAAGCTCGCTTCCTGTGACGCGAGGATAAAGTCGCAGGAGAGCGCCATATCGGCACCGAGACCCGCCGCTGCGCCGTTGACGGCAGCGATGGTCGGTTTGGGCATCGAGTAGAGCAGATTGACCGTGTGATGCACGAGTTGCTGGCGGGACCAGCCATTGAACGCAATCTCGCCGGCGGGTGCTTCAATGCGCTGCGCCATACCGCTGACGTCGCCGCCAGCGCAGAACCCCTTGCCGTTGCCAGTCAACACCACGGCGCGCACATCCCGATCGCGCGAAACGGTGTCCAGCGCCCCGATCAGTTCGGCACGCATTTCGTTGGTGATGGCGTTACGTTTTTCAGGACGATTCAGCGCGATCGTGGCGACCTGCGAGTCGATAGTGACTTGAATAGTGGATGGGCTCATGCGTGTCTCGATGGTTGAATTGGAGTCGACTGACAAGGTCAATCTGCCAATGCAGCTTAGCCCCACCTGCCACCCATGACACCCCGTTAATTCCACCCTGTGGAACGGAGCGCGTTTCATCAGAGGGCCCGAGAAATTCCACTGGATGGAATTGGCGGATTGTCATCGAGCGGTAGGTGCCGATAATGGATTCCAACGCAGGACACTTGCCACGACGATCCTGCGGCCCAATACAAGCCCGGAGACATGATGCACGCAGCCCGTTCCAGTCCAATCGACGTCAGCGCCGTTGCGCAACCGCAAACAGAGGCCGTCTACCGGAAAGTCACCTGGCGGCTGCTGCCGTTCCTCTTTATTTGTTACGTCTTCGCGTATCTGGATCGCGCCAATATCGGCTTTGCGCACCTGCAGTTCTCGCGTGACATTGGTCTTTCTGACGCCGCATTCGGTCTGGGCGTGGGACTCTTCTACGTGGGTTACATGCTCTTCGAGGTGCCGAGCAACCTGTGGCTCGCGCGAGTCGGCGTGAGAAAAACGCTCATGCGGATCATGACGCTATGGGGCATCGTTTCGGCGAGCACCGCATTCGTGCAGACGCCGACGCAGTTCTACATCGCACGCGTATTGCTGGGCGCAGCGGAAGCAGGATTCTTCCCGGGCGTGATTCTCTATTTCACCTACTGGTTTCCGGCCGCGCGGCGGGCCCGAGTCACGTCAATCTTCATGACGGCGATCTGCGTATCCGGCATTATCAGTGGGCCCGTGTCGGGATGGATTCTCAATAGCATGTCGGGCTTACTTGGCTACAACGGCTGGCAATGGCTGTTCCTTCTCGAAGGATTTCCGTCAGTGATCGCCGGTGTCTTTGCCTATGTCTATCTGACCGACCGTCCCGAGCAGGCGACCTGGCTCTCGGACGACGAGAAGGCCCTCCTGCTTGCGGAGCTTAACCGGGACGCGCAAACGAAGGCCGCACGCGCTCATGGTTCGATCTGGGCCGCATTGAAGGAGCCAAAGTTCTATTTCCTGACGTTCGCCTATTTCAGCGTGCCGTGGGCGAGCATCGTCGTGCACATCTGGGCACCGAGCGTGATCCAGAAAAGCGGCGTATCGAACTACTGGCACATTGGGCTTCTTTCCGCGATTCCGTATGTGGTCGGCGCAGTCGCGATGTATCTGCTCGGCCGGAACTCGGATCGTATGCTGGAGAGGCGGTGGCATTTCATGGCAAGCGCATTGATGGCCGCCCTGGGCGTCGCGCTTCTGCCGGCGGCGGCGAATCACGCGGGCATTCTGGTAGCACTGCTTTGCATCGCGACGGCTGGTTATCTGGGCATGCTGTCGCTGTTCTGGACGATCCCACCCGCGTACCTGTCGAGCACCGCCGCAGCAAGCGGCATCGGCCTCATTAGCAGCCTCGGCCAGTTTGGCGGGATTTCGGCACCTTCGGTCATCGGCTATGCATCGACGCACTTCGGCAGCAGCGCCGTGGGGCTCTATGCGGTTGCGTTCGTCTCCATTCTCGGCGGTCTTGCAGTGGTGCTGGGTATTCCAGCGCGCGCGATCAGTGAACGCCGGGAATGAAAGAGAGGCTTGCAGTCTTCAGCCTTCCAGGCGCGCGCATGCGGCTGTAATCTCGTCGCGCAGACGCAGCAGGGGCGCCGCGAGTTCGCTTACAACGCTGTCGTTTGACGCCGCCGTGCGGACGCTAAAGTTCAGGACCAGCAAACGATGTCCGGGAATGGCGAGGGGCGTCGCGAGTGCAATCACTTCCGGCTGCCAGCTTGCAACGCAGAAGCCACTTCGGCGCACATCGTCTACAGCTTCAGTGATTTCCAGCGCAAGACGCTCCCAGCCGCTCCGTTTGCGCCGGTTGAACGCGTCCATCAGGGCGGTGAATTCCGCCAGCGGCAGTGCTGCGAGATACGCGCGCCCGAGCGACGTCAGTTCCATCGGCACGCGTTGTCCCGAGACGATCGTGCGTAATGAGGCTCGCTGGTTATAACGAATGGACTCAAGGTAGACCATCTCTTCCCGGTCGGCGCCCGCGATTCCGACATTGATGTGCTTTGCCTGGGCAATATCGCGGATTAGCGGTCCTGCAGCATTGAGTACTGTGGATCCGCTGCGCAACGCCTGCGCCAGACTGAGCACGGGCAGGCCCAGTCTGTACGCCCTGCGTGCCGCATCGTGCTCGAGATAACCCGCCTCGACGAGAGTTCGCGTAAGTCGGCTCACCGTTGCCTTCGGCAGGCCGGTGCGTTCCGCGAGTTCTCCGTTGCCGAGAAGTGCCGCACCGGGGCCGAACGCGCGCAGCAGTTCGAGCCCGCGTTCGAGCGATCGATTCGATGGTGTAGCGTTCGATTCCGGTTGTTGATTTGTGCGGTTCGCCATAGACAGTGGGTTTGCCGTGCTTAACGTGGAAAGGTCGATTATCCTGCCGAATCAGACCGCATCGTAGCGCCGCGGCCTGGTCCGCGGATCATCTCGCGATTGGCGGCCGGAACGGCAACCTGTAGGGGGCGACGTTTTATCGGCGCAGCAGATGGTACCCCTCCTGGATTTCGTGTGGATATTCGCAGACTCTCTGTGCAGTTGCGGGCTTCCCTTCCAGGAGCTGGATGGTTTTGCGCATCTTCGATCCGGCCGGGCTCCAAACCGGTCGCGCCAATTGCTGGAGCATGCGCAATTTTGCGCTTCCTGCCGGCCACATCTTCCCTGTAGCCACCGCATGTCAGTACATGCGGCGAGATTCGACACCTGAACAAACCGTAGCCTTACTAAAAAGGACAATCCGATGGCCATCAACAATACAAAGCTCCGACGCGCGACCGTGTCTGCCGCACTCTGCACCGCGTCACTATTGTCAACTGCGGTTCATGCCGCTGACGTTCATGTCCTGGCAACCGGAGCGCTGTCAGCAGCGTTTAGGGAGCTCGGACCAGGGTATGAACAGCAGACCGGGAATCACCTCGTCATATCGTGGGGGCCTTCATACGGTGCGTCCGCTGACGCGTTGCCCACGCGCATCAAGAATGGCGAAGCAATGGACGTCTGCTTCATGATCCGCCCTGCGCAAGACGAACAGATCAGACAGGGTAAGTTTCTCCCGGACACTCGCACAGATCTCGTTGCGTCCCGAATTGGCGTCGCGGTCCAGGTCGGCATGCCGAAGCCGGATGTCAGTACTGTGGAAACACTACGTAATGCACTGCTCGCAGCGAAATCTGTAGCTTTCTCGGAAGGAGCTAGCGGCACTTATATTACTGAGAGATTGTTCCCCAAGCTTGGCATCTCAGATCAAACGAAAGCCAGGAGTGTTCAGATCAAAGGCAAGGAACTGGTCGGAACGGCCATTGAGCGCGGCGACGCCGAACTTGGATTGCAACAGATCAGTGAACTTCGCGCCATTCAGGGGATCCAGTACGTCGGCCCGCTCCCGCAAGAAGTCCAGAAGGTAAGCGTCATTTCCGCTGCCTTATCAACAAACGCGCAGGAGCGCGAAGACGCCGCAGCCCTCATTTCTTATCTGAGAACGCCGACAGCGTCGGCAGTATTCGAAAGGACGGGGCTTGATCCAATCGAGCCCGAGAAATAAATCGCATTGGTGTCCTCCCGTCGTGGTACCCACGGAAGATAGGCCGCCGAGACACTCATTCCTCTCGTTGTTAGCCCCGTCGAGGGTGAACGGGGCATGACCTTTGAGCAAGATAGCCATGGTGCTTAGCTTGACCCAGTCACTTCTAGCGACGGCTCGCTCGCGGCGGATTCAACCGGTGGATGCAACACACTAGAAGCTGCGTGAGCAGTGGGAGTGTTGCAGATGAAACAGCGACGCCGGATTTATTACAGCGAAAAGCAGAAAGCGCTGATGTGGGAACGTTGGCGAAAGGGCGAATCTCTGCAGAAGATCGCCCAGCTTTTTTGATCGGAACCACTCGTCGGTACAAGGGATTCTGGCTGAGACCGGCGGAATCCAGCCACCACAAAGGCATCGATCGAGATTGGCGTTGACGCTGGCTGAGCGCGAGGAGATATCACGGGGGCTCGTTGCTGGCGATTCAATCCAGTCGCTCGCCATGCAACTTTCACGAGCTCCCTCCACCATCTGCCGTGAGATCAAGCGTAACAGCGGACCGGGCGGCTACCGGGCGAGCCACGCCGATCAGCTTGCATGGGATCGGGCGCGGCGTCCTAAAGCCTGTAAACTGGTTGAGCACCGAACGCTGGCGCACATCGTGGCAGGCAAGCTCCAGTTGCAGTGGTCACCGCAGCAGATTGCCGGATGGCTCAGGCGTGCGTACCCAGAGAACGAGGACTACCACGTGTCCCACGAGACCATCTATCGCAGTCTCTTCATACAGGCCCGCGGCGCCCTGAAGAAAGAATTGCTGGAACACTTGCGGCGCACCCGGGCCATGCGCCGTTCGCGCCACCATACGCAGAAGACGGACGATCACGGCAGGATTCGCGACACGTATCGATCAGCGAACGCCCCGCGACCGTTGAAGACCGGGCGGTGCCGGGCCACTGGGAAGGCGATCTGCTGTGCGGTAGTGGCAGCAGCCAGATTGCAACACTCGTCGAGCGCCAGACACGTTACGTCATGCTGGTTAAGATAGCCAGCAAGGACAGCGAGACGGTCGTCAATGCACTCATCAGGCATGCCAGCAAATTGCCCCAGGAACTTTATCAGTCGCTGACATGGGATCGGGGAACGGAGATGGCTGGGCACAAACGCTTCACCGTGGCTACTGATATTCAGGTCTACTTCTGCGATCCCCAGCATCCTTGGCAACGCGGCTCGAACGAAAATACGAATGGGCTGTTGCGGCAGTACTTTCCCAAAGGGACCGACCTGTCAGTGTATTCGCAGGCCAAACTCAACGCTGTGGCAAGACGACTGAACGAGCGTCCGAGAAAGACGCTGGACTACGAAACGCCCGCCGAACGATTCCAGCAGACTATTGCATCCACCGGTTGAATCCGCCGATCACTTCCCGACAGATCTGATACTCGGCTCGCACCGGTCAGAACCGAGGCAGTTACTTAAAAAATGTTCGAAATTCGAGAAGGAGAACGGGATGGACATGGTTGTCAACAGTGTTGCTTACCAGGCTGGTAAGCGCTTGAGCGATGTGACTATCGACGACATCAGTGAAGTCGTGAAAGAGCCTGACACATTTGTCTGGCTGGGGGTATGGCAACCCGACGAGGCGTTTCTGCGAAAAATTCAGGAGGAGTTCAGTCTGCATGATCTTGCAATAGAGGACGCGCTAAAGGCGCATCAGCGGCCCAAGATCGAGGTGTACGGGGAATCGCTCTTCATCGTGGTGAAGACCGCACAACTAATGGATGGGACAGTGCAGTATGGCGAGACCCACATGTTCGCCGGAAAGAACTTTCTTGTCACGGTCCGGCACGGTGCGTCGTCAAGCTACGCCGCCATTCGTTCCCGTGTTGAAGAGAATTCAAAGAGTGTGACCGTGACGGTCGACGCCGGATCTGTCGTTTTAGCTGAAGTCCTGCCGACATCGTGGCAAGACCCTCAACCTCAGATACTTCGACAACTGGGAGGATTACGACCCGTTCAATCGCGCTTTTTCGAAGGTGCCTCACCCACACTGCCGTCCATATGTTCGTCGGTCAACACGTTGTCCGACGGATTCCTCCTTCTCGACAGCGACCTGCCAATTCGATCAGCGATGTCTCGAAGGGGGGATCGCATATACCAGGGCCACCAGGTGAGGTGGTAAAACCACAGGCACGCTCCGCGGTACCCCTTATGCCACTCCCGGGGGACTCCGTCTGTCGGGAAGCTGTCAAGGGTGCGATGCCCAAGCGAGACAACGCCAATCGTCATCCAGACAAAGGCAATCACCAGGGTTGGAAGCGACAAGGCGCAGGCCGCGACGAACAGGGCAAGCGGCAGGCAGATCTCAAGTGCCGAACGTGTTCTCATTGTTTGTTCTCCCCGTCGACCGTTACTAACGTTCAGCTTACTCCAATGCGCAAGGAGCAAAGGGCCGAGTTCATGATCTCAATTTTGCCGGCCGGTTGACGTGCGCCGCGCGCCACCTGAGGCCCCACGGACACGAACGACCATGCGGAGGCATACCTAAACTTGCGATCGGGTTTTCTACGCTCCAGCGAAACGGGCGGCCGCGCATCATCCATAATCTGCCCTTTAAAGCAGTCACGTGTCCTGTAGGAGAGAGCATGAAAGACAGGTCGACCATCATTTGCTGCCGGGAAGGCAAGATTCTTCTGGTCGCGCGAGAACGATCACGGTGGTCGCTACCTGGTGGCACCAGAAAGCACCTCGAGTCGCCCCTGGAGGCCGCCCAGCGCGAGCTGGAAGAAGAGACTTCACTCGTTCGAATGGAGCTTACGTCCCTGTTCCAGTTTGGCGGTCTCAGCAAACGCCATCACGTTTTCCGCGCCGATATTCCTCGCGACGCGTCCCCCGAAGCTCGCAACGAAATTTCGCGTTGCCGGTGGTTCAATCCGGGCAAAATTTCAACGCTCGTCGCGAGCATACCGACCCGGGAAATCGTCAATCTTTTTCGCGCGCACGAAAATCGCGCCGAGGCGCTGCCGGCGGTCATCGAAAAACCGGATGGGCGCGTTAACTGGGCGGCCCAACTGTATGCCGATGTCGCCGACACGGCTTCCCGGCAGGCCTAAAACAGAACTATCGAAAGGCAACGTGTGATAGGGAATATCGAGCTTTTGTCGCGCCTCGTCCTGGCGGCTCTACTTGGGAGCGTCATCGGCTTTGAGCGCGAAAGATTGAACTGGGCGGCAGGTTTGCGCACTCACATGCTCGTGTGCGTCGGCTCGTCGTTGGCCATGCTGGTATCAGCGTTCGGATTTGGCGATGTGTTGGGTGAGAGGAACGTCACGCTCGATCCTTCCCGGATCGCAGCCCGGGTGGACGGGGTAAGCCCATGAGCCGCACCTATCACTATCACGGATTCGATATTGAAGTGGCCGTTGAGACTGACTTCAGTTGGAAGGCGGGACCCAAGGGGACAACCAGCATCGGATTTGTGGCGGTCGTGAGGATCAGCAAGGCCGGTGCATCTGTCGCTGTCTTCTCCCCGCTGCGTTTTGGCGAATCCCAAGGCAAGCCATTTCTCAGTGAGGCCGATGCGCTGATGGGCGGCTATAGTGCGGGACGACGTATTGTCGATGACTTGTTCAATTCGTAACCCTGTGCCCTGATGCCCATGCCGCGCAGCAAACCTGGCAGTCATCCATCCGATTCTCCGAGGCTCTAAATGGCTGCCATGCCGCCATGACCGGCCATTCGGTAGCGCCGGACGACTGTCTCCTCGTGGCCCGAACCCGGTGCGATGCTGAATGGATAATCGATCCACCGGAGGTCGCTCGGCGTCGGGCTCAGGTCGACCCGTTCCGGTCCTTCAACTGGTGTTCGCGAATGTCACAACTGTGAGGGAAAGCAGTCGGTCTGAGTCAATCGGACGGGGGCGGACGCAACTCGATTTAGCGGATTCGACACCGCTCCATCCTTGCACTCGGGGAACTTTTCAACGATGGTGGGCGGCCCCTAGCCGGGGTCTAGCCACATATCGTTCAGCGGAACCCGATCCTATCGCGGGACTGCGATGGGAGCGAAATTCGTTATCTGTGGATTTCTGGCTAAAAGCGTGAAGTACCCGAATGAATGTTGGTTGTCCCCTGCTTTCGTTGAAAGCGGGGGCTATCTATCTTGTCACTTCAGCGAGACACCAGGTCGAGGCTTCGTAAATTGGTCTTCGGACCAAACACGCCGATGGCAATCATCACGATAATCATGACGGCCGTGATCAGGGCGAAGACGCCGGACGTGCCGAAACTGCGAAGCGTGAAAGCGATGAAAAAGCCGGAGAACATCGCGGACAACCTCGACAGGGAATAGACGAAGCCTACTGCACGAGCTCTGATACGGGTGGGATAGAGTTCGGCCTGATACGCGTGATAGCCCGCCGACAGCAGCGTATTGCAGAGCGTCAGCAGCACGCCGAGCGCGATCAGAAAAACACCGGACTGCACGACCGCACACATCCCGCCGAACAGTGCAACGCCCGCTGCCGACAATACAATCAAGGTCTTGCGTTCTATCCGGTCCGCAATGGCGAGTCCAATCAGCGGCCCGACAGGATTGGCGAATGCAATGATGAACGAGTACAGGAGACTATGGGTTACCGTGATGCCTTTGGCCACTAGCAATGTCGGCACCCACGAAGCGAAGCCATAGAAGCCGATCGACTGGATCAGGTGAAACGTCAGCAGGACAAGCGTTCTCCTACGGTATGGCGGCTGCCAGATCTCGCTGAAACGCGCCGGTTTCTGCACGGATTCGATGTGGGCGCCAGACTCATTTCCATTGTCCTTCACCGGTACGCCAATTTTCGCTTCGAGCGCGTCGAGAATCTGTCCGGCCTCCGCAAGCCTCCCGTGCTGCGCGAGCCAACGAGGACTTTCCGGAACCCGACGACGAATCGCCCAGACGGCTATCGCGCCCAACGCACCGAGTGCAGCGGTCAAACGCCAGCTCGCGATGCCGCCGACAGGATGCTGGTCGAACCACCACGCGAAAAACGCGACCGAGGGAACTGCCGTGTACTGCACGAGGTGGACGAACGCAAATGCCCTTCCACGAAAGTGCGCCGGGACCAGCTCACTTACATAGGTATCGATCACGACGAGCTCCACACCAACCCCGATTCCCGCGATGAGTCGCCAGAGATTGATCGCCTGGGCGGAATCCTGAAACGCCATGACAAGCGTCGCCACCGAATACCATAGCAACGAAGCTGTAAATACAGTCCTGCGCCCGAACCGATCGGCAAGACCGGTCAACAGAAATGTGCCGATGAACAAACCTGCAAATGATGCCGCCACGAACGCGCCCAGCCCGCTGAAACCGAAAAACGACGCTGTAGTCACCGAATACATTCCGCTCTTGACCAGACCCGGGCCGACGTATGCAGTCATGAAAAGGTCGTAAAACTCGAACCAACCTCCGATCGATACCAGCAGCACCAGCATCCACACGGGCCGCGTGGCGGGAAGCTGATCGAGACGTTGGTTGATCCCCGAAGCAGATTCGGACGTGTGACCAGGCCTCACCTGCGCCTCCGTCACTGTCTGAGATGATATTGCATACATCAATGCTCCTCCTGGCGCTTTGACAGGGCGCCGCTTATAGGGTGATCGTCACCCGGATTTGGTTTTGTAATTGCAGTCTCGCGAAGACGGCGACGCGTCGAGCCGACTTTTGCTTTAAAAATTCATCGGATTACGCTTGAAGCCATGCGCGATTCGCTCCTTATCGTTGCGCCTTGATCTCGACGGAGGCTTTCGACCCAACTGCCCCAGCCAAGTAGTTCAGCATCTCCGTTCCACTTGCCTACCAACTGGATACCGAGTGGCAAACCATGACGGGACCGCCCAAAGGGAATATGCAGACATGGCCAGCCGAGCACCGACCAGACCACGTTGAATGCAGAGGACCCCGTAGCCGCAAGTCCCAGCGGCGCTTCACCCGGCACGCTAGGAGTGAGAATCAGATCGGCGTCGCCGAAGTGGATGTTCCATGTATCTCTTAGCGAGGACTGAACGTCCTTCATCCGACGATATTGGCTGCGTGAGATCGCACGGCCCTGCCGAACACAAGCCAGTAACACCTCACTGAGCCCGCTGCGTACTACCCTCGCGACTGACGCCAGGCTGCGTGCGAACTCGTACTGCATGATGGTTCGATGTGCTTCCACCGGCAGCGTGAATTCCCGTGGACAGGCAATCTGCGTACAGGTTGCGCCGTGATCTATCAGCGCACGTTCGGCCATCACGAGTATCTCTCTCGCGTCTGCATCCAGAGCATGCAGCGAGGTGCCGCATATCACCGCGACTCGCGGACGTCTCGCCGGCGATTGCAACACGCGCTCGTCGGACAGCAGCACGTCAGCAATGGCACCAATATCGCTGACCGACGTTCCGTACCATCCGATCACATCCAGCGATTCGCACGACACCTTCATGCCGTCTCGCGGTACAGCACCGAACGAAGGTTTGAAACCCGCCACGCCGCAGAACGCCGCGGGCCGGATGATGGAACCGCCTGTCTGCGTGCCGATAGTCACGGGTACCATGCCGACAGCAACCGCTGCAACCGAGCCGCTAGACGAGCCACCCGGCGTGCGCCGGAGGTCGTGGGGATTACGCGTCGGCCCCGGGTGTTTATAGGCAAATTCGGCCGTGACGGTCTTACCGATCGGCACTGCTCCTGCGGCACGCAACATGCCCACGCATGCAGCATCAAACTCCTCGGCGCGACGCGCGAAAAGCTGTGCGCCGTACGCGGTTGGCATGCCGGCAACATGTAGCACGTCCTTGACGCCGATAGGCACGCCGGCGAGCGGTGTTGCTGTATCTACTGCACTTGCTGCTTCAATTGTGTTCGCACGTGGTGCGATGCAAGCCCACGCACGTATTTGCGAATCCAGCGCTTCGATTGACGCCAACGATCGGTGAACAAAGTAGTCTTTCGGTCTCTCTTTTCGTCGAACCTGTCCGGCGATCTCGCGCACGCCTAGTTGTCGGATTTCACCTTCCATCTTTCAGTTCCTGGGTTATCTCGCACCACCTCTTGTGATGCTGTCCCGAAGCGGATATAACGGATTATTCATAGTCCAATTCATAATGAATAGACATTTATCGAAATCTGAATTAATGGCGGCCAGCGTCGACGCGAAACTGGTCGCGACATTCTGCGTGGTGGCCGAGGAATTGCATTTTGCGCGGGCGGCAGAGCGCCTTTTCATGAGCCAGCCGGCGCTGAGCCACCAGATCAGACGGCTCGAAGAAACGGTCGATGCGGAGTTGTTCACCCGCACCACGCGTTCGGTCCAACTGACACCGGCAGGCGTCGTGATGCTCGAGCACGCGCGGGAGCTTCTGAGGGACATGGAGCGCATGGTCCGCCGTGTCAGGCAAGCTGCGCGCGGAGAAACGGGTAGGCTATCGGTCGGGCTGACACCTACGGCAGCGTGCTCTCCGCTCGCGGAAGCACTACATCAGTACCGGCTGGCGAACCCAGGAATTGAACTGGACCTGCATGAACTGAACTCCATCGAGATGCAGAGTGCGCTGAGACTGAGAACAATCGACGTTGCGCTTATGCGGCCCACCGCAGTGGACGCAGACATGCGTGTCGAAGTGATCTATCGTGAGCCGATGTATGTGGCGATGCGATCTGATCACCCGTTGACGACAAAATCCAGTGTCGATCCGGCAGAGCTTGGTAGCTATCCACTCGTCGGATACCGAGCCGATGCCTCGCCCTACTTCCGGAATCTCATTCACTCGGCCTTCTCGATTGCCCGCGTAGTCCCTTCGTTTCTCCAGGATAGCGTATTGCCGACGTTACTAACGTTAGTCGAAGCAGGTGTCGGCCTTGGCGTCGTGCCGGAGTCGGTTATCAGCGCGCGCGGCGGCAATCTGGTCTATCGTAAGTTGCCCAAGCGCGAAGAATTGACCGCAAAGATCGTGGTGACTGAATGCCAAGCGCAGCCGAATCCCGCCGCACGACCATTCATCCTTTCCATTGCAAATCCAACACCACAAACCGATACCAAGGAAGAGCACACGAGTTGAATAATCTGGCGTTGTGACGACCTCAACGAGTCTCCGGTATCGTGGACGGCCGAGCTGGGCCTTACGTGTGCCTCCGTCGACGGGCTCAGGTCCACCTCGCGCTACATCGAGTCCACTCTCCACACACCCATAGCTAGTTACCCCGATGAAAACCACCGCTCTAAGTTGGTCTTCGGCCGCTCGCGCCCCCTTTGTCGAGCGTCCCTTGATGGCCGATTGTCGTTTGAGGAACGCAAGCAAACCAGGACTGCATAGTAGTCGGCTGATGGTCTAAGCGGGGGCGCTACAGATCTGCTATAGCAATGGTAATCACCTCAACTCAGCTTGTAGGCAATGTATGCGAGTAAGGCTATCGCCACCCATAGAAGGCGCTTGATCCTTTGCTGGTTGTTGAGAACTACCGCCTGTAGCATGAGGGTAGCAGCGACGTCTCCCTGGTCACGCACGCGGCCCGTAGTCCCTGCTTCACCGTGTATCGCCAGTTATGATTAGGCACGTCCAACTCAGGGCGTAGCCCATCGTTCTCCGTGTTGTTAGATGCGGTCTTCGCTGCCTGCACCACGGCCTTCTCACCATAGGTGCCCTTCTTCAAGGTCTCCGCAAACACCATTTCCTGATGCTGCTTCGCCGCCTGTATCCACAAACTGGCGGTCGTATTCATCCATTGTTCATTCAAAGCCCGTCGGCAGGATGTCGCTGAGCATCACGAGAGCCTCCTCATCGGCGCCGGCGGGCATGTGATAAAGGCTCGAGTCGCCTCGAAAACTGGACTTAAGCTTTCGTTGCTTTCGCCGATAAAAAGATCGGGACGGCGATTCACTGTCGTTCTGGAAGGATCGCGCGCATCGTGGCGCGCGCCGGCCTTGAACCACGTCACGAAATACTAGAACTGAGAGGAAGAATCATGCGTCTGTCTGCGAAATCTGCTGTTGCCCTGCTTCTTTTGAGCGCCGCCGCCACAGCGAACGCAGGACATTTCACCTGGAATCTGACCAACCGTGCCAATGGGTACGGCGACGACGAAGTAAAAGCTCTCATTGCCGACGGTATCTCGGGCTCGAACGAAACCGCATCGCTCGGGAAGGACTATACGCTCGACATTTTCGTGTCTGGCGGCAGCGGAACCGACCGCACTGCCACACCCGGCTTGATCATTGTTCAAAAGGTCAAGCCGCTCAAATACGGGGAGATTGTCTATTGCACGAAGTTCGACTACGGGACGTACTCCCGCACCGAGCTCGGTGAACATTTGCGTGATTTGATGCGGGTGATGCCTAGTTACTCGGTCTCCAGCCCCGAGTGCCGTTCCAGCTAATAACGTTGGGCTAGCGACGCCGGATCAATGGCATCGCGCGAAAATCTGAGCGACTTTGACACGTAGCCGCTCCATCATCGGTGTCTGGCGGACAATCGGTTTCTCCATCGTCCGGCCAGCCCGCTCACCCCCGCTTATCTCCACCGAAATGCGCCGAAGGCGCGCAGCCAGCACGTCCTCGAAGGGTCAACCTGCGTTCGATACCGAGGTCACCCGTTCGGCAAGACAAAGGTGGTTGGCACCACGATCATCATGGTTCTTAAAGCCTGGCATGTATAGCCGCACCGCGCCGCGAAAGACGCTGCGCTCGCGACTATCCACGCCGCCATTGCGGCCCGCAAATCTCATCGACATTGGGCAAGGGATCAATCAGTACGACACCCAATGCTCGCGCCGGAGGCGAAAAGAACTTCGGAAAATTCCAGGCAAGGGCTCTGTTCGACCCGAGGCGGTCCATAGAAGCATCGTATCGGGAAGGGCGGGTCTCGAGGTCAAACGGTCATCCGCGTGTGGCGAAACGCCGGCAAGCTCTCGGCGATGGGTCCAACCGGCGCCGGGTACGCTTCACAGGGGGCTGCGCTTCTCCACGTTCAGATAACCGTGACGGTGGGGGCGGCGCCATGCACTTACGGGCGGGTAGAGGCCACCTAGAATTATCCGTGGCGGCGCAGCGGGTCAAGGGCCAACACATAGTTGAAGTTGTACATGGCGAAGCGCCTTCCATCGTTTCCACCGCGCCTCCCGCGCGGGCCGGGCAGGCTGACGCAGGCCACCAGGGCGATGTGCGCCGCCCTGCCCGTTCCGCGTCACTTTTGCCACATACCGTCGATGCACGGTTAACGATTTCTTCATGTTCTGTCGATGGCACAGGCTCGCGCTTCTGACCACCATGAATCAGGTTAACGTGAGCGGCGCGGTGCGCCGCCGCTGGAAAGCCTCTGCCCGACGCTTTGTGCCTGTGCACGCGCCTCGACATCACGCGCACGCCAGCGAAGCGGCCGCGGTCGATGACAAGGAGATGAACATGATAAGCAAGCATTTAAGCATTTTGTCCGCAATCGCCGCTGCACTCCTCTCGCTCAGTGCCGCCGCGCAGGCCGGCGACCGCGGCGACCACGGCGACCACGGCGGCCTTTGCTCGAACGCAACGCTAAAGGGACCGTTTGAGTTTATCGGTCACGGAGAGATACTTGGATTGAAAGCTGCCGATGGTACGTTGCATCCGTACGCCGCCCCGTCGATCCTCGATGACGTCGCCCTAGTGACGTTCGACGGCAGGGGCACTTTTCAACGCACCGACTTCGGCATGATTGGCGGGTTGCCGAAAGGGGGGCAGACGACCTTCAATCCGAACCAGATGGGCACCTACACGGTG
>NZ_JARESV010000008.1:0-259151 GCF_046026985.1 Paraburkholderia sp. RL18-101-BIB-B
CAATAAACCACCGTGAATTCAAGGAAAGGCCAACACCACAAAAACCGCCACGCAGGCACCCATGCAAAAGCACAACACCCCGACCGCGTACAATAGCGCCTTATCCAACGCCTTCCGGCAACCTCAATGTCCTTCGATTTCTTCCTCCCTTGCCCACGCGGCCTTGAAGCCTCGCTTGCGGCTGAACTCGCCGAAATTGCAGCCCAACACCTGAACGGCGCCCCGTTCACGGCCGGCGCACAAGTGCCGGGCGGCGTGCATTTCCGCGGAGGCTGGGCCGCCGGCATGGCCGCCAACCTGTATTCGCGTCTCGCAAGCCGCGTGCTGCTGAAAATCGCGCATCGCCCGTATCGCAGCGAGCAGGACATTTATGCGCTCGCAGTCGAACAGCGTTGGGAACAATGGTTTTCGGCGAACGAAACGCTGCGCGTGGACGTCACGGCGATCAAATCGCCGCTGCGCAGCCTGGAATTCACGACACTGCGCGTCAAGGACGCCATCTGCGATCGTCTGCGCGAAGTCAGCGGCGCGCGTCCAAGCATCGACACCGCCATGCCCGACGTGCGCGTGTTCGCCTTTCTCACCGCCACCGACTGCACGCTGTATCTCGACACCTCGGGCGATCCGCTCTTCAAGCGCGGCTGGCGCCTCGACAAGGGCGCAGCGCCGCTGCGCGAGAATCTGGCCGCGGGCATTCTGCGTTTGACCGGCTGGACCGCCGGCACTCCTCTGTACGACCCGATGTGCGGCAGCGGCACATTCCTCGCGGAAGCCGCGCAAGTGGCGCTGAATATCGCGCCGGGCGCGGAACGGCGCTTCGGCTTCGAGAAGCTCAAGCAATACGAAGCCAAAACCTGGCAAACACTCAAGGCCGCCGCGCTCGACGCGAAGCACGCCGCGCGCAGTTCGCGCGCCGATCTGCAAATCTTCGGCAGCGATATTTCCGGCGACATGCTCGACAAGGCGCGCGCCAACTTCCAGCGCGCCGGCTTGCCGTCGATTCCCCTCAAACAGGTCGACGCGCGCGGCATGACGCCGCCGACGTCCGCCGCAGGCATACTCGTCGCCAATCCGCCGTATGGCGAACGGATCGAAGTGCGCGGGCGCAATGCCCGCGGCGAGCTTCGCGAAGGCCGCGGCAATCGTGAGAGCCGCGAAGACGAGGGTTTTCGTCGCGCGCAGGAAGAAACGCCGGACAGCGAATTTTTCCAGTCGCTCGGCGATGCGCTCAAGCAGCGCTTCACCGGCTGGCACGCGTTCATCCTGACATCGGATCGCAAGCTGCCGGGCCAGTTGCGTCTGCGTGAATCGACCAAGACGCCGCTCTTTAACGGCGCGCTCGAATGCCGTCTGTTCCGCTTCGATCTGATCGCGGGCAGCGTGCGGCAGCGTCCGCAGAGCGACACGCCGGCGGCGTGAAATGCGCTGCGTCTGACAGGTAGTTTGGCGACGAAAACCGCGGACTGGCTCCGCGGTTTTTTTTCGCCTGTGGCTTGCGAGCCGTCCGTTTTTTTCGCTGCCCTGTCCATCGCTCCTGCCACCTCCTACTGACACCACGCTGTCAGTAGCACCCCCGCACACTCCTTCTCACGCCATCCGGCGCTTTACACGGCTTACCCGCCATCCACAGGAGAGTGACATGTCCGCATCATCCAAAGTTGTTGCATGGTTCGAGATTCCATCCGTCGATTTCGATCGCGCGGTCCGTTTCTATGAAGCGGCGCTCGACGTCAAACTGAATGTCCAGGAAGTCGGCGGCCAGCCGATCGCCGTGTTCGGCTACGAGGAGCCGGCGACCGGCGGCGCGATCGTCCACAGCCCGTCGATGACCCCGACCGACGACGGCGTGCTCGTCTATCTGAACGCGCAACCGACCGTCGACGCCACCCTCGCGCGAGTCGAGCAAGCCGGCGGCAAGACCGACGGCCC
This sequence comes from Paraburkholderia sp. RL18-101-BIB-B, assembly GCF_046026985.1. Lineage (NCBI taxonomy): Bacteria > Pseudomonadati > Pseudomonadota > Betaproteobacteria > Burkholderiales > Burkholderiaceae > Paraburkholderia > Paraburkholderia sp. RL18-101-BIB-B. Next base: position 1,930 of record NZ_JARESV010000008.1, read on the forward strand.
GGTGATCAAACTGCCGCAGGACATCGGCTATATCGCGTTCTTCACCGATACGGAAGGCAACCGCCTCGGCCTGCACTCGCGGACCAACGGCTAAACGCAACACAACGCTCGTGCGCGGCGGCCGGCGAGCACCGCGCACGAACGCCGACCGGAGCGCGGCATGCGGCGCTATCATCGCGGGACTGTCCCCGTCCTCTTCTACAAGACGCCCACGATGACGCGCCGCGCCGACCGCCTGTTCCAGATCGCCGAACTGCTGCGCGGACGGCGTCTGACCACTGCGCAACAACTCGCCGACTGGCTGCATATCTCGCTGCGCACGGTCTATCGCGACGTGCGCGATCTGCAACTGTCAGGGGTGCCGATCGAAGGCGAAGCCGGCATCGGCTACCGTCTGAGCCGCGCGGCGAGTCTGCCCCCGCTCACCTTCACCGCCGATGAACTGGCCGCGCTCGCCGCGGGCGCGCGCATGCTCGAGTCGTGGGGCGGCGCCGGCTTCGCGGGCGGCGCGCGCGGGGCGCTCGCCAAGATCGCCTCGGCCATGCCCGCCGACAAGCGCGCGACGCTGGAAAGGCTCGCGGTCTTCGCGCCATCGTTTCACATCAAAGGGGATTTTTCCGCGCAATTGGATGCGCTGCATCGCGCGATCGACACGCGGCATGTGGTGAGCTTTGCCTATGTCGATGTGAATGGCGCGGCGACCGAACGTCGTGTCTGGCCGCTCGCCCTCGCCTATTGGGGCGCGCGCTGGACACTCGGTGCGTGGTGTGAATTACGGAGCGATTTCCGCAATTTCGGGCTGGAGAAGATTCAGAACCTTCAGGTGCTCGAACAATATCCAGATCAGGAAGGCAGGCGACTCGCGGACCTGTTGCGGCATGTGAATGCGAAGCCGAAGTGAGGATCGCGGTTCGCCCCGCTGCGAGGCAAACCGCGATTTCGTTCCTTCCGCGCAGGCTTATTCCACGGCCTTCACCATGTCTTCGATCACCTTCTTCGCGTCGCCGAACACCATCATCGTCTTGTCCATGTAGAACAGGTCGTTGTCGAGCCCGGCGTAACCTGCGGCCATCGAGCGCTTGTTCACGATGACCGTACGCGCCTTGTACGCCTCGATGATCGGCATGCCCGCGATCGGTGACTTCGGATCGTTCTTCGCCGCCGGGTTCACCACGTCGTTCGCGCCGAGCACCAGCACCACGTCGACCTGACCGAACTCGCCGTTGATGTCGTCCATTTCATAGACCATGTCGTACGGCACTTCGGCTTCTGCGAGCAGCACGTTCATGTGACCTGGCATCCGTCCGGCCACCGGGTGAATCGCGTACTTCACCTCGATGCCTTTCTCGACCAGCTTGTCGGTCAGCTCCTTCAACGCATGCTGCGCCCGCGCGACCGCCAGACCGTAACCCGGCACGATCACCACGGTTTCAGCATTGCCGAGCATGAACGACGCATCATCGGCAGAACCCGATTTCACCGGACGCTGCTCAGCCGACCCACCTGCGGCTGCCGCTCCCGGCTCATTGCCGAAGCCACCGAGAATCACGTTGAAAAACGAGCGGTTCATCGCCCGGCACATGATGTACGACAGAATCGCACCGGACGAACCCACCAGCGAGCCCGCGATGATCAGCATCGGATTGTTCAGCGAGAAGCCGATGCCCGCCGCCGCCCAGCCCGAGTACGAGTTGAGCATCGACACCACCACCGGCATGTCCGCGCCACCGATCGGAATGATGATCAGCACACCCAGCACGAACGCGATCAGCGTCATGATGATGAACGGCAGCCACGACTGCGTGAGGAAGAACAGGATGCCGAAGCCGAGCATCGCGAGCGCGAGCATCAGGTTGATCAGATGCTGGCCGCCGTACACGACCGGCGCGCCCTGAAAGAGCCGGAACTTGTACTTACCCGAGAGCTTGCCGAACGCGATCACCGAACCCGAGAACGTGATCGCGCCGACGAACGTGCCGATGAACAGTTCGACCCGATTACCGTAAGGCAGGAAGCCCGGCGTCGTGTTCTCCGGATCGACGAGCCCGAACGCCGACGGCTCCGAAACCACCGCATACGCGATACACACGGCAGCGAGACCGATCAGCGAGTGCATTGCCGCGACCAGTTCCGGCATCTTGGTCATCTCGACGCGCGCGGCGACAAACGCACCGACCGCCCCGCCGATCACCAGCGCGATCAGCAGCAAACCAAGCCCCAGCCCAAGATTCGAACCGAGCCCGTTAGCCTGTTTGACGATCAGCGCGATGGTCGTAACGATCGCAATCGCCATCCCGACCATGCCGAAGGTGTTGCCGATGCGCGCCGTCTTCGGATTCGACAGCCCCTTGAGCGCCTGAATGAAGCAGACCGACGCGACCAGATAAAGCAGCGTGACGACGTTCAGACTCATTACGCGTTCTCCTTGGCGGCTGCGGGGAGCTTCTTCGGCTCTTTCTTGCGGAACATCTCCAGCATTCGTCGCGTGACGAGAAAGCCGCCGAACACGTTCACTGCCGCAAGCGCGACCGCGAGCGTGCCGAAGAACTTGCCGGGGGTGCCCAAGGTCAGACCCGCGGCGAGCATTGCGCCGACGATCACGATCGCCGAAATCGCGTTGGTCACGGCCATCAGCGGCGTGTGCAGCGCGGGCGTGACGTTCCAGACCACGTGGTAGCCGACGTAGATCGCCAGCACGAAGATGATCAGGTTGATGACGGTGTGGTTGATGACTTCCATCGCCGCTCTCCTTAAGCCTTGCGCGTGACTTCGCCGTCACGGGCCAGCAGCGTGGCCGCGACGATATCGTCCGCGAGATCGATGTTCAGGGCGCCTTCCTTGGTGATGATCAGCTTCAGGAAGTCGAGCAGGTTGCGTGCGTAGAGCGAGGACGCGTCGGCGGGCACCATCGAGGCGAGATTCGTATAGCCGACGATGGTCACGCCGTGTTTGATGACGACCTTGTCCGCTTCAGTGAGCGGGCAGTTGCCGCCGCGCTGGCCTTCGTACTCCGCGCCGCGGCCGGCCGCGAGGTCGATCAGTACGGAGCCGGGTTTCATCGCCTGCACGGTTTCGACCGAGATCAGCGTCGGTGCGGCGCGGCCAGGGATCAGCGCAGTGGAAATCACCACGTCGGCCTGTTTGGCCCGCTCATGGACCAGCGCCGACTGGCGCGTGAGCCACGAAGGCGGCATCGGCCGCGCATAGCCGCCGACGCCCTGCGCGGCTTCGCGCTCCTCGTCGGTTTCGTAGGGCACGTCGAGAAACTTTGCGCCGAGCGATTCGATCTGCTCTTTCACCGCTGGACGTACGTCGGAGGCTTCGATCACCGCGCCCAGGCGCTTGGCGGTCGCGATCGCCTGCAAACCGGCCACACCCGCGCCGAGAATCAGCACGCGCGCCGCTTTCACGGTGCCCGCTGCGGTCATCAGCATCGGCATGAAGCGCGGATAGAGCGTGGCGGCCAATAAAACCGCCTTGTAGCCCGCGATGTTCGCCTGCGACGACAGCACGTCCAGGCTTTGCGCGCGCGTGGTTCTCGGCGCGGCTTCGAGCGCGAACGCGGTCACGCCCGCAGTCGCCAGCTTTGATGAGTTTTCGGTATTAAACGGATCGAGCATGCCGACCAGCGTCGCGCCGCGTTTAAGCAACGGCAACTCGGCATCGGTGGGCGACTGGACCTTCAGGACGAGTTCAGCGCCAAAAGCGGTCGCCGCGTCGACGATCTCCGCGCCGGCGGCCGTAAAGGCATCGTCTGGAAAGCTGGCGCCGGTCCCGGCGCCGCTCTGGATCGTGACCCGGTGGCCCTGGGTCACATACTTCTTGACCGTTTCGGGCGTCGCGGCGACGCGGGTTTCGTGCGCGCGCGTCTCGGCTGGCACTCCGATGTGCATCTTGTTCCTCCTCGACTTCCTGTTTTACGACAGATCGGCCGACGAGGCCCGCCGGCTTGCGAGTGCAACGGCTAACGCCTCACTTTAACCGAAACAGGGGGGTGCGCAGAAATCGGGGACAATCCGGGGGTGCCCGGCGGACCGGCCCGACGTCGCGGACGACGAGCGGCCGGCCCCCCGGTCGTGCCTGTCACCCGCAACCGGCCGCCCGCCGCTGGCCGTCCGCTTCCCGGCAGGCGAGGCCCATAAACGGTAAAATGCGCACCCATGAAACCGGAAACCTGGCTGCCGCACGTCACCGTCGCGGCCATCGTCGAGCGTGACGGGCGTTTTCTCGTGGTCGAGGAACATACCGCCGACGGCCTGCGCCTGAACCAGCCCGCGGGCCATCTGGAAGCGGGCGAGACGCTGGTGGAAGCGGTGATCCGCGAAACGCTCGAGGAAGCAGCCCACCCGTTCGTGCCCGAGGCGCTGGTGGGCATGTACATGACCCATTTCGAGCGGCCCGGCAGTGAGGGCGTGACCTACCTGCGCTTCACCTATTGCGGCACCGGCGGCGCAGCCGATCCGCAGCGCGCCCTCGACCCCGACATCGTCCGCACGTTGTGGATGAGCGCCGACGAATTGCGCGCCTGTCCCGAACGGCACCGCACGCCGCTCGTCATGCAATGTCTCGACGATTACCTCGCGGGCCGACGTTTCCCGCTCGACTTCGTGCACACGCATTCGGTCGGGCAAAAAAGATAGCCGCAACGAGCGGCCAACCCACGATCCATGAAGTCACGCAGCACCCAGTGAGCATCTTATGAGCAAGCAGAAAGTCGTAGTAGGCATGTCGGGCGGCGTCGATTCGTCGGTTACCGCATGGCTGCTGAAGGAACAGGGCTACGACGTGGTCGGCCTGTTCATGAAAAACTGGGAAGACGACGACGACAGCGAATACTGCTCGACGCGGCAGGACTGGATCGACGTGGTCTCGGTGGCGGACCTGATCGGCATCGACGTCGAAGCGGTCAACTTCGCCTCCGAATACAAGGACCGCGTGTTCGCCGAATTCCTGCGCGAATACTCGGCCGGCCGCACGCCGAATCCGGACGTGCTCTGCAACGCCGAAATCAAGTTCAAGGCTTTCCTCGACCACGCCATGTCACTCGGCGCGGAAACCATCGCGACCGGCCACTATGCGCGCGTGCGCGAGAACGACGGCCGCTTCGAACTGCTGAAGGCGTTCGACCATACGAAAGACCAGTCGTACTTCCTGCATCGGCTGAATCAGGCGCAGTTGTCGAAGACGCTGTTTCCGCTCGGCGAGATTCCGAAAACCAAAGTCCGCGAAATCGCCGAGCAGATCGCGCTGCCCAATGCGAAGAAGAAAGACTCGACCGGCATCTGCTTTATCGGCGAACGGCCGTTCCGCGACTTCCTGAACCGCTATCTGCCGACCAAGCCCGGCCCGATGAAAACCACCGACGGCAAAGTGGTCGGTGAACATATCGGCCTCGCGTTCTACACGTTCGGCCAGCGCAAGGGCATCGGCCTCGGCGGCAGCAAGGACGGCAGCGGCGAACCGTGGTTCGTCGCCGGCAAGGACATTCCGTCGAACACGCTGTATGTCGCCCAAGGCCATGATCACTCGTGGCTGCTCAGCCATACGCTGTCCGCGGGCAATACCAGCTGGGTGGCGGGCGAACCGCCGGCGGACGGCTTTGCGTGCGGCGCGAAGACCCGTTACCGGCAAGCGGATGCGCCATGCACGTTTAGCAGAGCGGGCAGCGGCGAAGGCCTCTTCGAGCTGAATTTCGAAGCGGCGCAATGGGCTGTCACACCGGGGCAATCTGCGGTGCTCTACGATGGCGACGTGTGTCTCGGCGGCGGCATCATCGAACATGCGGTCACCGGACAGCCGGTCGCGCGTGAGCCGCAAAAAGCGGCGCTGCTGACCGCCCGTTGATCCAGACGTCCAATCGTGCGGCAACCCGGCCTGGCGCCGCACGCTTCACTTTCACGTTTCAATCTGCGCTGCGCGTGGCATCCACGCGTTCGCTCTTCAAACCGCAGCTAGCTTCACCATAACAAGCAGTCGCTCGTTTTCCTTTGCGGCGGATTCCGTCTGCGCCGGCAGCGCTGGCGATCCCGCCGTGACGATCCTCACTGCACTGGAGTCCCCATGTTTTCTCGACGTTATCTGGCCATGTGGTGCGCCGCCGCGCTGTTCGCCGTCTGCGCGGCGTTCGCCGCCACGCAGCACATTTCGTGGTTCTGGATCATCGTGCCGCTCGCACTGGTCGCGCTCGGCCTGTTCGACCTGACGCAGCAGCGCCACGCGATCCTGCGCAACTATCCGCTGTGGGGCCACTTCCGTTTCCTGTTCGAATTCATCCGCCCGGAGATCCGCCAGTATTTCGTCGAAGGCGACACGGACGAAAAACCGTTCTCGCGCGCCCAGCGCAGCATCGTCTATCAGCGCGCGAAGAACGACGTCGACAGCCGTCCGTACGGCACCGAACTCGACGTCAAAGCCATCGCGCACGAATGGATCAGCCACTCGCTCGCACCGACCACGCTCGAGAATCACGACTTCCGCATCGTCGTCGGACCGGATCGCGCGCAGCCTTATTCGATGTCGATCTTCAACGTCTCGGCGATGAGCTTCGGCTCGCTGTCGGCGAACGCGATCATGGCGCTGAACCTCGGTGCGAAAAAAGGCAACTTCGCGCACGACACCGGCGAAGGCTCGATGTCGAAATATCACCGCGAGCACGGCGGCGACATCATCTGGGAAATCGCCTCGGGCTACTTCGGTTGCCGCAACGACGACGGCAGCTTTAGCGCGGAGAAGTTCGCGAAACAAGCCGCCGAGCCGCAAGTGAAGATGATCGAGGTGAAGCTCTCGCAAGGCGCGAAGCCTGGGCACGGCGGCGTGCTGCCGGCCGCCAAGATCACGCCGGAAATCGCGGAGACGCGCGGCGTGCCGATGGGCCGCGACTGCATCTCGCCGGCCACGCACTCCGAGTTCTCGACGCCGCGCGGCCTGCTCGAATTCGTCGACCGTCTGCGCACGCTGTCGGGTGGCAAGCCAACCGGCTTCAAGCTGTGCATCGGGCATCCGTGGGAATTCTTCGGCATTGCCAAGGCGATGCTGGAAACGGGCATCCTGCCGGACTTCATCGTCGTGGACGGCGCGGAAGGCGGCACGGGCGCGGCGCCGCTCGAATTCACCGATCACGTCGGCGTGCCCTTGCAGGAAGGTCTGCTGCTGGTGCACAACACGCTGGTGGGCATCGGCTTGCGGCAACGTATTCGCATCGGCGCGAGCGGCAAGATGATCACCGCGTTCGACATCACCAAGACGCTCGCGATCGGCGCGGACTGGGTCAACGCCGCGCGCGGCTTCATGTTCGCGGTGGGCTGCATCCAGGCGCAGACCTGCCACACGGGGCGCTGCCCGACCGGCGTAGCGACCCAGGACCCGGTGCGCCAGCGCGCGTTGGTGGTTCCGGACAAGGCCGACCGCGTGGTCAACTTCCATCACAACACGCTGCATGCGCTGAAGGAAATCATTCAGGCCGCGGGACTGAAGCATCCGGCGGAACTGCGCGCGCATCACATCGTGCGGCGCGTGTCGTCGCATGAGGTGCGTTTGATGTCGGAACTGCTGAAGTATCTCGAACCGAACGATCTGCTCAACGGTCGCTACCGCTACTCGCTGTTCGAGAAGTATTGGCCGGTGGCGCAAAGCGATTCGTTCTCGCCGAAGATGGAGCTGGCGGCGACCTGATCCGCCCGCCGACGCGCCCGGTACGACGCAGGGCCGCCACACGCGGCCCTTTGTCGTCTAAAGCGCACTCGAACTCCCGTCCGACCCCGCAAAACGGACACCCCCCTCCCTTTCCGTTAAAATCTACGGTTTAGCACTTCGCTCCACGGCCACCCGGCGCGCTTCGGCGCTCACGGCGCGGCCCCATGCCCGAAAGGCACTTCATGCTCACGTTTCAGCAAATCATCCTGACACTGCAGTCCTACTGGGACAAGCAGGGTTGCGCGTTGCTCCAGCCGATCGACATGGAAGTCGGCGCGGGCACGTCCCACGTCCATACCTTCCTGCGCGCGGTCGGCCCCGAGCCGTGGCGCGCGGCGTATGTGCAACCGTCGCGCCGCCCGAAAGACGGCCGCTACGGCGAGAACCCGAACCGTCTGCAGCACTACTACCAGTACCAGGTGGTGCTCAAGCCTGCGCCGGAAAACATCCTCGATCTGTACCTCGGCTCGCTCGAAGCCCTCGGCTTCGACCTGAAGCAGAACGACGTGCGCTTCGTCGAAGACGACTGGGAAAACCCCACGCTCGGCGCCTGGGGTCTGGGCTGGGAAGTATGGCTGAACGGCATGGAAGTGACCCAGTTCACGTACTTCCAGCAGGTCGGCGGCCTGGATTGCAAACCCGTGCTCGGCGAAATCACGTACGGGCTCGAACGCCTCGCCATGTATCTGCAGAAGGTCGAGAACGTCTACGACCTCGTCTGGACCGAATGGGAAGAGCAAGGCCCGAACGGCCCGGAACTGCGTCGCCTGACTTATGGCGACGTGTACCACCAGAACGAAGTCGAACAGTCCACCTACAACTTCGAGTACGCGAACGTGGAGTTGCTGTTCTCGATCTTCAACAGCTACGAAGCCGAAGCGAAGCGCATGATCGAAGCGCAGATCGCGCTGCCCGCCTATGAGCTGGTGCTGAAGGCCGGCCACACGTTCAACCTGCTCGACGCACGCGGGGCCATTTCGGTCACGGAACGCGCGGCGTATATCGGCCGCATTCGTGCGCTGTCGAAGCTGGTCGCGCAGGCCTACTACGATTCGCGCGAAAAGCTCGGCTTCCCGATGCTCGGCAATCCGGTGCACGGCGTGCCCGGCCTCACGACCGACGAACAGGACGCCGCGATGCCCGCCTGGGCGCCGCCGCTGAAAGTCGAACGCAAGATCGACCAGGACTGACGAGAACATCAACACATGACTCAACCCCATCAAGCTACCCTGCTCGTCGAGCTGCTGACCGAAGAATTGCCGCCGAAGGCGCTCGCGCGTCTCGGCGACGCCTTCGCCGAAGGCATTGCGCAGCGCCTCGCGGCGCGCGACCTGGTCGAAGGCGAACTGTCGTTCGAACGTTATGCCACGCCGCGCCGCCTCGCCGTCACGATCAAGAACGTGCGCGCGGTTGCGCCGGAAAGACACGTGCGCGAAAAGGTGCTGCCGGTTTCCGTCGCGCTGGATAAAGACGGCCAGCCCACCGCGCCGCTCGCCAAGAAACTCGCCGCGCTCGGCTTCCCCGATTTTTCGGTGAACGACCTGGAGCGCGCGCAGGACGGCAAGGCCGAAGCCTTCTTCCTGCGCTACGCCGCGCCCGGCGCCACGCTCGCCGACGGCCTGCAAAGCGCGCTCGACGAAACGCTCGCCAAGCTGCCGATCCCGAAGGTCATGACGTATCAGCGCCCGGACGGCACCAACGTTCAGTTCGTGCGTCCGGCGCATCGGCTGACCGCGTTGCATGGCGAACAGATCGTGCCGGTGAGCGCGCTAGGCATCGACGCCGACGACACCACGCTCGGCCATCGCTTCCTCTCCGAAGGTTTCGTGCAGATCCAACACGCGGACTCGTACGCCGAGACGCTGCTGCACAAAGCCCACGTGGTGGCGAATTTCGCCGACCGCAAGGCAACCATCCGCACGCATCTGCTCGCGCAAGCCGACGGCGACCAGGTAGTGATGCCCGAATCGCTGCTGGACGAAGTGACGTCGCTGGTCGAATGGCCGGTGGTCTACGCGTGCCGTTTCGAGGACGAATTCCTGCAAGTGCCGCAGGAATGCCTGATCCTCACCATGCAGACCAACCAGAAATATTTCGCGCTGACCGATGCGAACGGCAAGCTGCGCTCGCGCTTCCTGATCGTGTCGAACATCGAGACGTCCACGCCGGGCGATATCGTCGAAGGCAACGAACGCGTGGTGCGTCCGCGTCTGGCGGACGCGAAGTTCTTCTTCGAGCAGGACAAGAAGAAGCCGCTCGCGGACCGCGTGCCGCTGCTCGCGAACGTCGTGTATCACAACAAGCTGGGTTCGGCGCTGCAACGCGTGGAGCGCGTCGAAGCGCTGGCCGGCGCGATTGCCGGATTGATCGGCGCCGACGTGGTGCTCGCGAAGCGCGCCGCGCGTCTGGCCAAGGCCGACCTGATCACCGACATGGTCGGCGAATTCCCCGAGTTGCAAGGCACGATGGGCACGTACTACGCGCGCCACGACGGCGAGCCGGAAGAAGTCGCGCTCGCATGCTCGGAACACTATCAGCCGCGTTTCTCCGGCGACGCGTTGCCCTCCACGGCAACCGGCACTGTCGTCGCACTGGCCGACAAGCTGGAAACGCTGATCGGCATCTGGGGCATCGGCCTGCAACCCACGGGCGAGAAAGACCCGTTCGCGTTGCGCCGTCACGCGCTCGGCGTGTTGCGCATTCTCGTCGAGAAGCAACTGCCGGTCGATCTGGTCGAACTGCTGCGTACCGCATACGCGCAATTCGCCGCGGTGCCGAACGTCGCCGATTCGACGCAAGCCATTTACGAGTTCAGCATGGACCGCCTGCGCGGTCTGCTGCGCGAGCGCGGCTATGCGCCGGGCGAAATCGACGCGGTGCTGGCGCTGAACCCCACGCGTCTGGACGACATCGTCGCGCGTCTGGATGCCGTGCGTGAATTCGCGTCGCTGGCGGAAGCGGCCTCGCTCGCGGCGGCCAACAAGCGCATCTCGAACATCCTGAAGAAATCGGAAGGCGCGGCGACCGGCGGCGTGCAGGCCACGCTGCTCGTCGAAGCGGCGGAAAAAGCCTTGCATGCGCAACTCGAACAGGTCGCGCCGCGCGTGCAATCGCAACTGGCCGCACGCGACTACACGGGCGCGTTGACCGCGCTCGCCGCGTTGCGCGAACCGGTCGACACGTTCTTCAACGACGTGATGGTCAACGCCGAAGATCCGGCATTGCGCGCCAACCGTTTGGCCTTGCTCGGCGCACTGCATCAGCAGATGAACTGCGTCGCCGATATTTCCCGACTCGCCGCCTGAGCCCCGCGCCATGCCAACCAAAAAAGTGGTGATCCTCGACCGCGACGGCGTGATCAACGTCGACTCCGACGCGTTCATCAAGTCGCCGGACGAATGGGTCGCCCTGCCCGGTTCGCTCGAAGCCATCGCGCGTCTGAACCAGGCCGGCTATCGCGTGGCGATTGCGACGAACCAGTCGGGCATCGGCCGCGGCCTGTTCGACATGAACGCGCTCAACGCGATGCATCTGAAAATGCATCGCATGGCGGCAGCGGTCGGCGGGCGCATCGACGCGGTGTTCTTCTGCCCGCACACGGCGGAAGATCATTGCGAGTGCCGCAAGCCTAAGCCCGGCATGTTGAAGATGATCGCCGAGCGCTTCGAGGTCGACCCGGAACATACGCCGGTGGTCGGCGACGCCATGCGCGATCTGCAAGCAGGCGCGTCGCTCGGCCATCCGACTCATCTGGTGCTGACCGGCAAGGGCCGCAAAACACTTGCGGCCGGCGGCTTGCCCGAAGGCACGATCGTGCACGACGACCTGCGCGCATTCGCACTCGACTTCCTCGCCGACGCTCAAGAGTGACGCGCGCCACGCGCGTCCCCATCCCTCACTGACCACGCCGATGCGCTTCATCCGTTCTTTGCTTCTGCTGATCTACTTCGTTCTGTTCACGGTGCCGTACGCGACCGCATGCTTCATCGCATTCCCGTTCATGCGCGCCGACAATCGCTACTGGATGGCCGCCGGCTGGTGTCGCGCGACGCTGCATACGGTGCGTTGGCTCAACGGTATCCGCTACAACATCGAAGGCTTCGAGAACCTGCCCAACGGTCCCGCGGTACTGCTCTCCAAGCATCAATCGGCATGGGAAACGCTGGCGTTTCCTGCACTGATGCCGCGGCCGCTGTGCTACGTGTTCAAACGCGAACTGCTGTACGTGCCGTTCTTCGGCTGGGCGCTCGGCATGCTGAAGATGGTTCATATCGATCGCAAGGAAGGCAAGTACGCGTTCGAATCGGTCATCAAGCAAGGCAACGCACGCATGGCGGAAGGCGCCTGGGTCATCATGTTTCCGGAAGGCACGCGCACGCCGACCGGCAAGCAAGGCAAGTACAAAACCGGCGGCGCGCGTTTCGCGACGGCCACTGGTGCGCCGGTCGTACCGATCGCGCACAACGCAGGACGTGTGTGGCCTCGCAACTCGTTTCTCAAATATGCGGGTATAGTCACAGTGTCGATCGGCAAGCCGATCGACACGACGGGGCTCACGCCCGATGAAGTGAACACGCGCGTCGAACAGTGGATCGAAGCTGAAATGCGTCGCATCGATCCTACCGCGTACCGCGCGGCGGAAAGCAGTTCCGCCGCCGCACCAATCTGACGCGCCCACGCCCTCGAAGGCGTATTTGCGCGAAGCCGAATCCGATGCAGAAGTCTCCCACGCCACAGCCCGCTGCGGCGCTCGATAACCGGCAACTCGATCTCCCGCTCTTCGCCGAGCCGGGGTCGACGTCGTCGTCCCCTTCACCTTCCGCGCCGTCGCCAGGGGTTTCGCAGAACTCGCCTGGCGGCCAGCAAACGGCCGTGCCGCTTGCGCCGGATGGCAGCAAGTTGCGCAGCCTCGCGATCGGCTCACGCACGCTCCATTACGCGCTCAAGCGTTCGGCGCGCCGCTCGATCGGCTTTGCGATCGACAGTACCGGTCTGACGATCACCGCGCCGCGCTGGGTCACGCTCGCCGATATCGAAACCGCGATCACCGAAAAGCAGCGCTGGATTTTCACGAAGCTGATCGAGTGGCAGACGCGTGTCGAGCAGCGCGCGTTGCCGAAGGTCGACTGGAAAGACGGCGCCGAGGTGCCGTATCTCGGTCAGCCGGTGCGCGTGAAACTCGGCGCGCCGCAAGGCACGCTCGCATTCAGCGCGGAAGATGCGGCGTTGCAAGTGCCGCTGCCCTTGCAGGCGGATCCGCAGCAGATCAAAGATCGCGTGCAAGGCTGGCTGCAGGGTGAAGCGAAGCGTCTGTTCGGCGAGCGCCTCGCGATTTACGCGGAGAAACTGGGCGTGAACTATCGCGCATACGCGCTCTCGTCAGCGGCGACGCGTTGGGGCAGTTGTTCGAGTGACGGCAAGATTCGCCTGAACTGGCGGTTGATTCACTTCCCGCTTTCCATCATCGATTACGTGGTCGCGCACGAGCTCGCGCACCTGCGTGAAATGAATCACAGCCCACGCTTCTGGCAAACAGTCGAATCGATCTTTCCGGAATTCCGCGAAGCGCGCCAGACGTTGAAGTCGCATCCGCCGGAATTGCTGCCGACGCTTTGAGGCCTTCCTCGCGCTTTGAATGAAACCGGCGCTTCAGCCTGAAGCGCCGGTTTGTCACGCACTGCCGCTCATTCCGAGCAGAAGGTTTCCTGCAGATGACGCCACGTCACCTTGCCATGCGCGTCGAGATCCATCACCGCCGTGGAGCGCCGCACGTTCGCGTTGCCGGCGTTGTCGCGCTGATACTCGCGATATTTCACCACCGCGCCTGACGGGTACTCAGCGACGATCTCCTTGTCGCGGATCGCGATTTGCGAGCCCGGACGCGCGCCGTGCAGCTTCGAGAAAATCTCGCGCAGGCCGGCATGATCCAGTGCGATGCCCGACGTCATGACCAGCGTGAATTGCGGTGCGAAGCGCGCCATGATTCGCTGCAGCGCGCCTTCGTCCGCGGAACCGTCGAACAGGGCTTCGATTTCGACGTGGATCTCGTCGAGTTCTTTGAAGTAGGGATTGATGTTATTCATTGTTTGATCTCGCCCTGCCGCCTGCCTTATTTCTTCTTCTGGATGAACTCGATCTTGTAGCCGTCCGGGTCCGTGACGAAAGCGATCACGGTCGTGCCGTGTTTCATCGGGCCGGCTTCGCGCACGACCGTACCGCCTTGTGCCTTGATTTTGTCACATGCGGCGTATGCATCTTCCACTTCCACGGCGAGGTGGCCGAAGCCGGTGCCGAGGTCGTAGGTGGGCGTGTCCCAGTTGTGGGTGAGTTCGAGCACGGTGCCATTGCGTTCATCTTCGTAACCGACGAATGCCAGCGTGAATTTGCCGTCCGGATAATCATCGCGGCGCAGCAGTTTCATGCCGAGCAGTTCGGTGTAGAAGGCGATCGAACGGTCCAGGTCGCCGACCCGGAGCATAGTGTGAAGAAGGCGCATTATGCACTCCCTGTTGCGTGGTAACGAGACCGTCAATGTACCCGGAATCCCGCGACGCTGCAGAGAGTGCCCTCTGTGAATCAGTACTCAGAATTGATGCCGCACGCCTGCCATCAAGCCGATCTGCGAGCCCTTCTGCGCGAGCCCGACGCTGTTGACCCCCTGCAGTTGCGCGCCGATCAGGTCGCCGCGGTACAGCGAATAATCGCCTTCCAGATAGACGTCCGTGCGGCGGGACAGGTTGTAGTCGGCGACCAGTTGGTACTGCCACGCGGAGCCGTCCTGCGCGGCGGTTTTGCCGTCCTGCAGCGTGCGCCAGACGTTCGCGGCGAAATGCCACTTGTTGCTGACCTGTTGCGTGATGCCGCCCATGATCATGCGGCGCCGCGCAAAGTCCGTGTACTTGAGCGCCGCCAGCACGGGCGCGGTGAACGGCCCGTTGGCGAAATTCGAAAAGCCCGGGTCGTTCTGATTGACGATGTAGCCGGCGGAAAAGCGCGTGAGGTTCCACGTATACGAGCCGCCGAACGTCCATGTCTTCGCGGCCGCGCCGTTGACCGAATCTTTCGACACTTCGTACGCGCCGCCGACGCTGAACGGACCGCCTACCGGCTTATAAGCCGCGGCCGCGCCGATCTGACTGCCATAGGAATTGCCCGCGTTGCCACCGAACGCGTAGCCGGCCGCGAACGTGAAGCCGTTGTATCTCGCCTGATATTGCACCTGGTTGCTGGTCCAGATGCCGCCCGTCATTGTGATTTCAGGTTGAAAACTGAAGTCGTACGGGATCCAGGAATTGCTGCCGTAGCCAGCCACCGTGACGCCTTCGATCACGACGTTGTATTGACGGCCGAGAATGATCTGGCCGTACGAATCCGAACGCACGCCGACCTGCGCTTCGTTGAAGAACGGCAGCGTGGGATCGCTTTGCCCGGTGTTGATATAGATGCGGTTTTCGAGTTTGAAGAAGGTAGACCAGCCGCCGCCGAGATCCTCGACGCCCTTCAGCCCCCAGCGGCTTTGCGTCATGCCGCCGGTACCGAGTCCGATCGACGAATCGCCCGCCTTGTTGGCGTGAGTCAGATAGCGCACGCTTTCGTCGACCACGCCGTACAGCGTCACGCTGGATTGCGCGTGCGCCATCTGACACCCCAACGACGCCAATGCCGCGGGCACCGCGGCCGCTGCCCACCTGCCTACGTTCTTCATGCCTTCTCCTCGTACAGGCTCCGCATCGCGCGGATAGTTTGTGCCTTGAATGTCCTGACGAAACGTTTGTGGCTGAACCTTATCGCGAAACGGCACCCGTGCGAAATTAGTCTGAAGCAGGTGTTGTTAAGTCAGCAAAAACGCTTGCCGGCTTGCTTTCGGCCCGTAAGAAGCACGCGTAGGCGGTGGGGTCATCGGCGGGCGGCTCGGGCAGGTTTGATATCGTACGGGCTGTTCCCGACTCGACCCACCCCATGAGCACCTCCGCCCTGCCCGCACGCCGCACCCCGGATAGCTTCGCCATCCTGTTGATGATCGGCCTGTGCGCGATCTGGGGTCTCCAGCAAGTGGCGATCAAGAGCACCAACGCGACGCTGCCGCCGGTCTTTCAAGCGGGCGTGCGTTCGGCGATTGCGGCGGTACTGGTATGGGGCTGGGCGCGCTCACGCGGCACGCCGCTCTTTCGCGACGACGGCACCCTGGGCGCCGGCCTGCTCGCCGGCGTGCTGTTCGCGGGCGAGTTCGTGTGCATTTTTCTCGGCCTGACGCTGACCAGCGCATCGCGCATGGCGGTCTTTCTGTACACCGCGCCGTGCTTCACGGCGCTCGGGCTGCACTGGTTCGTCGACGGCGAGCGCATGCGGCGGATTCAGTGGCTCGGTATCGTCGTGGCGTTCGCGGGCATGTCGCTCGCCTTCGCGGACGGCTTCCTGCACGGCCACGCCGCGCGCGGTTCGGTGCTCACGGGTGTTGTGGGCGACGCGCTCGGTGTGTTGGCCGGCGTCGCGTGGGCCGCGACCACCGTGGTGGTGCGCGCCACGCGCCTCGCTCAATCGAGCGCCAGCAAGACGTTGTTCTATCAACTGACGGTCTCGGCCGTGGTACTCCTCGCGCTTGCGCTCGGTCTCGGCCAGGCGCATGTGGCCACCGTCACGCCGCTGGCCGTGGTGAGCCTCGCGTATCAGGCGGTGATCGTGGCGTTCGTCAGCTATCTGGTGTGGTTCTGGCTGCTGACGCGCTATATCGCGTCGCGCCTGTCGGTGTTCTCGTTCCTCACGCCGCTGTTCGGCGTGACCTTCGGCGTGCTGCTGCTCGGCGAATCGTTCAGCCTGCGCTTTCTGATGGCCGCGGTGCTGGTGTTGACCGGCATTGCGCTGGTCAACGCACCGGCGAAGCGGGTGACGATCTAGAGCCTCGGCCCGTCAAAGCCCAAGCCCCAAGACTTAGGCTTTGGCCGCCACGATCTGCGCCACGCGCACGTACTCTGCCACCGGCACATCTTCGGCGCGACGTTGCAGGTCGAAGCCGAGCGCCTCGAAATCCACCGAATCGCGATACGCAGCGAGCGTGTTGCGCAACATCTTGCGACGCTGCGAGAACGCGGCCGTCACCACTTCGCCGAGCACGCGCTCGTCCACCGGCGCCAGTTCATGCAGCTCGTATGGGATCATCCGCACGATCGCCGAATCGACTTTCGGCGGCGGGTTGAACGCGTCGGGCGGCACGTCGAGTTGCTTGTCGATCACATAGCGATATTGCAGCATCACCGAAAGACGGCTGAACGCCTTGGTGCCCGGCTCCGCCACCATCCGCTCGACCACTTCGTTCTGCAACATAAAGTGCTGATCGATCACGCGATGCGCGAACGACGTCAGATGAAACAGCAGCGGGCTCGAAATGTTGTACGGCAGATTGCCGACAATGCGCAGCGACGCCTTGTCGCCGGGTGCGGCCAGCGAGCCGAAGTCGAACGCGAGCGCGTCGCCCGCATGCAGTTCGAGCAGGCCGCCGAATTTTGTCTTCAGACGGCCGATCAGATCGCGATCCAGTTCGACGGCGTGCAAGGGCGCTTCCGGCGTCGCCAGACGCTCGATCAGCGGTTCGGTGAGCGCGCCGAGGCCCGGCCCGATCTCGACCATACGCTCGCCGCGTTGCGGCCGGATGACATCGACGATCGAATCGATCACGCCCATGTCGACCAGAAAATTCTGACCGAAACGCTTGCGCGCGATATGACCCTGGTGCCGGCCCTGTTGCTGTCTGCTGGTGGACATCGAAGAAACGCTAAGAAAGAGAACTGCTTAAGAAAAGGAACCTGCTGAGCGGCGCGCGCTTGCTCGACGCGCTCGCCATGCCGCATACATAGCTAGCGGCAGGATACCAGCGAGACGCCGCGCACAGGCCGCGCGACAGCGCCGAATCAGCCCGCGCGGCGGTGCTGCGCCATCGACACCGCCGTCTCGATCGCGGCGATCAGACTGCCCGCGTCGGCGCGGCCCGTGCCGGCCAGATCGAGCGCGGTGCCGTGATCGACCGAGGTGCGGATGATCGGCAAACCGAGCGTGACATTGATGCCTTCGCCGAACGTGGCGTACTTCAACACCGGCAGGCCCTGGTCGTGGAACATGGCCAGCACGCAGTCGGCCTCATCCAGATAGCGCGGCTGGAACAGCGTGTCGGCCGGATACGGACCGCGCGCGTCGATGCCTTGAGCGTCCGCGAGGTTCAGCGCCGGCGTGATGACCTCGATTTCCTCGCGGCCCAGATAACCGTTTTCGCCCGCGTGCGGGTTCAGCCCTGTCACGAGGATGCGCGGCGCAGGCAAACCGAAGTGGTGCCGCAAATCGTGATCGATGATGCGCAGCGTTTCGACAATGCCTTCGATCGAAAGCGCGGCGGAGACATCCTTGAGCGGCAGATGCGTGGTCGCCAGTGCGACGCGCAACGGACGCTTGCCGGTGCCGGCCAGCATCATCACCACGCGCGGCGTGTGCGTGCGCTCGGCCAGATATTCGGTGTGGCCGGTGAAGGGCACGCCGGCATCGTTGATGGTGCTCTTTTGCAGTGGCGCGGTGACGATCGCGTCGAACGTGCCGGCTAGCGCCCCATCGATCGCGCTGTCGAGCAGATCGAGCACGTAGCGGCCGTTGGCCGCGTTGAGCTTGCCCGCGACGGCAGGCGCCCCGAGCGGCCGGTGTTGCAAGCGCACGCGCTTGCCATCCGCAACCAGTGCGCTCCAATCGACACCCACGGCACGCGCGCGTTCGGCGAGCAGGTCCGCGTCGCCCAACACGGTGAACTGCGCGTGGGGCCAATGCGCCGCCGCGCCCGCCAGTGCCTGCGCCGTCAATTCGGGGCCCACGCCGGCGGGCTCGCCGGTCGTGATCGCGATCTGCAACGGTGGGCGGGTGGACTGGGCGGCGCTTGTCATGACAGTTATTGCATGCTCGACTGAGTGGGCTTCACTTCCACGTACGCGGTATCGCGCAGTTCGCGCAACCAGTCGGCGTAAGCCTGTTCCGCCTTGCGCTGACCGATGGCCTGGCGCGCCAGATCCATCTGCTGCGAGACCGAACCTTCGGATTCGCGGCGGCCCAGCACCTGAATCAGGTGGTAGCCGTATTCGCTGCGAACCGGGTCGCTGATCTGGCCGTCCTGCAGGCTGTTCATGGCGCGCTCGAATTCCGGCACCGTCTCGCCCGGGCTGATCCAGCCGAGGTCACCGCCTTGCGACGACGAACCGTCTTGCGAGTATGTGTGCGCGAATTTCGAGAAGTCGCCGCCCGAAGCGATTTCGCTCTTGATTTCGAGCAGCTTCTGACGCGCTTGCGGTTCCGACATGCCGTCGCCGACGCGCAGCAGAATGTGACGCACGTGCGTTTGCACGAGCTTCGGCGCATCCGAGCTGGCGCCCTGACCCGCGCGGCGATCGACCAGACGCACGATTTCGAAGCCGTCGTTGGTGCGGATCAGATCCGGATTGACTTCGCCGGGACGCATTGTCGAAGCGGCCTTGACGAATTCAGGCGGCAGCTTGGACGGTGAAGCGAAACCCGTATCGCCGCCTTTCGATGCATCCGGCGCCTGCGAATTGGACTTCGCCAGTTTTTCGAAGTTGGCGCCGCCCTTGGCTTCGGCGAGCAATGCTTGCGCCTTCTGCTGCGCCGCTTCGATATCCGTTTCCGACGCGTTCAGCGGCGCCTTGATGAAAATGTGCTGCAGATGCAGATCGCTCGTCAGGCCGGCGTTCGGGCCACGCTGACTGGCGATGTAGTTCGCGACTTCGGCGTCCGACACCGTGACCTTGCTGTCCACTTCCTTCTCGCGCAGACGCGAGAGCGTCAGTTCGGTACGCGCGTCGCTGGTGAACGTGCTCCAGGGCACGCCTTGCGCCTCGATGCGCGAGCGATACACGTCGAGCGACAGGTTGTTCGCCGCGGCAAGCCGTTCGAGCGTTTTTTGCACGGTGGCGTCGTCGATGTTGATGCCGTCTTCCTTGGCCTTTTGCAACTGGATGCGTTCCAGCACCATCTGGTTGAGCACCTGCTGGCGCAACTGGTCCATCGGCGGGACCGGCGCGTTCTGCTGGTTCAGGCGGCGGGTGATCAGGCTCATGCGTTCGTCGAGCTCGCGCCGCGTGATGACACCGTTGTTGACCACTGCGGCAATGGTGTCGACCGTCTGGCCGCTACTGCCGCCCAGCGCCTGCGCCTGCACCGGCGCAACCGACAGGAAAGACGCCGCGGCGGCAATACCGGCCGCAAGCGTTGCCAAGCGAAGCTTTTTCATGATTGCCACAGATACTCCAATGATGTCGGGCGCGCCTGGCCCGTCTTTTCGCACTTTATAAATGATGCGCCATTCGTCAAACGATGCGTCATTCGTAGTTGGTGAACCGCGACTCCGGCGGCGGCGGCGGCGGCAACGGCGTATAGCCCGCCACGCTGGCGCGGAATGCGGTCATCAGCCCGTTGTCGACGCTCGACAAGCCCTTGAACGTCAACTGCGCGAGGAACCGCGTGCTCGACTGATTCTGCCCCGAGGTGTTCAGACCGTTCGCGTAGCGCTGGATCCCGGCCCCGAGCGTCCAGCAGTCGGCGTCGTACTGCAGGCCGACCAGACCGTCGACGATCCGGTGGCCGCCCAGGTCGTAATTGAACCGGCCCACGCCGTACACCCGGTGCGTGAGCGGCCACTGGCCCGAAATCAGCACCTGATTGATCGGCTGGTTGTCCAGCGTGGTGTTCGCGCGCGTGTAGCGGTACGCGACGTTGATCACCTTGCCGGTGGCCGGACTGAACCCGAAGCCGACGCTCGTCTTCACCAACTGGTTGTTGTCGGCATTATATTGGAACGCCGTTTCCGAAGCGAAACCGGCGCCGAGCTTGAACGACGCCCCGGCGATCAGGTCCGAATGCGTGGCCTGCGCGCTGGTCTGGGTAGGCTGCAGCGTGACGCGCTGGTCCTGGAAGTAATACTGCTGCGCGATCACGAATCGCGCCCGTTCGTCGCCCGTTGCCGCGTTGATGAAGCGCGTGGTGAGAGCAGCCGTCAGACGGTTCGCGTCGGCGATCCGGTCGTTGCCGACGAAGGTGTTCGGCGTGAAGATTTCCGCCAGCCCGAAGTCGGAGTCGGCGGTGTCGAACAGCGGCGCGGATTCCTGATTGCGGAACGGCGTGTACACGTAGTACAGGCGCGGCTCGAGCGTCTGGATGTAATCCTCGCCGAAGATCCGCACCGAACGGTCGAAGATCAGGCCCGTGTCGAACGACAGCGTCGGGATCGATTCGGTGAAATTCTTCGGCGTGCCGACCGGCACGTCGTCGCCGATATTGCGCAGGTTGTACGACGCAAAGTGCCACTGCACCTTCGGCGTGACGAAGTAACCCGGCCCGACTACCGAATACGAAATGTACGGGTTGAACATCACCCGCTGACCTTCGGTCATGTCCGCGGTGGTGATGCGGAAATTCGTGTAGTCGGCTTCCGCCCCGAAGTCGAAGCCGCCGACGTTGTACTTCGCGTACTTCACGTTCAACTGCGGCTCGCGGCCGTACGGCGCGACCGACGGCGTCAGCGTCTGCCAGTGCTGCTCGCGCGCGAGCACCGACCACGGGCCATTGTTGTAGGTCAACCCGGCTTCCTGTTGATACAGGAGCTGGGTGCCGTTCATGAACTGATTGACCGACGACGACAAATCTTCCGGATACGTGTTGTCCGAAACCTTGTTGTAGTAGATGTAGCCGCCGAACCCGTTGCCGAAGTTCTGGTTGTGCTGGATGTACAGCGCGTAGCGGTTGGTCTTGGTCAGGTGGTCGTCCGGCAGGAACTCGCCGGTGATCGAGCCGGAATACGTGGGCGACAGGTAACGGAAGGACGCCTGCGTCTGCACACCGCGCTTCGAGATCAGACGCGGCGTGAGCGTCAGATCGCGATTCGGCGCGATGTTGAAGTAATACGGCACCGACAGTTCGAAGCCGTTCGACGAACTCAGCGAGAACGTGGGCGGCAGAATCCCGCTGCGCCGCTCGCCCGAGAGCGGGAACGACAGCCAGGGCGAGGCGAACACCGGCACGCCCTGGAAGAACAGCACGCCGTTGTAGGCGACACCTTCGTCCGCGCCGGTGTCGAAATCGAACTCGCTGCCCTTGATGTACCAGGCCGGATCGTCCGCGCACGCGCAGGCCGTGTAGGTGCCCTTCGTGAAGACCGAGCGCTCGTTGTCGAGCAGGTCGACGCGCTCCGCGCTGCCCGAGCCGCCCGTCACGTTGAAGTGGTACTTCGGCGCGGTCATGAAGCCTTCGCTCGAATCCACGCGCATGTGCGCTTCCGGGCCGACGAACGAATTGCCGTTGTTGACTACGTGGACCTGGCCGTACGCGTCGGCCATATCCGTATCCTGGTCGTAATGCAGCGCGTCGGCCTTGATCACGACCGTATTGCGCCGCACCTCGGCCGAGCCCTTCGCGGCCATGTCCTGGTCAGTGGTGCCGGTGGTCGTGTCGCCGAGCACGAACGTGGCCGGTTTCTGGCCCTGCTGCAACGGACGTTCTTCCAGCTGCGGGGCAAGCTGCATGCCCCAGGGCGCGTCGATAGGTTGCGGCTGCGCGGCTTCCCCCACCAACTGGGCGTGCGCAAGCGCGGGCATCAGGCCCGGAACGGCGATCAACGCCGCGACGAGCCGCCTTTTGCGCGGCACAACAGCACAAGAGGGAGTCGTTTGGGAAAGCTGTCTAGGCGGCATGTATCGTTTGGCGAATCGGCTCGTCCGTCAGCATCTGCAGTCACGGTCCACCGCCTGCACACCCCGACCGTGACAGTCGGCTGCACATCAATATTTACAATCTGTCGAACGATGAGGCGGGCGGTAAAGCGGAATACGCGAAAGCTGGCGTGAGCCGCGTCAAAAAAGTCGTGGGGTATTATATGGCAAGACGTTGCCCCTCTGAATTTGCCGCCGGTTTTCATGACGCTGCCCCCATCCCAAGACTCCACCGATACCCGTCTCGAACTGCTCAAAGCCTGGCTGAAAGGCCACGTGGCGCGCTATGCGCTCGAGCTCGACACACTTGTCCCGGCTTCGTCCGACGCCAGTTTTCGCCGCTATTTCCGCCTGGCCGGTAAGGCGGCGGAAGGCGAAAGCAACGGCACGCTGATCGCCGTCGATGCCCCGCCGCCCGAAAAGTGCCGCGAATTCGTGCAGGTCGCGCAGTTGCTCGCGGCCGCCGACGTGCATGTGCCACGCGTGCTGGAGGTCGATTTCGAGGCCGGCTTCATGCTCGTCACCGATCTGGGCACGGCTTCGTACCTCGGCGCGCTGACCGAAGCGCAAAACGCGGACGACCCGCGCCGTGCCCGTGCGCTGATGCGCGACGCGCTCGACGCGCTGATCCGCTGGCAACTCACCTCGCGGGAAGACGTGCTGCCGCCGTTCGACGAAGCCTTCCTGCGCCGCGAGATGGAGTTGATGCCGGAGTGGTTCCTCGGCCGGCATCTGGGCCGCGGGACGGACGAAAAAGCGGACGAAAAGGTACGCGGCGTGCTCGATCGCACGTTCGCGCTGCTGATCGCGAGCGCCCGCGCGCAGCCGCAGGTGTTCATGCTGCGGGACTTCATGCCACGCAATCTGATGATCGCCGCCGAGCCGAACCCGGTGAACCCGGGCGTGCTGGACTTCCAGGACGCGGTGTACGGTCCGATCACCTACGACGTCGCCTCGCTGTTGCGCGATGCGTTCCTGAGCTGGGACGAAGAGTTCGAGCTGGATTGCTTCGTGTACTACTGGGAGCGGGCGAAAAAAGCCGGCCTGCCGGTCGATCCTGATTTCGGCGAGTTCTATCGCCAGATCGAATGGATGGGTCTGCAACGGCACATCAAGGTGCTGGGGCTCTTTTGCCGGATCAACTATCGCGACGGCAAACCGCACTACATGAAGGATCTGCCGCGTTTCATCGGCTATGCGCGCAAGGTTGCCGAGCGCTATGCACCGCTGCGTCCGTTCGCGAAGCTCCTCGACGATCTCGAGGGCCGCGCGAACGAAGTCGGCTACACCTTCTGACCGATGACGATGTCCCTGAAGAAAGCGATGATTTTCGCCGCGGGCCGCGGCGAGCGCATGCGTCCGTTGACCGACACATGCCCCAAGCCTTTACTCGACGTGGGCGGCAAGCCGCTGATCGTGTGGCAGATCGAGCGGCTCGCGCTTGCGGGCTTTCGAACCATTGTGATCAACCACGCGTGGCTCGGCGAGCAGATCGAAGCCACGCTTGGCGACGGCTCGCGCTGGCAAGTCCAGTTGCGCTACTCGGCCGAGAACGAGGCGCTGGAGACCGCGGGCGGCATCGTGCAGGCGTTGCCGCTGCTGGAGGATGACGGCGCGAGCGAAGTGTTCGTCGCGGTCAGCGGCGACGTGTATGCCGACTTCGATTACGCCACGCTGAATGTGCACGCCGAAAGATTGCGGGCCTTGCGCGAGCCGGGCATGCATCTGGTGATGGTGCCGAACCCGGCGTTTCATCCGAATGGCGACTTCGGTCTGGTTGACGGCGCGCTCTCGCTCGACGCCCGACCACGGTTCACGTTCGGCAACATCGGGCTATACGACACGCGCATGTTCCGCGATCTGCCGCGCGGCACGCGGCGCGCGCTCACGCCGTATTACCGCGACACGATCGGACGCGGTCTCGCGAGCGGCGAGTTGTATGAGGGCTTGTGGGAGAACGTCGGCACGCCGGCGCAGTTGGGCGAGCTCGATCAGCGTTTGCGCACGCGTTGAGCGCGACGCGTTCGGCGCCGGAATTTCGCATCACGCTGCATTGCCGAACGACAACGCAAAAAACCACCGCACAAGTTTTATTGCCCACCCTCTCCCGCACCCACTGCTTCCACCGCCTCCGGCGCCTCGGCCGCGCGCTGCTGCTGCAAGGCCCACATCTGCGCGAACAGGCCGTTCGCGCGCAGCAGTTCCGCATGCGTGCCGCGCTCGATGATCCGCCCTTTGTCCATCACGATGATCTGCTGCGCGTGCACCACCGTCGAAAGCCGGTGCGCGATGATCAGCGTCGTGCGCTCGCGGGCGATCTGATCGAGCTCATGCTGAATCGCGCGCTCGGAACGTGAATCGAGCGCGGAGGTCGCTTCGTCGAATAGCAGGATCGGCGGATTCTTGAGGATGGTCCGCGCAATCGCCACGCGTTGCTTTTCGCCGCCGGACAACTTCAGGCCACGTTCGCCGACCGGCGTTTCATAGCCCTTCGGCAAGCCTTCGATGAACTCGTGAATATGCGCCGCGCGCGCCGCCGCAATCACTTCCTCGCGCGTTGCCGAGGGACGGCCGTAGGCGATGTTGTAGTAGATCGAATCGTTGAACAGCACCGTATCCTGCGGCACGATGCCGATCGACGCGCGCAACGAATCCTGCGTGACGTCACGAATATCCTGACCGTCGATGGTGATCGCGCCGCCCATCGCGCGGTCAAGATCGTAGAAGCGGAACATCAGCCGCGCGAGGGTCGATTTGCCCGAACCGCTATGGCCGACCACTGCGGTGGTGGTGCCCGCCGGAATCGTGAAGCTCACGTCGTGCAGAATCTGGCGCGCCGGTTCGTACGCGAAGTTCACGCGCTCGAAGCGCACCTGCGCGCCGTTCACGCGCAGCGCGGGCGCACCCTCCAGGTCGGGCACTTCCCGCGCGGCGCCGAGCAGCGTGAACATGCGGTCCATGTCGGTGAGGCTTTGCTTCAACTCGCGATACACCACGCCGAGAAAATTCAGCGGAATATAAAGCTGCAGCATGAAAGTGTTGATCAGCACCAGATCGCCGAGCGTGAGACGCCCGGCCATCACGCCTTGCGTGGCGCGCCACAGAATGAACACGAGCCCCGTGCCGATAATCGCCTGCTGCCCGAAGTTCAGCGCCGACAGCGAGCGCTGCGACTTGATCGCCGCCGTGCGATAGCGCTTGAGGTTTTCGTCGTAACGGCTCGCTTCCCACTCTTCGTTGCCGAAGTATTTGACTGTCTCGTAGTTCAGCAGCGAATCGATCGCGCGTGAATTCGCCTTCGAATCGAGATCGTTCATGGTGCGGCGAAAATGCGTGCGCCACTCCGTGACCTTCACCGTGAACACGATGTACACGGCGAGCGCAATGAACGTGACCACCGCGTAATACGCCTCGTACTTGACGACGAAAAAGCCGAGCACGAGCCCGACTTCGACGAGCGTCGGCAGAATGCTGTAAAGCGAGTACGAGATCAACTGCGTGATGCCGCGCGTGCCGCGCTCGATGTCGCGCGACATGCCGCCCGTCTGCCGTTCGAGGTGAAAGCGCAACGACAGCGCATGCAGATGGCGGAACACTTTCAGCGCGAGTTGGCGCACCGCGCTTTCGGTCACCTTCGAAAACAGAATCTCGCGCAGTTCGGTGAACAGCGACGTGGACAGCCGCACCACCGCATACGCGACCACCAGCAGGCCGACGCCGCCCAGTAACACGATGGCCGGCGAATCGTGAGCACGGCCGAGCGCGGTGAGATGCTGCACCGAGGCGAGGCTGTCGACGATCCGCTTCATCACGATCGGCACGCCGAGATTGGCGACCTTCGCGCCGATCAGGCAGCTCAGCGCGAAACCGACCCGCCATTTATACGTGGCGAGATACGGCAGCAGCGACAGGATCGTCTGCCAGTCGTTGCGCGGCTGGGTGGAGATCGGCGAGGGTTCGGACGAGGGCGTGCGGCGCATGGAGATCGGCTGGGGAGAGTGTGGAGATGCCGGAGTTCGCAGCGACGCGGCGACCGCGGCATGCCCGGCGAGGCACACTGCTTGTTGTCGCGCGACCTCGCTGGGCGCTTTCCCGTACAATTCCTGATCTTTCTATTGTCGCAGAAGCCGGCTGGCGCCGCTTTTCATGGGTTGGCCCGCCGTGGGTGGCACGTTGGCCGCGCGGTGCGTGCCGTACCGTTGTCGTGAAATGCCCCGCCTGCCGGTCGAGCCGACCGAGCCAACACGTTTCTCAAGGGTGCCCCGATGACCGATATTCTTCAACTCCCGCAAAAGCACTGCGCGCTGCGCGTGGTGCCGCAGCCCTCGGACGCGAACGTCCACGGCGACGTGTTCGGCGGCTGGATCATGGCGCAAGTGGACATTGCCGGCTCGATTCCGGCAAGCCGCCGCGCCAACGGGCGGGTGGCGACCATCGCGGTCAATTCGTTCGTGTTCAAGCAGCCGGTGTTCGTCGGCGATCTGCTGAGCTTTTACGCGGACATCGTCAAGACGGGCAATACGTCAGTCACGGTGGCGGTCGAGGTCTACGCGCAGCGCATGAGCCTCACCGAAGATCTCGTGAAGGTCACCGAAGCCACGCTGACCTATGTCGCCACCGATAGCGACCGGCGCCCGCGCGCGTTGCCGCTGCTGGATTGAGCGGGTCGCGGTAAAAAAACGAGGCGCCGCGGCGCCTCGGTTTCTTCAGGCTTGGTACAAGGTCACTGGCTCGCCGCCGCGCCAATCCCCGCCTTCTTCTGCGCGTTCTGAATGTCGTTCGGATAATTCGGATCGTTGCGCGACGGCTGATAGCCGTTGCTCTCCAGCTGTTTCAACTCGGCGTTTTTCTTCGCCCGCGCCTCCTTGCGTGCGGCCTTGCGCTGAGCCTTGGTGCTCGGAGCCGCCTTCGATGCGGCCGACGGAATGGCCGCGTCGGAATCGCTGCCCGCCGGACCGCCACCGCCGCCGCTTTGCGCGAACGCCGGCGCGGCGCAAGCCACGCTCAGTACAACCGATGCCAGCAACACAGACAGTTTCTTTGCAGGTGACGACGTCATTGTTCTCTCCAGTCGGATCAGTCGGATTGGCGGATAGTCGACGGCGAAACGCCCATGACCTGGTGCGAGCAGCGAAAATCGGGCGCAACGCCGCGTGAATCGGTGCGCTTCGTGGTTCCCAGCGCAGTCTGAGTCGGGAATCACGAATATATCCGACCGAAACGCCCGCGCAAATCGAATACGCGCACGATTCCGCGCTAACCCGCACGACTCGAGACCGCAGGCGCGCCGTTGCTGCGCAGATAAGCGTCGACCTGCCCTTCGATCCACTGCGCGAAATGCGCCTGCGAGGCATTGAGCATTTCGCGTTGCTGCCAGACCAGCCAGTAGGGATAACGGTACGGCACGCGGATATCGGTGATTTGCACCAGCTCGCCACGCGCCAGCGCATAAGCGACCAGGCTGCGCCTTTCGAGCGCGACGCCCTGGCCTTGCAGCACGGCGCCGATCACGATATTCGAGTCGTTCGCCGACAGCACCACGGCTCCCTCGGCCGGCTCCGTCACCTGAGCTGCCTGACACCAGTCATGCCACGGCGTATCGGGACTCGACAGCAGCGGACAGGCCAGCACGTCCTCGGCGGTGACGGGCAAGCGGCCATGCGGCGCCAGTGCGAAATGCGGAGCGGCGACCACCACCATCTCGTCGTCGAACAACTTCTGTTGCGCGACGTCGGGCCAATGCCCCTGTCCCATGCGGATGCCGATGTCGCTCGCGCCGTGGCGAAAATCCTCGACCTGCAAGCTCGTCTGCAAGCGGATCCGGTAGTACGGATGCGCGTCGCGAAAACTGGCGAGGCGCGGCACGAGCCAATGCTGAGCGAACGAAGGCAAGGTGGTGATCACCAGTTCGCTTTCATGTGGGCGCGCCTGTGCACGGCGTGTCGCATGGGTGATGTCGCGCAGCGCCATGCGGATGTCGAGCGCGTAGAGCCGTCCTTCCTCGGTCAGCCGCAGCCCGCGCGCCTCACGCATGAAGAGCGCGACGCCCATCGAATCTTCCAGCACCTTGATCTGCTGGCTCACCGCCGAGTGCGTGACATGCAACTCGCGCGCGGCCTGCGTGACGCCGCCCAGGCGAGCGACGGCCTCGAAGCAACGCAGTGCGGTCAAGGGCGGGATCGGCTTCATGTAAGAAATTCTGACCTAAATCGTCGTTAATTGTCGCTTTTTTTGCAGTGCGGAGATGCTTAATCTATCGGTTCGATGCGCCCGGCCCCATGTAGGCAGGGGAACCACGGCAACAGCGGGCTCGGGCGTGCCATGATAGATGTTCTAACGGGAATGAGATGAAACTGATCGGAATGCTGGATTCGCCGTACGTACGCCGGGTCGCTATCTGCCTCAAATTGCTGAAGCTCGACTTCGAGCACGAGTCGATCTCGGTGTTCAGCACCTACGACCAGTTCGCGAGAATCAACCCTGTCGTCAAGGCGCCCACGCTGATCGCCGACAACGGCCAGACCGTGATGGACTCGACGGTGATTCTCCAGTACCTCGCCACGCTCGCCGGGCCGAACCAGCGGCTGTTGCCGACGCGGCCCGACGCCGCCTTGCGCGCCGCCCGCCTCACGGGCCTCGCGCTCGCCGCGTGCGAGAAGAGTGTGCAGATCGTCTACGAACGCAATCTGCGGCCGGCGGAGAAGCAGCATGAGCCGTGGGTGGATCGCGTGAGCACGCAGTTGTTCGCCGCTTACGCCGAACTCGAACGCGAACTCGCGGCGGCGGCGCTGCCGATCGAGGCGGACCAGTTCGACGCAGCCGACGTCACCGTGGCGGTCGCCTGGCACTTCACGCAGATGATGCTGCCGGGGATGGTCAGCAAGACGGAGCATCCCTTCCTGCAGTCGTTCTCCGAACTGGCGGAAGGTCTGCCGGTTTTCCTGGACACGCCGGCAGAGTAAGCGCCGCGGCGCGAGCGCTCAAACCGTCGCGAGTTCGCGCCCCACGCCGCCTTGCAGCAACTCGGAAATCGCGTCCGTCGACAACGGCTTCGCGAAGTAGAACCCTTGCATCTCGTCGCACGCGCGCTCTTTCAGGAAGTCGAGTTGCGCGGACGTCTCCACGCCTTCGGCGATCACCTGCAACTTCAGCGAATGCGCGAGCGCGATGATCGCCGAGGTGATCGTCTCGTCGTCGCCCGACACGCCGATGTCGGAGACGAACGAGCGGTCGATCTTCAGCCGATCCACCGGGAAGCGCTTCAGATAGCTGAGGCTCGAATAGCCGGTGCCGAAGTCGTCGATGGCGAGGCCGATGCCGAGCGCATGCAGTTCGTTGAGCATCGATACCGCTTCTTCGGCATTGCGCATGATGGTGCTTTCGGTCAATTCGAGTTCGAGGTACTGCGGCTCTAGGCCGGTCTCGGCCAGCACCTGCATGACCAGCTTGGCGATATCGCGTTGCTGGAACACCCGCGCCGACAGATTCACCGAAACCCGCGCCGGCGGCAAACCCTCGTCCTGCCAGGCCTTGTTCTGGCGGCACGCCTCGCGCAGCACCCACTCCGAGAGCGGCCCGATCAGCCCGCTTTCTTCCGCAACCGGAATGAACGACGACGGCGGCACCAGCCCGACTTCCGGATCGCGCCAGCGCACCAGCGCCTCGGTGCCGACAATCTGTCCGCTCTCGATGTCCACCTGCGGCTGGTAGTGCAACAGGAATTCGTTGTCGCGCAAAGCACGGCGCAAACGCCGCTCGAGATTCAGGCGCGCGCCCGCACTCGCGTTCATCTCCGGCTGATAGAACTGGAACGTGTTGCGGCCCATGTCCTTCGCGCGATACATCGCGAGGTCGGCCTTCTTCATCAGCGTTTCGGCGTCCTCGCCGTCTTGCGGGAACAGGCTCGCACCCATGCTGCATCCAACATACAGCTCGGTGCCGTCGAGCCACACCGGCTCGGAGATCGACGCGCG
Organism: Paraburkholderia sp. RL18-101-BIB-B; assembly: GCF_046026985.1. Classification (NCBI taxonomy): domain Bacteria; kingdom Pseudomonadati; phylum Pseudomonadota; class Betaproteobacteria; order Burkholderiales; family Burkholderiaceae; genus Paraburkholderia; species Paraburkholderia sp. RL18-101-BIB-B. The sequence continues at coordinate 32,342 of NZ_JARESV010000008.1, forward strand.
CACCCGCTCCATCCACGCGATCAGCGACTGTTCGTCGACGGTGTCGGTCATCACGATCACGAACTCGTCGCCGCCGTGCCGCGCCACCGTGTCGCTGGTACGCGTGCAGCGCGCGAGACGCTCGGCGACCACGCTCAGCAGACGATCGCCGACACTGTGGCCGAGGCTGTCGTTGACGTTCTTGAAGCCGTCCAGATCGATGAACACGACCGCGACGCCCTTGTGATGCCGTTGCGCGACGATCAACGCATGCTGCAAGCGGTCGCGCAGCAAATTGCGGTTCGGCAGACGCGTGAGGCTGTCGTAGTTGGCCTGGTATTCGAGCTGTTCCTGATAGCGCATCAGATCGGTCACGTCGTTGATCACACCGATGTGATGCGTGATCACCCCCTCCTGATTCGGCACCGGCGCGATGAAAAGCTGATTCCAGAACAGGGCGCCGTCCTTGCGATAGTTGCGCACCACCGCGCTGACTTCGCGGTTCGCCGCGAGCGCCTGACGGATCAGCGCGACGCCTTCCTGCTCGCGGTCGTCGCGCTGCAGAACGCGGCAATCGTGGCCGATCACCTCGGCGGGGTCATAGCCGGTAATGCGCATGAACGCCGGATTCACGTACTCGATCAGATTGCCGGTCGGCGACGGCGCGGTGATCAGAATCGCGTTGACGCTGGCATCGAGCGCGCGGCTTTGCAGACGCAAGGCAAGATCGGCACGCTTACGCTCGGTGATGTCCGTGTAGGAACCGAGCACGCCGATCACGCGGCCGTCGCCGTCGGTGAACGGCAGCTTGCTCGTGACCGTGGTGCGATGCACGCCGTCGATCACCAGATCGACTTCGAAGTTCATCTTCGGCACGCCGGTGCTCACCACTTCCTTGTCGTGGTCGTTCAGCAGCGTCGAGAAGTCGCGCCACGGCATGTCGGCGTCGCTCTTGCCCACCACCTGCTCGGGATATGCGAGCCCTGCATCGCGCGCGAACGCCATGTTGCAGCCGAGATAGCGCGACTCCATGTCCTTCCAGAAAATGCGCTGCGGAATATTGTCGATCACCGCTTCGAGCATCTGGTTCGAACGGTGCGCTTCGGCTTCGGCGTTGATCTGGTCGGTGACGTCGTCGGCCAGCACGAAGAACGCCGCGCGGCCCATGAAGTTCAGCGCGTGATACGAAATGTCGGCGCTGATCGTCGAGCCGTCCTTGCGCCGGTGATGCCAGATGCCCGCCATGGTGCGGCCGTGCTGGCCCGCGTCGCTGCGCTGCATATGCGATTCGAGACGCGAGATTTCGCCGTTCGGCCGGATCGTGCGAATCGTCATGCCGAGAAATTCGCTTTCGGTGTAGCCGTATTGCTGGATCGCGGCCGCGTTGACGGCGAGAAAACGCAGCGTCTCGCGATCGAAGATGTACATCGGCACCGGATGGTCGTCGAACAGGCCGCGAAAGCGTTCGTCGTGGCGGCCGAGCGCGCGCACGGTGCGCAGCTTCTCGCGCGCGCTGTTTTCGCGGGCGCCGAACGTGACGATCAGCAGCACGCTGCCGCCCAGCATGGTCACGATCAGCAGGAACATGGCCCGCTGCGTTTCGCTCGCCGAGGCCGCGAGCGACGCCTGCAAGGCGCGGCTCTCCGCGCCGCGCAGTGCCGCGAGGCCGTCTTCGACGCGATCCAGGCCGAGCCCGAGATGGGTGTAAGTCGAGGCCGCCCACGCGCGCGAGGCGTCCGGCACGGCATTGCCGCTCTGGAGCAGCGCGTCGTCGATGTCGTGTTGCAACGCGTGGCTGTCCGCGATCAGCTTCGCGAGTGCGTCGAGCATGGCGGGCTCGCCGGCCAGTTCACGGCGCAGATCGCGCTCCAGACCCGCGAGCGTCGTCGCCATGGCGGTGGCCGCGCCAGCCGGCGCCGCCTCGCCCGACGCCTCGAAGCGGCCGAGCGCGGCAAGGCCGCCGTCAAGCACCGCCCGGTAGGCGTCGAGATCCTCGCGCACGCTCGTCGAACGCAGCATGCGCGCGTCAGCGTCGCGTTGGCCGCAAATCTGCGTATAAGCGACGAACGCGTTCGCGCCGATCGCCGCGGCAACGACCGCCAGGTTGATCAGCAGCCGCTTCGATAAAAAAGGAGTCATGGGTTCCGAACGTCAATCGTTCTGCGGGCGGGAGCGCGCGGTCGCTTTCGATGCGTCGGGCCGCATCGATACGAGACTCTTTACGCGCCAACCCATGGATAACGGCAGAGTTCGGAACAGATTGAGGGTAGCGAGTGAAAAAAACTGGCGGGTCGCGCCTAGCCGGCCGCGCCTAGCCGGCCGCACCTAGCCGGCCGCGCCTAGCCGGCCGCGCCGAATTCCTTCATGGCCGGGACGAAGTCGTGATTGGCCTCCGGCTTGCGCGACAGCTTGGCGAGCACGTAGCGCTTGAACGGCTCCAGTTCGGCCCACTGGGCGACGCCCGGCGCGGCGAGACCGGCCAGTTGCGCCTGATGCGCGATGCCGTCCGGCACACTGTCCGTGCGGCGCCAGGCGGGCGCGTCCTCGGGCGTGAACCACTCCGGCTCGATGTTCGCGTGGGTACGCAGCATTTCGAACAGGGCATGATCGAAATTCGGCTCGATCTCCGCGTCTTCCTCGACCGGGAAACGCGCCAGCAGCTTGCGGTCTTCGAGCGGCAGCGTTTGCCATTGATCGAGCGAGATGCGCAGCCCGAACCGGTCGAGATTGAAGCGTACCGACATCGGGATGTAGGTGAAATTCTCCGAAGACTCGACCTCGAAGTTGAACAGAAGCGGTGCTTCGTTGAGTCCCATGACAATGTCCCTCGTGGATGGCGGCCAACACGCAAGCCCAGCTTGGGGTATTTTAGAACCTTATTCGCGCGACGGCGGCATGGCCGGCGGCAACATACCGGGCCGCCAACCGCCCACACGCGCGCAGCATGGCAAAGGAGTGAACTAGCTTGAACGAACTGGAAACAGCCGGGCAGCCGGGCGCCGTGGAGCGCCAGGTGCGCCGGCACCGCGGCGCGGCGGTCGAAACCGTCACCGACCACGTCGGTCAGGAGTGGCCGGTCGCGCTCGTCTTCAACGGCATTTCGCACGCGGTGATGATGTGCACGCCGCGCGATCTGGAGGCGTTCGCGGTCGGATTCGCGATTTCGGAAGGGATCGTGGCGCGCGGCAGCGACATTCAGGACATCGAGGTCGAGCTGCATGATGACGGCGAATTGCCGCATGCCGAAGTGCAGTTACAGGTGGTGCAGCAGGCGTTCGTCGCTTTGAAGGAAAAGCGTCGCGCGCTCGCCGGGCGCACCGGCTGTGGCGTCTGCGGCATCGAAAGCATCGATCTGCTGGATCTGGAACCGGAGCGTGTGCCGGACACCGGTTTTCTGCAACGGCTCGCGCCGGACGCGATCGCGCGCGCCGCCCGCGAATTGCCCGAGCATCAGGCGCTGACGCGGCTGACCGGCGGCCTGCACGCCGCCGCGTGGTGCGACGCGGCGGGCGCGATCCGCCATGCGTTCGAAGACGTCGGCCGCCACAATGCGCTCGATAAGCTGATCGGCCAGCTCGTGCTCGATCGCGTCGATACCAGGGAAGGCTTTGTGTTTCTGTCGAGCCGCGCCAGCTACGAGCTGGTGCGCAAGGCCGCGCGCGTCGACGTGCCGATGGTCGCCACGATCTCGGCGCCGTCGTCGCTGGCGATTGCGATTGCCCGCAAGGCGGGCGTGCGGCTGGTGAGCTTCTGCCGCGAGAAAAGCTACGTCGACTACGATACGTTGCAGCCGGCGCAGCCTTGAGCGGTTGAAGCGGCTGCATACCTGAGCGCCCGACGCGCTCAGGCACGGCACTCAGTCGAATTGCCGGAAGTCCGGCTTGCGCTTCTCGAAGAACGCCTTGAACGCCTCGCGTGCTTCGGGCGCGAGCAGCATCTTGCCGAAATGCACGGCTTCTTCGGACATCTGCGTTCGCAGTTCCTGATGGCTCGCGCGCTTCATCAAGCTCTTGGTCACGCGCAGCGACGAAGCCGGCAACGCAGCCAGCTTCGCGACTTGCGAAACAGCGAACGCGTCGACTTCGGCCGCGGGCAGCAGGCGATTCACGAAACCCATGCGCTGCGCTTCGGCGGCGTCGAATGCTTCGCCGAGCAGCAGTTTCTCCGCCGCCGCCTGGTAGCCGGCCACGCGCTGCAACAGCAGGCTCGACGCCGCTTCCGGACAGAGGCCGAGTTGCGTGAACGGCAGCGAGAAGCTCGCGGTGTCGGCCGCGTAGACCAGGTCGCAATGCAGCAACAAGGTCGTGCCGATGCCGACCGCCGGCCCCGCCACCGACGCCACCACCGGCTGCTCCGCCGAGCTGATCGCGCGCAGGAACTGGAACACCGGCGCGTTTTCGCCCATCGGCGGCGTCTTCATGAAGTCTTCGAGATCGTTGCCGGCGCTGAAAATACCCGCGCTGCCGCGAATCAGGATGGCGCGCACGGACGCGTCGCCTTGCGCTTCGACCAGCGCGTCGGCCATCGTCTGGTACATCGCGGCCGTAATCGCGTTTTTCCTGTCGGGCCGGTTGAAGGCAATCGTCAGCACGCCGTTGGCGCGCTCGACCAGGATATCCATCGTCATCTCCTCGTACTCCTGCTGAAAATGTAAAAACGGTTCGCAAGCTGGGTGGCCTGCGAACCGTTCCGCGGTTCTTAGCGGGTCGCCCTTGGGCTTCCCTCTGGAACCGAAGCGACCACCGGAGTGAACGCCGGGGTGGACATGCTTACAGGCGCTCGATGATGCCCGCCGCGCCCATGCCCGTGCCGACGCACATGGTCACCATGCCGTACTTGTAGTTACGGCGGCGCAAGCCATGCACCACGGTCGACGCACGAATCGCGCCCGTCGCACCCAGCGGATGGCCGAGGGCGATCGCGCCGCCGAGCGGGTTGATCTTCGCCGGATCGAGACCGAGGTCCTGAATCACCGCCAGCGATTGCGCGGCGAATGCCTCGTTCAGCTCGATCCAGTCCAGGTCGTCGATCTTCAGGCCGGCGGCCTTCAGTGCGGCCGGAATCGCTTCCTTCGGACCGATGCCCATAATTTCCGGCGGCACGCCGCGCACGGCGAAGCTGACGAAACGCGCGAGCGGCGTCAGGTTGAATTCCTTCAGCATTTTTTCCGACACCACGATCAACGCGCCCGCGCCGTCCGACGTCTGCGAACTGTTGCCCGCCGTCACCGAACCCTTGTTGGCGAACACCGCGCGCAGCTTGGCCAGACCTTCGAGCGAGGTTTCCGCGCGCGGACCTTCGTCGAGCGACACTTCGCGGGTCTTCACGCCGACTTCGCCGGTGGCGAGATCCGGGAAGCGCTCGGTGATCGTGTAGGCGGCGATTTCGTCGTTGAATTCGCCGGCTTGCTGCGCGGCGATCGCACGGCGGTGCGATTCGACCGAGAACGCGTCTTGCGCCTCGCGGCTGATCTTCCAGCGCTCGGCGACTTTCTCCGCTGTCAGGCCCATGCCGTAGGCAATGCCAATGTCTTCATTGCGATCGAAGATATGCGGCGACATGGACGGCTTGTTGCCCATCATCGGCACCATGCTCATCGACTCGCAGCCGCCCGCGATCATTGCGTCCGACTCGCCAACGCGGATGCGGTCGGCGGCCATGGCGAGCGTGGTCAGGCCCGATGCGCAGAAGCGGTTCACCGTCACGCCGCCGACGCTATTCGGGAGACCGGCCAGCAGCGCGCCCATGCGCGCGACGTTCAGCCCTTGTTCCGCTTCCGGAATCGCACAGCCGATGATCGCGTCTTCGATCATCTTCGTGTCGAGGCCGGGCACTTGCGCCACGGCTGACTTGATCGCGTGCACCAGCAGTTCGTCCGGGCGCGTGTTCTTGAACATCCCGCGCGGCGCCTTGCCGATCGGCGTACGGCTCGCGGCGACGATGTATGCGTCTTGCAATTGCTTTGCCATTTGAAGCTCCTTTGTCGACCAGAGTTAGCGCTTTAGCGCTTACTCTGGTCCCATGCAGTCTTATCGCGTTGGTCGCTTAGTTACGCACCGGCTTGCCGGTTTGCAGCATGCCCATGATCCGTTCCTGCGTCTTTTGCGTGCCGAGCAGATCGACGAACGCACGACGTTCGAGTTGCAGCAGCCATTCTTCATCGACCAGACTGCCCGCCTCCACGTCGCCGCCGCACACCGCTTCCGCGATACGGCTCGCGATCAGGAAATCGTGCTCGCTGATGAACCGGCCATCACGCATATTGACGAGCGACGCCTTGATGGTCGCGATCGCCGAACGGCCGGCCACCGGCACCTGCGTCACACGCAGCGGCGGACGATAACCCGACGCCGACAACGCGCGCGCTTCCTTCTTCGCGACATCGAGCAGTTCGAACACGTTGAAGACGATCGTGTCGGACGGCTTGAGATAGCCCATCGCGCGGGCGTCGAGCGCGGAGGCCGAGACCTTCGCCATCGCCGCGTTTTCGAACGACTTCTGCACGAACTTGAGCAGGTCGTTGGTCGCGCCCACTTGCGTCGCGGCTTCCGCCGCGCGCAATGCCGCTTCCTTCAGGCCGCCGCCCGCGGGCACGAGACCCACGCCGACTTCCACCAGACCGAGATAGCTTTCGATGTGCGCGACCCGCTTCGCGCTATGCAGCGCCAGCTCGCAGCCGCCACCGAGCGCGATGCCCGACACGGCCGAGATGACCGGCACGCTCGCGTACTTCACGCGCAGCATGCCTTGCTGGAATTTCTTCACGAAGGGCTCGATGCCCTTCGCGCCGCCCATCATGAACGCCGGCATCGCTTCTTCGAGGTTGGCGCCCGCCGAGAACGGGCCGCCCGGCGTGCCGAGTTTCAGCGACGTCGGCTGCCACACCACGAGACCCTTGTAGTCTTTTTCCGCCAGTTCGATCGCCTGCGTCAGACCGTCGATCACCGACGGTCCGATCGTGTTCATCTTGCTCTTGAACGACACGATCAGCACGTCGTTCTCGCCGGCGCGATCGTCGACCCAGGCGCGCACGGCGTCGGTTTCGAACAGCGTCTTGCCGTAGGTCTTCGGATCAGCGGTTTCGCCGACCAGCGGTGCACGGAACACCTGCTTGTCGTAGACCGACAGCGACGAGCGCGGCACGAAGGTCTTCGAAGCCGGCGACCACGAACCTTCGTTCGTATGCACACCGCCCTGCTCGGCCACTGGACCTTCCAGCACCCACGACGGCAGCGGCACGTTCGAGAGCGCCTTGCCGGCCGCGATATCTTCCTGCACCCATTCGGCGACCTGCTTCCAGCCGGCCGTCTGCCAGCCTTCGAAGGGACCTTCGTTCCAGCCGAAGCCCCAACGGATCGCCAGATCGACGTCGCGCGCGTTGTCGGCGATCGATTCCAGATGCACGCCGATGTAGTGATACACATCGCGGAAAATCGCCCACAGGAACTGAGCCTGCGGATGCTGCGATTCGCGCAGCAGCTTCAGACGTTCCGCCGGCGGGCGCTTCAGAATGCGGCCGACCAGTTCGTCCGCCTTGGCGCCGCCGTCGACGTACTCGCCCGTCTTCGGATCGAGCACCTTGATCGCCTTCCCTTCCTTCTTGTAGAAGCCGCCGCCGGTCTTCTGACCCAGCGCGCCCTTCTTCACGAGTTCGGCCAGCACGGCCGGCGTTTCGTAGACCGGGAAGAACGGGTCGTCCTTCAGCGTGTCCTGCATCGTCTTGATGACGTGCGCCATCGTGTCCAGACCGACCACGTCGGCGGTACGGAACGTGGCCGACTTCGCGCGGCCCAGACGCGCTCCCGTCAGGTCGTCCACTTCGTCGAAACGCAGGCCGAATTTGGCGGCTTCGGTCACGACGGCGAGAATCGAGAAAATGCCGACACGGTTAGCGATGAAGTTAGGCGTGTCTTTTGCACGCACGACGCCCTTGCCGACCACGCTCGTCAGGAACGATTCGAGTTGATCGAGGATTTCCGGGCGCGTGGTCGCGGTCGGGATCAACTCGACCAGGTGCATGTAGCGTGGCGGATTGAAGAAGTGCACGCCGCAGAAGCGCGCCTTCAGTTCATCCGAGAAACCATCGGAGAGCGCGGTGATCGACAGACCCGACGTGTTGGTCGCGAAAATCGCGTTCGGCGCGAGATGCGGCGCGACCTTCTTGTACAGGTCGTGCTTCCAGTCCATGCGTTCGGCGATCGCTTCGATCACGAGGTCGCATTCGGCGAGCTTTTCGATGTCGTCGTCGTAGTTCGCGGGCTGGATGTATTGCGCGTCGTCCTTCACGCCGAAGGGCGCCGGCGACAACTTCTTGAGATTCTCGATCGCCTTCAGCGCGATCGCGTTCTTCGGGCCTTCTTTTGCAGGCAGATCGAACAGCAGCACGGGCACCTTGGCGTTGATCAGGTGCGCGGCGATCTGCGCGCCCATCACGCCGGCGCCGAGCACGGCTACCTTGCGAATGATCAGATTGCTCACGTCGTTCCTCCGGGGAGTTATGCGATGTCGCGAAGCTTCATGGGACGCTTCGCGATGTGTGGCTGACGGCAGGCGCCGCGGGTTCGACACGCGCGGCGCCTGCCTTGATGGGTTTGCCTGGCGCTTGAAAACAGCGGCTTAGAACAGCGCTTCTTCGAGGTCCATCATCGACTTCGAGCCGGCGCGTGCCTGACGAATCGTCATCGCCGTTTCCGGCAGCAGCTTGGCGAAGTAGAAGCGAGCCGTGGCGAGCTTCGCCTTGTAGAACGGATCGCCCGAGGCTTCCTTGTCGAGCGCGACGCGTGCCATGCGGGCCCAGAAATACGAGAACACCAGATGGCCGACGGTGCGCAGATACGGCACGGCGGCGGCGCCCACTTCGTCCGGGTTCTGCATGGCCTTCATGCCGATTTCCATCGTCAGCTTCTGCACCTTTTCGCCGATGTCGGCGAGCGGGTTGATGAACTCCTGCATCTCCGGCTTCACGCCTTCCGCTTCGACGAAATCCGACACCAGCTTGCCGAACTTCTTCATCTTCGCGCCCATGTCGCCGAGGATCTTGCGGCCGAGCAGGTCGAGCGCCTGGATCGCGTTGGTGCCTTCGTAGATCATGTTGATGCGCGCGTCGCGCACGTACTGCTCCATGCCCCACTCGGCGATAAAGCCGTGGCCGCCGTAGATCTGCATGGCGTGATTGGTGCTCTCGAACGCGTTGTCCGACAGGAACGCCTTCAGGATCGGCGTCAGCAGCGCGACGAGGTCGGCGGCTTCCTTGCGCACCGATTCGTCAGCGTGCGACAGTTCCTTGTCGATATGCAGCGCGGACCAGTACGAGAAGGCGCGCGCGGCTTCGGCGTAGGCCTTCTGCGTGAGCAGCATGCGGCGCACGTCCGGGTGCACGATGATCGGGTCGGCCGCCTTTTCGGGCGCCTTCGGGCCGGTCAGCGAACGCATTTGCAGACGCTCTTTCGCGTACGTCAGCGAGTTCTGGTAACCGATTTCGGTCAGGCCGAGGCTCTGCATGCCGACGCCCAGGCGCGCGGCGTTCATCATCACGAACATCGCGTTCAAGCCCTTGTTCGGCTCGCCGACGAGCCAGCCCTTGGCGTTGTCGAGATTGATCACGCAGGTGGCGTTGCCGTGAATGCCCATCTTGTGTTCGATGGAGCCGCACTTCACGCCGTTGCGCTCACCCGGTTCGCCCGCATCGTTGGGCACGAACTTCGGCACGATGAAAAGCGAAATGCCCTTGGTGCCCTTGGGCGCATCCGGCAGACGCGCGAGCACCAGGTGAACGATGTTCTCCGCGAGATCGTGTTCGCCGCTGGAGATGAAGATCTTCGTGCCGCTGATCGCGTAGGAGCCGTCGCTGTTCGGCTCGGCCTTGGTGCGCAGAATGCCGAGGTCGGTGCCGCAATGCGGCTCGGTCAGACACATCGTGCCGGTCCAGACGCCCGCGACCAGCTTCGGCAAATAGCGCTGTTGCAGCTCCGGCGTGCCGTGCGCGTGCAGACATTCGTACGCGCCGTGCGAGAGGCCCGGGTACATGGTCCACGCCTGATTCGCCGAGTTCAGCATTTCATACAGCGCGTTGTTGACGAACGCGGGCAGGCCCTGGCCGCCATATGCCGGATCGCAACCCAGTGCGGGCCAGCCGGCTTCGACGTATTGTTTGTAGGCTTCCTTGAAGCCCTTCGGCGTGGTCACGACGCCGTCGCCGGCGTACGTGCAGCCTTCCTGATCGCCGCTGTGGTTGAGCGGGAACAGTACTTCCGAGCAGAACTTGCCGGCTTCCTCGAGCACCGCATTGATCGTGTCGGCATCGAGATCCGCGTGCTTCGGCATCTGCTTGATTTCGGCTTCGACGTTAAGCAGTTCGTGCAACACGAATTGCATGTCGCGCAGCGGCGCGGCGTACTGTCCCATGACTCTCTCCCAAGTTTGACAAGAAGCCAGGCCGTTAGCCGAGTCCGTGGATCGGAGCTTTCTGCGCCGCTGAATCCGCCTGATTGGCGGCGGCGCTGCTAACGGCTTTCGCTTTGATACGAAACAATCAATTTTTCCAGCGCGGCCCACGTGAGACGCACCGCATCCGGCAAGTGCAGGAAGCGCGCGTCGTGATGCAGACCGAGCGTGAAGCTGTACAGTTCGAACAGCATCAGTTGCGGATCGGTGTCGGCACGCAGATGCCCTTCTTCCATTGCCTGCGAAATCGCGCGCGTGAGCGCCGCACGCCAGACCGTCACGCTCGACACCAGTTGCTCACGCACCGGGTTATCCGCGCGGTCGTCGTATTCGACGGCGCCGCTGATGTAGATGCAACCGGTGGTGACTTCCTGAATGCGTTTCTCGATCCAGCGGGAAATCATCGCGCGCAAGCGCGGCAATCCACGAGGCTCGCGCAAACTCGGGAAAAACACCTCGTCTTCGAAACGACGGTGATATTCGCGCACGACTTCGACCTGCAAGTCCTCGCGCGACCCGAAATGCGCGAACACCCCGCTTTTGCTCATCTGCATGCGCTCAGCCAGCAGCCCGATCGTCAGACCTTCCAGTCCGTCGCGGCTTGCCAGATCAAGTGCTGCGTCGAGAATTGCGGCTCGCGTCTGTTCGCCTTTTCGCATAGCTTTTTACCGTTCTAATGTGACCGAAAGAAAAATCGAACGGCCGTACTATTATTGAGTGCCGCCGTCCGCGAAACAAGGACTTTATTAGAAACCGGTTTCTAACCTGGTTTCAATTCTGCGGCATCCGTCAATCAGAGGAAGGAGATTTTTTAGAGGCGTTTGCCTGAAGTTTGCCTTGAGACAGGGGTTGCCCGCCTAAGTGCACGCTTTCTTCTGATTAACGCAGCCGGCCGACATGATGCAGCAAGTCGGTGCGAATGCAGAAGCGTTTGACGTATCGCGGCTATTGGAAGGACGACGCGGTGCTGGGATTGCCGGGTGGAATGGCCGTCGATAGTTTCGTTAGACGCAGGCCGGACGTGGCGTTGCCGCCGTGTCAGGCCTGCTCGATCGGAACATGGAGGAGGAAAGAAGATCGCGTCAGGACGCGTTGTCGTGCGCTGGGAAAGTTTGCGTAAGCGCCGCGGCAGCCCGCGTCAGCACATCGTTCCGGTCACCACGCCGCATCTGGGTGAAAAGACGCAATCCGGGATACCACGGGCTGTCGTCCCGGCCATACAGCCAGCGCCAGCTTCCCGCGAAACGGTTGAGCAGCTAGACCGGGGCTTTACCCATCGCCGCGGCAAGATGGGCCGCCGACGTATCGACGGCGATCACTGCGGCCCGCCGTCCTTCGATGCAAAGCAAAGCGGCCCAGGCATTGCGTTCGAGCCGCTTCGTGCCTACCAGGCGTTGGTCGCAAACGCATTGCCGCGAGTCAGTCGTACCCACCCACCGTCAGCAACTTCATCACGGCCCGGTAGGTCGTGTAGGCGAGCCAGTTGAGCGCGCGCTCACCAGCCGGCCGGGCGTCGTAGCGCGCTTCGTCGATACGGCGCGAGTCCTTGAAGGCGACGAGGATCGCTTCACGCAACGCGTCGATCGACGGGTCGTTCACCAGCACCACATTGGCTTCGTTGTTGAGCATCAGGCTCAGTGCGTCGAGGTTCGACGAGCCGACCGTCGCCCAGTTCGAATCCACCACCGCGACCTTGCCGTGCAGCAGCGTTTTCTCGTACTCGGCGATCTGCACGCCGGCCTTGAGCAACGCGCGATAGAGAAACGGCACCGCGTAATCGAGCGCCTTGAATTCCTTGCGCCCGATGATGAGCTTCACCACCACACCGCGTCGCGCCGCGAACACCAGCGCGCGCCGCAGCTTGCGCCCCGGCATGAAATACGGATTGGCGAGCAGCACTTCGTTGCGCGCCTGGCCGATCGCCGCCAGATACGCTTTCTCGATAGCGCGCCGGTTGATCAGGTTGTCACGCGCGACAAACGCTACACAGGGCTGGCCGCCCGCCCACAATTCTTCATTGCGACGCCGGCGCCTGCGCCGCAGGCTGCCGAGCGAGGCCGTGGTCTTCGGCCCGAGGTCCGGCTCCATGGACTCGATCGGCCGATGCCCAAGTCGAATCCGCCGCCACTGCACCTCGAACGCCTGGCGGATATCGGCGACCACCGGCCCGTGCAATTCGACCGCGAAGTCCCAGCGCCGGTACGGCAGCTTCTCGCCATTGTTCTCGTAATCGTCGACGATATTGATCCCGCCGCAGTACGCGAACTGATCGTCGATCACCGCCAGTTTGCGATGCGTGCGCGAGAAGCCGAAGCGGCCGAACAGGTGCGGGTTGTAGATGCGATGGTCGATGCCGGCGACGGGCCACTCGTTGAACATCGGCAAACGCTCGGTGCCGATGCCGTCGGTGATCGCGCGCACCTTGACGCCGCGCGCGGCGGCGCGCAGCAACGCGGCGCTGACCGCCTGCCCGGCGTTGTCGTAGCAGAAGATATATGTTTCGAGCACCACGTCGCTCTGCGCGGCATCCACACGCGCGATCAGCGCGCTGAAAAACTCATCGCCGGAACGCAGCAGCTTGACGTCGTTGCCGCTGGTGAAGCGGTAACGCTGCCAATAGCGGCGGCCGAGCAGCGATTGCCGCAGTCGGGCGAAGCGGCGCGCGCCGCCGACGCTCACCGGCCACGCTCCGTGGGATGCCCAACGTCAGCACGCCCACTGAACCGCTCATGCAGCCTTTTAGGCAACTGCAGGATCGCATCGGCATTCGACGACGAAAAGCAGCGCGACGCCGCCTCGTCATACGGCAGCCACAGAAACGCGGTGTGCTCGCGCGGCGCCAGCGTGACCTCGAGTTGCTCCGGCACTTGCAGGCTGAACCAGTGCTCGGTGTTGTGGATCACGCCTTCGGCATAGCGATAGCGGAACTCCGGGTAGATCTCGTATTCGATCGAATATTGCCAATCGAACAACGCGCTATGCGGCACTTGCGCGCTGCCCACCACGATGCCGGTCTCTTCGCCGACCTCGCGCGTCGCCGTCTCGACGAGCGGCTCATCGAGCCGGTCTTTGGAACCTGTGACCGACTGCCAGAAACCGGCGTGATCGGCGCGCTCGATCAGCAGCACGTCGAGCGCGGGCGTATGGATGATGACGAGTACGGATTGCGGAATCTTCGGCGGTTTCGGCATGGCGTGAAAACTGGGCGCAACGCTTGCGCGGTACATGTCGGAGATTGGTCCAGGAAACGGTCGAACGCAGTTGCATCGACTGTAACGCAAAAAACGAAAAAGGCGCATGACGCGCCTTTTTCGATTGCTTCCGCTGTCGTTTTTCAGACAGCACTGACTGGCTTCAAGCCGTTACACCTTCGGTTCCGGCTGACGCAGACGGATGTGCAACTCGCGCAACTGGCGCTCGTCCACTTCGCTCGGTGCCTGCGTGAGCAGACACTGTGCGCGTTGCGTCTTCGGGAACGCGATCACGTCGCGGATCGAATCGGCGCCGGCCATCATCGTGACGATGCGGTCCAGGCCGAACGCGATACCGCCGTGCGGCGGCGCGCCGTATTGCAGCGCGTCGAGCAGGAAGCCGAACTTGGCTTGCGCTTCTTCCGCGTTGATCTTCAGCGCGCGGAACACCTTGCTCTGCACTTCTTCACGGTGAATACGCACCGAACCGCCGCCGATTTCCCAGCCGTTCAGCACCATGTCGTAGGCCTTCGCAAGGCAGCGCGCCGGATCCGTTTCCAGATACTCGAGGTGCTCGTCCTTCGGGCTCGTGAACGGATGATGCGCGGCGATGTAGCGGTTGTCTTCCTCGTCGTATTCGAACATCGGGAAGTCGACCACCCACAGCGGCTTCCAGCCGGACTCGACGAGACCATTGGCCTTGCCGAATTCCGAATGGCCGATCTTCAGACGCAGTGCGCCGAGGCTGTCGTTCACCACCTTCGCGCGATCCGCCGCGAAGAAGATGATGTCGCCGTCTTGCGCGCCGGTGCGCTCGATGATCGCCTTGACCGCTTCGTCGTGCAGGTTCTTGACGATCGGGCTTTGCAGACCGTCACGGCCCTTCGCCACTTCGTTGACCTTGATCCACGCGAGGCCCTTCGCGCCGTAGATGCGCACGAATTCCGTATAGCTGTCGATGTCGCCACGCGAGAGCTCGCCGCCCTTCGGCACGCGAATTGCCGCGACACGGCCGTCTTTCGTGTTGGCCGGCGTGCTGAACACCTTGAAGTCGACGTCGCGGACCGCATCCGTGAGGTCCGTGAATTCGAGCTTCACGCGCAGGTCCGGCTTGTCCGAACCGAAGCGGCGCATGGCTTCCGAATACAGCATGACCGGGAATTTCTCGTCGAGCGCGACGCCGATCGTTTCTTTGAACACATGACGAATCATGTCTTCGAACAGATCGCGAATTTCCTGTTCCGACAGGAACGAGGTTTCGCAGTCGATCTGCGTGAATTCCGGCTGACGGTCGGCGCGCAGGTCTTCGTCGCGGAAGCACTTGACGATCTGATAGTAGCGATCGAAGTTCGCCACCATCAACAGTTGCTTGAAGAGTTGCGGCGACTGCGGCAGCGCGAAGAACTGGCCCGGGTTCGTGCGCGACGGCACGAGGTAGTCGCGCGCGCCTTCCGGCGTGCTCTTGGTCAGCATCGGCGTTTCGATGTCGATGAAGCCCAGTGAGTCGAGGTACTTGCGCGCCTCGATCGCGACGCGGTAACGCAGACGCAGGTTGTGCTGCATCTGCGGACGGCGCAGGTCCAGCACGCGGTGCGTGAGACGCGTGGTTTCCGACAGGTTGTCGTCGTCGAGCTGGAACGGCGGCGTGATCGACGGGTTCAGCACGATCAGTTCGTGGCACAGCACTTCGATCTTGCCGCTCTTGAGCGCGGCGTTCGTGGTGCCTTCCGGACGGGCACGAACCACGCCCTTGATCTGCAGGCAGAACTCGTTGCGCACGCCTTCGGCCGCCTTGAACATCTCCGCGCGGTCCGGGTCGCAGACGACCTGAACGAGGCCTTCGCGATCGCGCAGGTCGATGAAGATGACGCCGCCATGGTCGCGGCGGCGACTCACCCAGCCGCACAGCGAGACGGATTGGCCCAGCAGTTCTTCGGTCACCAGACCGCAGTATTGAGATCTCATCGACATGATGTTTGTCTTTCGTTATGCATTGGTTGAACGGCGCGTGGCATTAAAACGCTACGTGCCGCGTTACAGCGGAGGCTCGACTGTCGTGCGGCGCACCGGCGCCGGCGGCGCGGACGGCGCCACGACGCCCATCGAGACGATGTACTTGAGCGCGGCGTCGACCGTCATGTCGAGTTCGATCACTTCGCTCTTGGGCACCATCAGGAAGAAGCCGGAAGTTGGATTCGGCGTAGTCGGCACATACACGCTGACGTGATCTTCTTTCAGGTGGTTGATTACGTCGCCGCCCGGAATGCCGGTCAGAAACGCAATCGTATAGGAGCCGCGGCGCGGGTACTCGATCAGGAGCGCCTTGCGAAACGCGTTGCCGCTGCTCGACAGCAGGGTATCGGACACCTGCTTGACGCTGGTGTAAATCGGGCCGACCACCGGAATGTGAGCGACCACGACTTCCCACCACTTCACGAGCTTCTGCCCAATGAAGTTCTGCGTCAACAGTCCAACGACAAAGATGAAGGCGAGCGTGAGCACTGCGCCGAGGCCGGGCAGGCGAAAGCCGAACAGGCGCTCCGGCTGCCACGCGCGCGGCAGCAGAAGTAGCGTCTGGTCCATCGTGCCGATGATCAGACCGAGCACCCACAGTGTGATGGCCAAAGGCACCAGCACCAGCAGGCCAGTCAGGAACACCGATTTGAGCGTCGTTTTTTTCGTCGTCATGTGTACCGCCAGAAAGCCGCGCGGGCCGAAGCCCAACGTGCGGCGTGTGCGCCGCCCCGAAGGGCGGCAGTCCTGCTAGGCGCTGCCGGAATCGCTCGAACTCGCCGAAGCGGCCGGTGCGGCAGCAGGCGCGGACGGCGTTGCAGCCGTGCTGCTGGCCGGCGCCGCGTCGGATTGCGCGGCGCCGTTATTGGCGCCCGCGTTCTCGCCCGAAGCGCCATTCGAGGCGCCGTTGGCGTCGGGCTTGGCAGGCGCGCTCTTGCCGCCATTGCCGCCGCGAAAATCGGTCACGTACCAGCCGGAGCCCTTCAACTGGAAGCCGGCAGCCGTGACCTGCTTGCGATATGTGTCTTTCCCGCACTCGGGACACTGCGTCAACTGGGGGTCGCTGATCTTCTGAAGCACGTCCTTCCCGAAGCCGCACGATTCGCAACGATAAGCGTAGATCGGCATGATCTTTTTCCCTACTGAAATCTAGTAAACGCTTGCAAAGCCTTGAATTATAGCCGCAAACGATTCCCCTCCCCCGGATTTTGGGGACAAGCGCTCGACGCAGCCGCCGCTCGCTTAAGTGGGGGCGGCCGCGGCCGAATCAAGTACGGCGCGCGTCGCCGTGGAGCGCCGCAGCCGCATCGTCAGGCGCGGCGGCGCCAGGTTAGCCAGCGCTCACGTCCCGCGAAAATGGCAATCGAATCATGCACCGCTTCGTCTTCAATCAGCTCGAAGTACGGCGTGAGCAGCGCGTCGAGTTCCGCACGCTCGATGCCGAACGGCGGCCCTTTCGGCGTCGCGCCGATGAAAAAGAGGCCCGCGAGCAACGCGCCGTCGGGCAGCAGCTCGGCCATCCGTCGTGCATAGTCCGCGCGGCGCGCGAGCGGCAGCGCGCAGAAGAACGCGCGCTCGTAAATCCAGGCCGGCGTGAAAGGCGGCTCATACGTGAAGAAATCCGCCTGTTCCACCAGTTGCGCGTGCTGCGCGCCCAACTGCTCATGCGCCGCCGCGACGGCGGCCGGTGAAAAGTCGATCGCGCGGACCGGATTGCCCTGCCCGGCCAGCCAGACCGCTTCGTACGCGCTGCCGCAACCTGGAATCAACACGGCCGCGCCGCTGTGGCGAGCGGCAAACGACTGAAACGCGGACGGCACGCCCGCCTGATCCCACGGCATGAACCCGCGCTCGAAACGCTCGTTCCAGAACTCGGGCGAGTTGGGGTCGCGGCTCTCGAAGTCGGGCGCGGAGGGTTGGGTCGGGTCGCTCATTGGTTACCTCGCAGGGATCGCAATCAACCGCCGTAAGCGAGCACCAGAAACGCCCGCGCCAGCACCGCGCCGACACCGACCGCCACGCCGAACAGCAGCAAGCTTTGCAGCAGCCGGTTGGTGCGTTTTTGCTCGAGCAGGATCTGGCGAATCATGTCGTCGTTCGTGCCGCGCTTGTTGTCGTGGCGCTCGGCCAGCACGTGATGAATCAGGCGCGGCAACTGCGGCAGCGTCTTGCTCCACTGCGGCGCCTCGATCTTCAGGCGCTCGTACCAGCCGCGCACGCCGATCTGTTCGTTCATCCAGCGTTCGAGATAAGGCTTGGCCGTCTTCCACAGATCCAGTTCGGGATCGAGCGAGCGGCCGAGGCCTTCCACGTTCAGCATGGTTTTTTGCAGCAGCACCAGTTGCGGCTGGATTTCGACGTTGAAGCGACGCGAGGTCGAGAACAGGCGCATCAGAACCTGGCCGAGCGAAATATCTTTCAGCGCGCGGTCGAAGTACGGCTCGCACACGGCACGGATCGCGCTCTCGAGTTCTTCGACGCGGGTAGTCGGCGGCACCCAGCCCGACTCCAGATGCAGCGTGGCGACGCGATGGTAGTCGCGCTTGAAGAACGCGAGGAAGTTCTGCGCGAGGTAGTTCTTATCGAAGTCCGACAGCGCGCCGATGATGCCGAAATCGAGCGCGATATAGCGGCCGAAGTGGGCCGGATCGAGACTCACCTGGATGTTGCCCGGGTGCATGTCGGCGTGGAAAAAGCCGTCGCGGAACACCTGGGTGAAGAAAATCTCGACGCCTTCGCGCGCCAGCTTCGGAATATCGACGCCGGCCGCGCGCAGCGTTTCCACCTGGCTGATCGGCACGCCGACCATACGCTCCATGACCAGCACCGTGGGCGTGCAAAACTCCCAGTACATCTCCGGCACCAGCAGCAGGTCGAGCCCGGCGAAGTTGCGCCGCAACTGGCTGCCGTTGGCCGCCTCGCGCATCAGGTCGAGTTCGTCGTGCAGATATTTGTCGAATTCGGCCACCACCTCACGCGGCTTCAGGCGCTTGCCGTCGGCCCACAGACGCTCGGCCCATACGGCGATGTCGCGCAGCAAGGCGAGGTCGGAATCGATCACCGGCAGCATGTTCGGGCGCAGCACCTTCACGGCGACGGCCTTGCCGGCGTGCTGTCCCGCTTTCACCGTGGCGAAGTGCACCTGCGCGATCGAGGCGCTCGCCACCGGCACTCGCTCGAAGTCGTCGAACAGCACGTCGACCGGTGCGCCGAGCGACTTCTCGACCAGCCCGATCGCCACCGCCGAATCGAAAGGCGGCACCTGATCCTGGAGCTTTGCCAGTTCGTTGGCGATATCCACCGGCAACAGATCGCGCCGCGTGGACAACACCTGCCCGAACTTGACGAAGATCGGCCCGAGGCTTTCCAGCGCGAGCCGCAAACGCACGCCCGGCGGCGCATCGAACTTGCGCCCGATGGTGGTGATACGCAGCAGCAGACGCACGCGCCGGTCGTTGATGCGGCTGAGCATCATCTCATCGAGACCGAAGCGGATGACCGTGAAAAAAATCTTGAGGAAACGCAGAAAACGCATAGTTGTGCCCGGTGACTAGCGCGTGCCGCGCGACGTGGCGGCGCCGCCCGGCGCATCGGCGCCGCGGGCTTCGACCTTCTGTTCAAGACGCTCGAGGCGTTTTTCCACGCGCGCCAGTGCGTCGCGCGCGCGGGCCAGTTCAACGTTGAAATCCTCCAGCGCGGCGCGGCGCACCAGTTGCGGATTCTCGTCGAGCAGATATTCGGCGGCGGTGTCGAGCAGATTGCGCCCGGTGCGCTGCACATGTTCGCCGACCGTGCGCACGACCGACGCCACCCGCCACGCCGGGCCGTCGCCGATGAGCTTGGCCAGATCTTCTTCCGGCTCCCAGCGCAGATGTTCGGCGAGCTTGGCGATCACGGTGGCGAATTCGGCGTCGCCTTCGATCTTCACGTGCTTCATCACCGCCGCCTGGCCGCCTTGCACGAAAGCGGGCAACGCGTCGGAGGGCACCGAGATGGTCACGTCGAACTGTTGCGCCTCGGTGGCGGCAACCGCGCTCAGATAGCCGTCCGGTTGCACCAGCAGCATCAACACGACCGGCGGACACGACAGTCTCGCGGTCTTGCCCGCGTAGGGGGCGAGGCGCTCACGAGCCCACGATTCGCGGGCGAGCAGATGATTGACAGCAGCAGCGAAGGGCTTGGCGGCGAGGGTCATTGAAAGTGGCAAGAAAAAACCCGCGCGAGCGAGGTGCCCGCGCGGGTTCCTATTGTAACGTCCGTTCGCTTTGCGGCTTGCTATGCCGAACGGCCAACGCCAGGTGCGATTCAAGAACGCGCTGATCCGTCGCGCGGCCTCTATCGCACCGCCTGTTTCAGTGCTGCGTGACCTGCTGGATGCCGGCCAGCAGCCAGCCTTCGCCGGCACGGTTCGCCTTGGACAGGTTCCAGACTTCGACGAACGGCTCGGCCGCCGCGCCCGGCGCTTCGCGAATCAGGCCCGAGAAGCGGACGCTGGCGAAGTATTCGTTCGCGCGCTCTTCCACGCCGAGCAGCTCGGCGTGCAGTTGCACCACGTCCGTCTGATTCGTCTGCGCACCGCGCGACGACAGATCGACCTTCACCTCGGCGAACATTTCCGGCGTGGTGAATTCGCGGATGTCGTCCATGTTGCCGACGTCCCATGCGGCTTGCAGACGCACGAAGTAGACCTTGGCATTACGCAGGAACGCTTCCGAGTCGAAGCCGGCCGGCACCACAGGCACGGCGTTGATGGTCGGCGTGCTCAGCGGATTGCCTTGCGGTTCGAGATACGAGCCGGTGGGCGGCGCGTTATAGCGCGGTTCCTGCGAGTAGCCCGTACCGCCCGAGTTGAGCGACGGCGAACTGCCCGCGTACGCCGGCTGCGCCGAGTCGCGCTTGCGGCCCATGAAGCGGCGGATCAGCCAGATACCGATCATCGCAATAATCGCAATCACGATGATATTGGCCATGGCGCCGGCGAACGCGCCGCCCAGGCCAAAGTGCGACAGCAACGCAGCGATGCCGAGACCGGCCGCCAAACCGGCGATCGGCCCGAGCCAGCGCGAACGGTTAGGTTGCGCAGCGGGTGTCGGCGCGGGCGCCGGTGCCGGCTGCGCACGCTGCTGCATGGCCTGATTGCCTTGGGAAGGTTGCGACGGCGCGGACTGCTGCGTCACGCTATTCGACTGACGGCCGATGCTACGGCCACCGCCCATGCGGCGAGCTTCCGCATCGAGCGAAGCGAGGGAGCCGGCCATGATCAGGCCGACCATCGCGATCAGTCCGATTCTTCTCACCAGCGACCGCCCAACCTTACGGGGAGATAACACACCTGAATCGGACATTTTCGTACTTTCCTTTAAAAATCGATGGGTTAGGAACCCTAGTATTTGGTCCCCACATGTAAAGCTACCACGCCAGCTGACAAATTGTAATATTTGACGCCGTCCAGGCCTGCTTGTTCCATCATTGTTTTCAAAGTTTCCTGGTCCGGATGCATCCGGATCGATTCCGCGAGGTACTGGTAGCTCTCGGCATCTTTCGCAAAGCGTTCGCCCAACCACGGCAACACCTTAAAAGAATAGACGTCGTAGACCTTTTTGAGCGGATCCCATACCTTCGAAAATTCCAGCACCAGCAAACGCCCCGCCGGTTTCAGCACGCGCCGCATTTCCGCCAGCGCGACGTCCTTGTGCGTCATGTTGCGCAGGCCGAATGCCACCGTGACCACATCGAAGTAATTGTCCGGAAAGGGGATTTTCTCTGCGTCGCAAAGCAGCGCCGGCGTGATCACGCCCTTGTCCAGCAAGCGGTCGCGCCCCACGCGCAGCATCGATTCATTGATGTCGGTATGCCAGACTTCGCCGGTTTCGCCCGCCTGCTTCGCGAAGGCCTTCGACAGATCGCCCGTGCCGCCCGCGATATCGAGCACCTTGTAGCCCGGCCGCACGTTGGCCTGGGCGATCGTGAACATCTTCCACGTCCGGTGCAACCCGCCCGACATCAGGTCGTTCATCAAGTCGTAGTTGGCGGCAACCGAGTGGAACACGCCCGCCACCTTCTGCGCCTTGTCCTGTTCGTCGACCGATTGAAAGCCGAAGTGGGTTTTGCTCATCGCGCTTGTCCTTTCGCGTATTCTGAATGTTGCGCCGCATCAGTGCGGCGATCGGGGCGAATCGTATCAGTGACAGTGCCCGTGCGCAGCGCCGGCTTGAACCATAGGCGTATCGCGGTCGACGCCGGCCGCCTGAAGTTTGGCGAGATAGTCGCGCCAGAGTTCATCCTGGCGCACGGCCATGTCGTACAGCAGGTCCCACGAATAGATGCCGGTGGCGTGTCCGTCGGAGAAAGTCGGCTGCAGGGCATAGTTGCCGACGCCCTCGATCATCGTGATCGTCACGTCGCGCTTGCCGGTCTGCAGGGTTTCCTGGCCGGGCCCGTGGCCCATCACTTCCGCCGACGGCGAATACACGCGCAGCAGTTCGAACGGCAGGCGATACGATTCGCCGTTTGCGTACTGCAATTCGAGCACACGCGATTTGGAATGCACGACCACGCCGGTCGGCACCGGAGTATCGGGAGTCAGTCCACTCATATTGACCTCATAGAAAACGCCGTCTCAAGTTTCCCTGCTCCCTCGGCCGCAAACGCACGACACGATAGGTGCGCGGTCGCTCAACCCAGCGCCTGTTCGATTTCCTGCCGCACCGCTTCGCGCAGCAAGGTGGCTTGCGCGCGGCGCGACGACAGCATGGCTTCGGACACCGTGCGCTGGCGCGGCGCCCAGATGGGCAGCGGAAAATGAGCGTCGTTCGAAAAACGCGGAATCACGTGCCAGTGCACGTGCGGAACCTGGTTGCCGAGGCTCGCCAGGTTGACCTTGACCGGCTGCAGGATGCGCCGGATCGCGCGCTCGACCGCATACACGGCCTTCATCACGCGATCGCGGTCGTTTCCGTCGAGGTCGGAAAACTCGGCCACATGCTCGTTCCAGATGACCCGGCAAAAGCCCGGGTAATCGTGTTCGTCGGCGAGGACGACACGCAAGGTGTCGTCGTGCCACAGCACATCGCCGCCATCTTCACGGCAAAAAACGCAATCCATCGTCGTCCTCAGGCAAAAATCGTCGGTCGTGCCATTAAACCAGCACGCGCTCGATTCCGCCATTGTTCGCACGCTGCACGTAGTCGACCATCCAGTCTTCACCGAGCACGTGACGTGCCATCTCGACGACGATGTAATCCGCCTCGATGCCCGCATCTTCGTTGTAACGCGACAGACCTTGCAGGCAAGACGGGCAGCTCGTGAGGATCTTCACGTCGGTGGCGCCCTTCGGCTGCGGGCCGTCGCCGGCCTTGAGCACGGAGCCGTTCGGCGCACCCGCCGAGCCGGCCGATGCATTGGCCGGATTGATCCCGTTCGCGCCCGCTTCAGCGACGAGCGGAACGCCGCGCAGCTTCGCCGCGCCCTTGCGGATCTCCTCTTCCTTGCGGAAGCGCACCTGCGTCGAAATATCTGGACGCGTGACCGCGAGTGTGCCGGATTCGCCACAGCAGCGATCGTTCTTCTCGATCTGGTAGCCGTCCTTCTCCGAGCCCATCAGCTGATTGACGAGCTTGACCGGGTCCATCGTCTTGATCGGCGTGTGGCACGGGTCGTGGTACATGTAGCGCACGCCGTTCACGCCGTCGAGCTTCATGCCTTTCTCCAGCAGAAACTCGTGAATGTCGATGATCCGGCAGCCCGGGAAGATCTTCTCGAATTCGTAACCGGCGAGCTGGTCGTAGCATGTGCCGCACGACACCACCACCGTCTTGATGTCGAGGTAGTTCAGCGTATTGGCGACGCGGTGGAACAGCACGCGGTTGTCCGTGACGATCTGCTCGGCCTTGTCGTACTGGCCCGAACCGCGTTGCGGATAGCCGCAGCACAGGTAGCCCGGCGGCAGCACGGTTTGCACGCCCACTTCCCACAGCATGGCCTGGGTGGCGAGACCGACCTGCGAGAACAGCCGCTCGGAGCCGCAGCCCGGGAAGTAGAACACGGCTTCCGTGTCGGCGGTGGTCGTCTTCGGATTGCGGATGATCGGGACGATCTTGTTGTCCTCGATGTCGAGCAACGCGCGCGCGGTCTTCTTCGGCAGGTTGCCCGGCATCTTCTTGTTCATGAAGTGGATCACCTGCTGCGTGACCGGCGGCTTGCCGACGGTTGCCGGCGGGTGCGCCGTCTGCTTCTTCGCGAACTTCTTCAGCACGTCGTTGCCGAGGCGCTGCGCCTTGTAGCCGATGCCCATCATCGCGGTGCGCGCGAGGTTGATGGTCTGCGGGTTGGTCGCGTTGAGGAAGAACATGCCGGCCGCGTTGCCCGCGTTGAACTTCTTCTTGCCCATCTTGCGCAGCAGGTTGCGCATGTTCATGGTCACGTCGCCGAAGTCGATCTTCACCGGACACGGCGTCACGCATTTGTGACAGACAGTGCAGTGATCGGCGACGTCGTTGAACTCGTCCCAGTGCTTGATCGACACGCCGCGGCGGGTCTGCTCTTCGTACAGGAACGCCTCGACCAGCAGCGAAGTGGCGAGAATCTTGTTGCGCGGGCTGTACAGCAGGTTCGCGCGCGGCACGTGGGTCGCGCATACCGGCTTGCACTTGCCGCAGCGCAAGCAGTCCTTGATCGACTCGGAAATCGCGCCGATATCGGACTGCTGCATGATCAGCGATTCATAGCCCATCAGGCCGAAGCTCGGCGTGTAGGCGTTGCGCAGGTCGGCGCCTTCGAGCAGCTTGCCCGCATTGAAGCGGCCATGCGGATCGACGCGCTGCTTGTAGGCGCGGAATTCGCTGATCTCCTCGTCGGTGAGGAATTCGAGCTTGGTGATGCCGATGCCGTGCTCGCCGGAAATCACGCCGTCGAGCGAACGCGCCAGCTTCATGATGCGCGCGACCGCCGTGTGGGCGTCCTGCAGCATCTCGTAGTTGTCGGAGTTGACCGGCAGGTTCGTGTGAACGTTGCCGTCGCCCGCGTGCATGTGCAGCGCGACGAACACGCGGCCACGCAGCACCTGCTTGTGGATCGCCTGGGCTTCGTCGAGGATCGGCTTGAACTCGCCGCCGTTGAAGATCTGCCGCAGTTCGGCGCGGATCTCCTGCTTCCACGACACGCGGATCGTACGGTCCTGCGTGACATGGAACACGGTGGCGTCGGGCTGCGCATCCGCGCGGTCGGCGAACTTCTCCGCCAGCGCTTCGTAGCCGAGACCGACCAGATAGTGCTGCGCCTCACGCAGCGACAGGTCGAGCTTGTCGCGCAGGAATTCCCAGCGCGTGCGCACGCGCTTGAGCAGATCGAGCGCCTGCTGCACGCGGTCTTCGAGCAGTTCGGCGCTCGGAATTTCGTTGGCGTCGTCGCTCTTGCCGAGCGGCAGCTTGCCGGCCTGGAAGAACGCTTCGAGCGCGTCGACCAGTTGCAGCTTGTTCTTGATCGACAACTCGATGTTGATGCGCTCGATACCGTCCGTGTACTCGCCCATGCGATCGAGCGGGATCACCACGTCTTCGTTGATCTTGAACGCGTTGGTGTGCTTGGCGATCGCGGCCGTGCGGCTGCGGTCGAGCCAGAAACGCTTGCGCGCCTCGGCGTTGACCGCGACGAAACCTTCGCCGCTCTTGCCGTTGGCCATGCGCACGACTTCCGAGGTGGCTTGCGCGACCGCGTCCGCGTCGTTGCCCACGATGTCGCCGATTAGCACCATCTTCGGAAACGCGTTGCGCTTGCTCTTGGTCGCGTAGCCGACCGCGCGCAAATAGCGCTCGTCCAGATGCTCGAGGCCGGCGAGAACCGCGCCGCCCTGCTTCGACGTTTCGAACAGATAGTCCTTGATTTCGACGATGCTCGGAATCGCGTCGCGTGCCTGGCCGAAGAATTCGAGGCAGACGGTGCGCGTGTGCGCCGGCATCTTGTGCAGCACCCAGCGCGCGGAGGTGATGAGCCCGTCGCAGCCTTCCTTCTGGACGCCCGGCAGACCGGCGAGGAACTTGTCCGTGACGTCCTTGCCGAGACCTTCCTTACGGAACACGCGGCCCTTGATGTCGAGCGCTTCCGTGCGCAGCAGTTTTTCGCCCGGCGCGTAGTTGCCGTCGAACCATTTGAGCTCGAAACGCGCGACTTCGATGTCGTGAATCTTGCCCATGTTGTGCTCGAGGCGCGTGACTTCGAGCCAGTTCCCTTCCGGGTCGACCATGCGCCACCAGGCGAGATTGTCGAGCGCCGTGCCCCACAACACCGCCTTCTTGCCGCCCGCGTTCATCGCGACGTTGCCGCCCACGCAGGATGCATCCAGCGAGGTCGGATCGACGGCGAACACGAAGCCGGCCTGCTCGGCCGCTTCGGTCACGCGGCGCGTAACCACGCCCGCGCCGGAGAAAATTGTCGCGACTTTACGGTCGACGCCCGGCAATTCGGTCATTTCGACCGCGCCGAGTTGTTCGAGCTTTTCAGTATTGATGACGGCCGAGAACGGCGTGAGCGGCACCGCGCCGCCTGTGTAGCCCGTGCCGCCTCCGCGTGGAATCACGGTCAGACCGAGTTCGAAACACGCCTTGATCATGCCGGCGATCTCGGCTTCGGTATCCGGCGTGAGCACGACGAACGGGTATTCGACGCGCCAGTCGGTCGCGTCGGTTACGTGCGAGACGCGCGATAGACCGTCGAACTTGATGTTGTCCTTTTCCGTGACCTTGCCCAGAACCTTGGTCGCACGCTTGCGCAGGTCATAGGTCTTCTGAAACTCGCTGGCGAATTCGTCGACGGCGCGGCGCGCGGCCTGCACCAGCGTTTCCACGCGAGCGGCGCGGTCGATGCCCGCTTCATCGCCGTGTTCGGTCAGATCGGCGCGGCGGCGCTTTTCGATCTCGCTCAAACGGTGATGCAGCGCTTCGATCAGCATCGCGCGGCGCTTCGGATTGTCGAGCAGGTCGTCTTGCAGGTAAGGATTGCGGCGCACTACCCAGATGTCGCCGAGCACTTCGTACAGCATTCGTGCCGAGCGGCCGGTGCGGCGTTCCGCACGCAATTCGGCAAGCACAGCCCAGGCTTCGTCGCCGAGCAGACGGATGACGATTTCGCGATCGGAAAACGACGTGTAGTTGTAGGGAATTTCGCGCAGACGCGCTTCGGGATCGGTGGCCACCGCGGCGGCGGCCCCGTGCGGATCGAAAACTTGAGGTGCGTTCATGTCGGACGACTCGGTAGGTCAACCCGGCGCGCTCATCGATGAGGCGTCGGCTGACGGTGCGCGTGGCGCGCAATGCTGGAAATCTTCTTGGGGAGCGAAGCACGACCGACGGCCAAACCCACACCGGTCGCTTCGCGGCGCTCAGATATAACTACACGATCGTGCGTGGCGGACGTGACGCTCCGCCGCGGGGCAAGACTCACGCGGGGCGGGCATCAAGTGGGCGATCCGAGGCTGCCAGTGCATCTTCCGATCCTTATTCCAAAATGGAATTCTACCGCATGATCCCGCCACGCGTTGACGGCTGAAATCGGAACAGCGGCGGGGGTTTGGGCACTTTCGTGGCGAATCGTAAGGTGGCCCCCACCTGCCGGATTGACCAACCGAACGGTCGGGCGGCGCTGTACGGCGCGGCGCCAGTGCATCAGCCGAGGGCCTGAGCGTACACCGTTGGCGCTATCATTGACCCTTTCCCGTCTCACCAAGCGCTCCGCGCCGCCCGCATGGCTTCCCACGACTACCTGAAAAAAACCCTGACCGCGCGCGTCTACGACGTGGCCCGCGAGACCGAACTCGAACGCGCGCCGAATCTGTCGGCACGTCTGCGCAATCCGGTTTATCTGAAGCGCGAGGACAACCAGCCGGTGTTCTCGTTCAAGGTGCGCGGCGCGTACAACAAGATGGCGCATATTCCGGCCGAGGCGCTGGAGCGTGGGGTGATTACGGCGTCGGCGGGCAATCATGCGCAGGGCGTGGCGCTGTCGGCGGCGCGCATGGGCGTGAAGGCGATCATCGTCGTGCCGGTGACGACTCCGCAGGTGAAGGTCGATGCGGTGCGCGCGCACGGCGGTCCCACTGTCGAAGTCGTGCAGTTCGGCGAATCGTATAGCGACGCCTACGGACACGCGGTGAAACTGCAGGAAGAGCGCGGCCTGACCTTCGTGCATCCGTTCGACGATCCGTATGTGATCGCCGGCCAGGGCACCGTCGCGATGGAAATTCTCAGCCAGCATCAGGGCCCGATTCACGCGATCTTCGTGCCGATCGGCGGGGGTGGACTGGCGGCGGGCGTCGCCGCGTACGTGAAGTCGGTGCGCCCGGAGATCAAGGTGATCGGCGTGCAGACCGATGATTCGTGCGCGATGGCGGCGTCGCTGAAAGCCGGTGAGCGCGTCACGCTGAACGAGGTCGGGTTGTTTTCGGACGGCACAGCGGTGAAGCTCGTCGGTGAAGAAACCTTCCGCCTGTGCAGCGAATATCTCGACGACGTGCTGCTCGTGAATACCGATGCGCTATGCGCCGCGATCAAGGACGTCTTCCAGGACACCCGCAGCGTGCTGGAACCCGCCGGCTCGCTCGCGGTGGCTGGCGCCAAGCAGTATGCGGAACGCGAAGGCATCGAGAACCAGACGCTGATCGCGATCACGTCGGGCGCGAACATGAACTTCGACCGCATGCGCTTCGTGGCCGAGCGCGCCGAAGTCGGTGAAGCGCGCGAAGCGGTGTTCGCCGTGACGATTCCTGAGGAGCGTGGCAGTTTCCGCCGCTTTTGCGAACTGGTCGGCACGCGCAGCGTCACTGAATTCAACTACCGCATTGCGGACGCGAACTCCGCCCATATCTTCGTGGGCGTGCAGATCAGGAATCGCAGCGAGTCGGCGCAGATCGCGGGCGCGTTTGAAGCGCACGACTTCGCCACAGTCGACCTGACGTTCGACGAACTCTCCAAGCAGCACATCCGCTACATGGTCGGCGGGCGCTCGCCTTTGGCACACGACGAACGTCTGTTCCGCTTCGAGTTTCCCGAGCGTCCGGGTGCGCTGATGAAATTCCTCTCGTCGATGGCGCCGAACTGGAATATCAGCCTGTTCCACTATCGCAACCAGGGCGCGGACTACAGTTCGATTCTGGTCGGCATCCAGGTGCCGGACAGCGAGAATGAAGCGTTCAACAAGTTTCTCGCCACGCTCGGTTATCCGAACTGGGAAGAGACGCAGAACCCGGTATATCGCCTGTTCCTCGCTTGATTACTTAGGACTGAAACGCGCAGATGGCTCTTTCGCTTGTCGACAAACTGGTGGTGGCAATCTCGTCGCGCGCGCTGTTCGACTTCGAGGAAGAGAACCGCGTGTACGAGGAAGGCAACCTGCAGGCCTATGAAGCGTTGCAGCGCGACCGCCTGACCGTGCCCGCCAAACCGGGTGTGGCGTTTCCGCTGATCCGCAAGCTGCTGGCCTTGAACACCAGCGGTCATCGCGTCGAAGTGGTGATTCTTTCGCGCAGCGATCCGATCAGCGGACTGCGCGCGTTCCACTCGTGCCGCGAGCATGGGCTCGCCATCGAGCGCGGAGTGTTTACGCGCGGACGCGCGCCGTTCGGCTATCTGAAGCCGTTGAACGCGTCGCTGTTTCTGTCCGCGAATCAGCAGGACGTGCGCGACGCGCTGGCCGCCGGATTTCCCGCCGCGCGAGTCTTGCCCGAATCGGCGAGAATGGCGAGCAAGTATCCGGACGAAATCCGCATTGCCTTCGACGGCGACGCGGTGCTGTTTTCCGACGAAGCCGAGCGCGTATTCCAGAAGGACGGCTTGCGCGCATTCGTCGGCCACGAGATTCACAACAAGGATCTGCCGCTCGCGGACGGCCCCTTGAAGCCGTTACTCGAAGCGCTGCACCGGTTGCAAAAACTCGCGGACGAAGCCGCGCCGATGCATATTCGTACGGCATTGGTGACGGCGCGCTCGGCGCCCGCGCACGAGCGCGCGATCCGCACCTTGATGGCATGGAACATCGAAATCGACGAAGCGATGTTCCTCGGCGGCCTCGACAAGAGCGCATTCCTGCGCGAGTTCGAGCCGGACTTTTTCTTCGACGACCAAATTGGCCACTGCGAATCGGCCCGCGTCGTGACGGCGACGGGGCACGTGCTGAGTGGCATCGTGAACGCATCATGACACCCGAACAATCACCGCTGGGTAAGGCCTCCACTTACACCGAACAATACGACGCTTCTTTGCTGTTTCCGATCGCGCGAAAAAATGCGCGCGAGGCGATCGGCATCGGCGCGCAGTTGCCGTTCTTCGGCACGGACATCTGGAATGCGTACGAGTTGTCGTGGCTGAATGCGCGCGGCAAACCGCAAATCGCGGTGGCGACGTTCTTCGTGCCGGCGGATTCGCCGAATATCGTCGAGTCGAAATCGTTCAAGCTCTACCTCGGCTCATTCGCGCAGACCGCGTTCGAGTCGATGGAGGCGGTGCGCGACACGATCAAGCGCGATGTGTCCGCGTCGTGCGGTGCGAGCGTGTCCGTTCATCTGGCCGCGCCGTATGAGTTCGGCAAATTGCAGATGGAAGAATTCGAGGGTTTGTCGCTGGATCGGTTGGATCTCGATACCGACGTTTATCAGCCGGACGCGTCCTTGCTGAAAGCGGCGCTGGATGAGGCACCGGTCGAAGAAACGCTGTTCTCCAACTTGCTGAAATCGAATTGTCCGGTGACGGGGCAGCCCGATTGGGGTAGCGTGCAGATTCATTACGTGGGCCCGCAGATCGATCACGCGGGCTTGCTGCGCTACATCATCTCGTATCGGAATCACACTGGTTTTCACGAGCAGTGTGTCGAGCGGATTTTTATCGATGTGCTGAAGGCCTGCAAGCCGGTGAAGCTCGCGGTGTATGCGCGTTATACGCGGCGCGGCGGGTTGGATATCAATCCGTTCCGCACGAATTACAACTTGCCGATGCCTGACAATATGCGGCTGGCGCGGCAGTAAATAGCAGCGTGTTCGCCGCGGAATCCGATGCGATTCCGCGGCGAATGAAACTGGCTAAGTATTCAGAGCTAGGCCGTGGGCTTCTTATAAGCCACACAGTCCACTTCAACGCGACAGTCGATCACCATCGAAGAAACGACACAGGCGCGCGCCGGCGGGTTCTCGCCAAAATACTCGCGGAACACCTTGTTGAACGACGCGAAGTCGCGCGGGTCATCCAGCCACACGCCGCAGCGGACCACATGCTCCGCGCCATAGCCGGCTTCCTTCAGGATCGCGAACACGTTCTGAATCGCCTTGTGCGATTGTTCGACGATGCCGCCATTGATCACTTCGCCGTTTTCCATCGGCGTCTGTCCGGACACGAACAGCCAGCCGTCCGCTTCGACCGCACGCGCAAACGGCATATGCTGACCGCCCGTT
Organism: Paraburkholderia sp. RL18-101-BIB-B; assembly: GCF_046026985.1. Taxonomy (NCBI): domain Bacteria; kingdom Pseudomonadati; phylum Pseudomonadota; class Betaproteobacteria; order Burkholderiales; family Burkholderiaceae; genus Paraburkholderia; species Paraburkholderia sp. RL18-101-BIB-B. Next base: position 63,398 of record NZ_JARESV010000008.1, read on the forward strand.
CCCTTCCCGCCTTCAACACCATATCGCTTCATCATCACACTCCTCAAAAAGTCCGGCACGCGTCCGGCAGAATCGCCGCGCGCGCCGCAATCAATCAATTAATCATTCAATCGGGCAAATAATCAGAACGCGCCGTGCGCGTCACCCTTCGATGCCGCGCCGCGCGCCACGAAGTGCCCGGCGCGCTCGCCCGTCACTTCGCCATTGCGATACGTCAAGACGCCGTTCACCCACACCGCGTCGATGCCGTCGGCGGCCTGCTGCGGGTTCTCGAACGTCGCCGCGTCGCGCACCTTGGCCGGGTCGAACAGCACCAGGTCGGCGTGATAGCCGATGTGCACCTCGCCGCGCTGCGCCAGACCAAAGCGACGCGCCGACAAGCTGGTCATCTTGCGCACCGCCTCTTCGAGCGGCAGCAAGCCCGCGTCGCGCGCGTAGTGGCCGAGCACACGCGGAAACGCGCCCCACAAGCGCGGATGCGGCAGCGGATCGTTCGGCAGCCCGTCTGAGCCGACCATGGTCGCGGGATGCGAGAGGATGCGCCGCACGTCCTCTTCGGACATGTTGTGATACACCGCGCCCGCCGGTTGCAGACGCTTGCCCGCTTCCTGCTGCGAGACGCCCCACTCCGCCGCGATCTCCTTCACGAGCTTGCCCGCCATCTCCGGATGCGGCTCCGACCACGTAATCGTGATGTCGATATCGCCCGTCACCTGCTTCACGTCGAGCGTCGACGAACTGCGGTTGTACGGATAGCAATCGCAACCGATCGGCTGCAGACGGCGCGCGCCTTCGAGCGAATTCAGCACTTCCTCGCTGCGTCCCCAGTTCGACGGACCCGCGCACTTCAGATGCGAAATCACCACCGGCACGTGCGCGTGACGGCCCACGCGATACGCCTCGTCCATGGCGTCGAGAATCGCGTCGAATTCGGTGCGCATGTGCGTGGTGTACAACGCGCCGGCCGCGGCGAGCGGTTCGGCCAAGGCCATCACTTCTTCGGTCGGCGCCGAAAATGCCGAGCCGTATGCGAGCCCTGAACTCAGACCCAGCGCGCCGTTGGCCAACGCTTCTTCGAGCTGTGCGCGCATGCCGTCGATTTCCTGCGGTGTCGCCGCGCGGTCGAGCCGGTCCATCTGGTTGCTGCGCAACGCCGTGTGCCCGATCAACGCGCCGACGTTCACCGCCGGCCGCGCCGCGTTCACCGCTTCGACATACGCGGCGAAGGTCGGGTACTGGAATGCGTCGCGCTCGCCGAGCAGGTTCATCGGATCGGGCGGATCGCCCTTCAGCGCAACCGGCGACGCGCTGATGCCGCAATTGCCGACGATCACCGTCGTCACGCCTTGCGTGATCTTCGGCAGCATTTGCGGCGAGCGGATCACGTGCGTGTCGTCGTGCGTGTGAACGTCGATGAAGCCCGGCGCCAGCGCGCGGCCTTCGGCCTCGATCACTTCTTCGGCAAGCCAGTTCGACAGATTGCCGATCGCGACGATGCGGCCGTCGCGAACCGCGACGTCGCGTTCGACAGGCGGCGCGCCCGTGCCGTCATACAGTTGCGCGCCGACGATCAGCGTATCAGCGGCTTCGGGATGCGAGTGCATGGATCAGTCTCCTAACGGTTGTCGATCGCCGCCGCCGCGGTGCGTGTCGAGTGCATGCTTCATGCGGCGCAGCAATTCGCGGCTCTCGTCACCCTGACTGACGGCAAGTTCGGTGACGAGCACATCGAGCGCCATCATCATCGCGTAGCGCGACGACGACGGCTTGTAAATGAAATCAGTTTCAAAGGCCACGATCGGAATCACCCAATCGGCGAGTCGCGCCAATGGCGACGCCGGCGCGGTCAGCGCGATCACGGTTGCGCCGTAGCTGCGCGCGATCTTGCAGTTCTCGACCATCTCGGGCACGCGCCCGGTGGTGGAGAGCGCGATCACCACGCATTCGCGCGACACGGTGCTCGCCACCATGCGTTGCAGCAAGCCGTCCTGATAGGTCGCCACGGGCCGCCCGAGACGCACGAGCCGGAAGCGCATCTCGTCGGCGAGCGCGGTCGAGCCGCCGCCCATGCCGAACACGTAGATCATGCGCGCGCCGCGCAAGGCGGCGGCCGCGTCGCCGAGCGGCGCCTGGCGCAGCAATTGATGGTTGTGCGCCAGCGCGGTTTGCAATTCGTCGAACACGCGGGTCGCGATCGGCTCGGGCGCGTCGTTCGGACCGCCGGCCTTCAGGAAACGCTGCCCGACGGCGGCCGCCTGCGCGAGCCGCAGTTTGAGCTCGCGCACGTCGCGGCAGCCCACCGCCTTGGCAAAGCGCGTCACGGTCGCGACGCTCACCTCCGCCTGCTGCGCGAGCGCGCCGATGCTGGCGCGCGAGGCGCCCGTCAGATCGTCGAGAATCAGCGCGGCGACCTTGCGTTCAGCCGAGCGCAATTCCGGCGCGCATTCGGCAATGCGCGCGACGATGTCGAAAGCCAGCGGTTCGGCGGTTAAGTTCATTGCAGACTGTGGGAGGCCGCGCGAAGGCTTATAACCCGCCTCCGCCCAACCGTGGTACTAAATAACATTTCTTCATCCATCGTACTTTCGGTAACATGGTAAAGTCAACTTTGATTCAATTTAACTGGACGATGGAGCAGGGAGACATGAAAGTTACAAACTATCAGGGCGCAACGATTGATCCTCATAGCAAGGGCTTGGGCATGGTTCCGGGCACCAGTATCCAACTCACGGATGCCGCGCGCCTCGAGTGGAACCTGCTGAACGAAGACGTGAGCCTGCCGGCCGCCGTGCTGTACGCGGACCGCGTGGAGCACAACCTCAAGTGGATGCAGGCATTCGTCGCGGAATACGGCGTCAAGCTCGCGCCGCACGGCAAGACCACCATGGCGCCGCAGCTGTTTCGCCGTCAGCTCGAAAACGGCGCGTGGGGCATCACGCTCGCCACCGCGCATCAGGTGCGCGCGGCTTATCACGGCGGCGTTTCGCGTGTTCTCATGGCCAACCAGCTAGTCGGCCGTCACAACATGATGATGGTTGCCGAGTTGCTGAGCGATTCGGATTTCGAATTCTTCTGCCTCGTCGATTCGGTTGAAGGCGTCGAGCAGTTGGGCGAGTTTTTCAAGTCGGTGAACAAGCAGTTGCAAGTGCTGCTCGAACTCGGCGTGCCGGGTGGGCGCACGGGCGTGCGCGACGCGGCGCAGCGCAACGCAGTGCTCGAGGCGATTGCACGCTATCCGGACACGTTGAAGCTCGCCGGCGTCGAGTTGTATGAAGGCGTGCTCAAGGAAGAACACGAAGTGCGCGAGTTTCTGCAAAGCGCGGTCGCGGTCACGCGCGAACTCGTCGAGCAAGGCCGTTTTGCGCGTACGCCGGCGGTGCTGTCGGGCGCGGGTTCGGCCTGGTACGACGTGGTCGCGGAAGAATTCGTGAAGGCGTCGGAGACCGGCAAGGTCGAGGTCGTACTGCGTCCCGGCTGCTATCTGACACACGACGTTGGCATCTATCGCAAGGCGCAGACGGAAATTTTCGCGCGCAATCCGGTCGCGAAGAAAATGGGCGAAGGGCTGCTTCCCGCGCTGCAATTGTGGGCGTATGTACAGTCGATTCCCGAACCGGATCGCGCGATCATCGGTCTCGGCAAGCGCGATTCCGCGTTCGACGCCGGCATGCCGGAACCGGCGCGCCACTATCGTCCGGGCACCGAAGCACCGCGCGATATCGCTGCGAGCGAAGGCTGGGAGATTTTCGGCTTGATGGACCAGCACGCGTATCTGCGGATTCCCGCAGGCGCTGACCTGAAAGTGGGCGACATGATCGCGTTCGACATCTCGCATCCGTGTCTGACGTTCGACAAATGGCGTCAGGTGCTGGTGGTCGATCCGGCGTATCGCGTCACGGAAGTGATTGAAACGTTCTTCTGATGGGTTTTGCGAACGGCGCGTTCTCGGGCAACGAGGCGCGCCTTTCGTGGTGTTGCGGAAGGGCGGGTTTTTCGCGCCGCTCCGACGAGGTGACTTTGTTTAACCGTGCCCGTCCGGCAGATCAAGGCTGGCGCGGCGCTTCATTGCCCACTATCTCGGATGTTTGAGCGACAGCCTCAACTGCGCTAGCCGTCGCCGCCACTTCGCTGATCCTCGCCTCAAGCATCTTCAATGCACCCGACAGCGCGTTCAGCGCGTCGTCCGGCAACACGGCTATCGTGTCATGCATAAACGCGTTGCGACGCGGCAAGCTGGCTTCCGTTGCCGACTGCCCCGCTTCGGTCAGGCGCACGTTGGTCACGCGGTTATCGCGCGTATCCATGCTGCGAGCGATCCAGCCCATACCTTCCAGCGTTTTCAGTTGCCGTGTCAACGCGCCCGGATCGACGCGCAAGCGCTCCACCAGCCGCTTCTGCGACGACTCGCCTGCCTGCTCGTGCAGCGCGAGCAGAATGCGCCAGCGCGGCAACGGATGGCCGACGTGCGCCTCGAAAGCCGACATGAACGCCCGATATGTGCGGCCGAATTGCTGCATGACGGCGACGCGGTCCTGTTCTTCCATGATCTGTCTGTAAAACGGTGAGTCGAAAAATCAGTCCGCGTGAATCACGGGTTCGAGCTTGCGCTGGAGTTTGATCGGCGGCACACGGCGGCTTTGCCAGACCGACACCACGGCGATGATCGCCGCCATGGCGAGACCCAGATGAATCGCTGACACGAGCGCTTCTCGCGCGCTCTCGAGCAGCATCGCGCCGTTGTGGCCCGCATGCGTCAACTGGCTGAGCAAAGTGGCTTGCGCATCGCGATTGATGAGAATTTGCGGGTCGCCGAGATCCGCGAACCAGTGCGACGCATGATCGTTGTCCAACGCGCTGCGCACGCCGCTCGCGTACATATGGCTGACCAGCGTGCCGGTCAGCGCCGTGCCGATCATGCCGCCGATCATCCGCAGCGACTGCAGCAGCGCTGTCGCGATACCAAGGTGTTCGCGACCGGCCGTTTGCTGCGCGAAGATCGTCAGGTTCGGCATGACGAAACCGAGCCCCAAGCCGCCGACGATCATGAACGACATCAACAGCCATTGCGGCATGGCGCGCGTCGCAACGACCACGCCGAGGCACGCCAGCGCGAGCAGCGTAAAGCCGATATACAGCATCAGATTCGGATTGCGCACGCGCGAGACGATGCGCCCATTGGCGATACTGCCGATCGTGATGAACACGACCAGCGGCGTGATGACGAGGCCCGCTTCTTTCGGCGACATGCCGAAGCCGCCCTGGAACAGCAACGGCGCGTAGAACAGCAGCGAGAACATCGAAAAGCCGCCCAGCACGGCCAGCGTGAAGAGCGCGGCGAGACTGCGGTTGCGGAACATGTCGACCGGCAGGATCGCCGTCGGGCAGCGCTTTTCCCACTGCCACAACGCGTAAGCCGACGCGACGCTCAAGATGAGCAACGCCAACGCGCTCAAGGTCACGCCATGCTTCGGCAGCAATTCGACGAACAGTTGCAGTGAGCCGAGCGCCACGGCGATCAACACGGCGCCGGGCCAATCGAGGCGCATCTTGCCTTCGTGTTCGACATGACGCAGATGCGGCAGGAAGCGCCAGACAAAGAACAGCGACAGCAGGCCGACAGGCAGATTCACATAGAAAACCGAGCGCCAGCCGTAATACTGCGTGAGGAAACCGCCGAGCGACGGTCCCACAGCGTTCGCGATACCGAACGCCGAACTCATCAGCACTTGCCAGCGCAGACGCACGACCGAGTCGGGAAACAGATCAGGAATGCAGGCGAATGCGGTGCCGACCAGCATGCCGCCGCCGATGCCTTGCAGGCCGCGCGCGAGCACGAGGAAGAGCATGTTGTTGGCCGCGCCGCACAGCACCGACGCGCCCGTGAACACGACGATCGACGCGATGACGAACGGCTTGCGCCCGTAGTAATCGCCAAGCCGGCCGAAAATCGGCACGGTGATCACCGAGGTCAGCAGATACGACGTGGCGACCCACGCGTACAGCTCGAAACCCTTGAGTTCGGCGACGATCGTGGGCAACGCGGTGCCGACCACGGTCTGGTCGAGCGCGACCAGCATCGTAACGAAGGAGATGCCGAGCATCGCCAGTAGCGATTCACGGAACGGTAAAACTTGCCCACTCGAGTGGTGGGCCGCGGTATGGACAGCCATTTTTGATGGAGCAACAGTTGACACGTCAAACGATTGGGAATCATACCACGCTGCGACGCTCTAAGCGGGACAAGCCGTCGTGGTTCGCCGCATCGGCAGTCGACTGAAGAATGGATATCACATGACGCCAGGGAGGCACATGGAGCCGAGTTCGCTCGCAACACAATCGTTATCGGACGACGACCTGAAAGCGCTGCGCCGCGCAAAACATGAACTGGAGAGCCCCGCTCTGGCGATGAAGCTGGCGAGCATCGTCGGCGCGCCGCTGGAGAAACTGCTCTCGCGCATGCCGGCGTTCGCCAACGAAAAAGTCACCGACGCGACGGAGCTGGCCTTGCGCAAGTGCCTGTCGATCGCGCTGCGCACACTGGGGCGGCAGGACGGCGCGACGCCGCTCGTGGTGCCCGACAAGCCGAGCAACTTGCTGCACAAGTTCGCCGTGGCGACTACAGGCGCGGCCGGCGGCGCATTCGGGTTGTTCGCGCTACCCGTCGAGTTGCCGGTCACGACCACGCTGATGTTCCGCTCGATCTGCGACATCGCGCGCAGCGAGGGCGAGGATCTGACGTCGATCGACACGCAGCTGCAATGTCTGACGGTGCTCGGCATGGGCGGCACGTCGAGTTCCGACGACGACGCCGACTTCGGCTACTTCATCATGCGCGGCGCGCTCGCGCAGGCGGTGTCGAAAGCGTCGTCTGAAATCGCGACCAAAGGCTTCACCGCGCACGGCTCCGCGGCCTTGCTGCGCCTGCTCAACACGATCGCCGCGCGCTTCTCCGTGCAGGTGAGCGAACAGATCGCCGCCAAATCCATCCCGGCGATCGGCGCGGTGCTCGGCGCGATGGTCAATACGGTTTTCATCGACCACTTCCAGCAGGTCGCGCACGGTCACTTCACCGTGCGTCGACTGGAACGGCAGTACGGCCAGGAAACGGTCGAAGCCGCCTATCAGGCGATCGACATCGCGCTCGACGGCTGAGCCGCGCGGCTCGTCACGCGCCGCACGAAGGCCGCGGCGCGGTCGAGCGCGCGATTTCCTTCGGGGATGAACGGCGCGAAGATCGGCCAGACGTGCGGCATCTTGTTCCACACTTCGAGTTCGCAGTCGACACCCGCCGCCCGCGCGTTGTCGGCCACGCGCCGCGAATCGTCGAGCAACACCTCGGTGCTGCCCGCCATGATGAAGAGCGGCGGCAAGCCGCGCAGGTCGGCATAAACCGGAGAAGCGTAGGGATGCGTTGCTGGCATGTCGCCGAGGTAGACCTTTCCCGCTAGGGCGATCGCCGAGCCGCTGAACATCGGATCGAGACCGTCGTTGGTGCGGATGCTGGCGCCGGTCGCGGCCAGATCGGTCCACGGCGAAAATAGCAGCCCGCCTGCCGGCATGGGATCGCCGGCGTCGCGCAACGCCACCAGCGTGGCGAGCGCAAGACCGCCGCCCGCTGAATCGCCCGAGATCACGATCGACTCCGGCGCGATGCCCCCGGCGATCAACCGACGGTACGCCGCGGTCGCGTCGTCGAGCGCCGCCGGGAAGCGATGCTCTGGCGCGAGACGGTAGTCGAGGGAAAAAACTGGCGCATAGGCGCGCGTCGCGAGACCGAACACGATCGAACGATGGGTACGCGGTGAACAGAAGTAGTAGCCGCCGCCGTGGCAATACAGCACGGTCGGTCCGGCGTTTGCGGCTGGCGCACCGTCGGCGCGCTCGATCCACTCGCCGCGCAAGGGCGCATCGTCCGCGCCGTACAACTCACGCAGACGCCAGCCGCCCGGCACTCGCGGCGACCAGACCCGCTTGGCGGTCAGCGCGCGCGCTCTTTCGACATCGATGCGTGGCTTGAGGGTCTCCGGTCGAAACTGTCTACGCAGATACCAGCACGCGAGTGCACTTTGCCAACTCATCGGGACACGCTCCTTCGATTGTGTCCTGTCATGTTACGTGCGTTCACTACTACGCCGGTGGATGGCCGCTTCTAATCTCAAAAGCGCCCGCGTCGCCGCGGTAAGGCTTTCCGGTCGCCTAGTTCGCCGGCAAAACCTGCCCGCGAATTTCACCCATCGGGTTCTGTGCGGTATGGACGTTGAAATACCACTGCCCTGCCATCAGATCCGTCACCTGCTGTTCGGTCAGCGCCGCCGAGCCTTTGATCGGGCTGGCGAGGGCACCCTTGTCGATCGGCACCTGAATCTTGGCGTTCTGGCCCACCGGCGCGGGGCCGTGGAAATGCGCGGCGGTTGCCGGGCCGCTCAAGCCTTCGTAGCTGACTGTCCATTGCAGGGATTTTGTCGACGTGTCGAACGTGGCGTCCAACATGCCGTGCCCGTGGCTCACGCGAGGCGGCACTTCGCTCGAAGGCTCGAGATCCGCCTTCAACGCCACCGTGTCCGCGAAGGCAACGCCCGACGCCAACGCCCACAGCACCACGGCAAGATTCAGTTTTCGAAGCGCAATCATGGTCTTCTCCAGACTTGATGCACCGCCGCACCGACACTCGGCCGCGCGCGAAGCCACCACATACTAGTGCAAATCCGCCGAACCTGTTTTTGCTGGGGAGCGCGAGGCCATCGCGCCTTTTTAGTCAGTCACTTTCGCGCACTGCACCGCGTTTGCGGCAACCGAAACCCGTGGCACTTTGTAGTTGTCCGTAGTGATCCCGGGCTTTTTTCCGACGCACAAACGGGCTTGCGATATCGCTCCGAAAGCACCTCGACGGCGTTTTAATCGATTTCCTCAAACAGTTAATTGCGCATTTTGTAATGAATAACCGGCAATATCCCGGTTATGCTTCTTCTCGCGAGAAGTGACTCCTTCATCGAGGGAAGTCTCCAAATCTTTAACGCGGCTTCGGCCGCGTTTTTTTTCGTCTTTTTGTCGCGCCCCCTGCTCACACAGGCGCTGTAGCGCTTTGATGCGGTCACATCTGCGAAAGCGGTTTTTTATACGAGCAACGCGGCCTGCTGTTCGATTCCGTCCAGCATGGCATTGCATTTGTCGATTAAAACCATCCCATCGTCGCGCACCCGTTCCGGCGGCTTGACCGTGATTTCGCGGCGATAGTCTTCAAGTGCCTTGAGCAGCGGTGGATATTGCAGGACGCTCGCCGCCCCCGCCACGCGATGAAGCCACTCGCGCACGCGGTCCACCTCGATCCGCTCCGTCTCCACGCGCTCGAGCAACGGCGACAAGGACAGCACATCCTCGCGAACGGACGACACGAACGAGTCGAGCAACGCCTTGACGGTCGATTCACTACCCCACAGTTGCGTCATGTGCCCGAGATCGACCGGGACGAACGGCTCGGCGCCACCATGAACATCCGGCACTGCGACTGCCGGCGTGTTGACGGCCTCCGAAGGCGCGGCTTGCCACGCGCTGTCGGTGCCGAACCAACGGCTCAGATAATCACGCAGCGTGGCGAGCCGTGTCGGCTTCACGAGGCTGTCGTCCATGCCGGCGTCGCGGCACAGATTCAGGTCTTCGGGCGCGGTGTTCGCCGTGATACCCAGAATGGGCAGGCGATAAGCGCCGCCCTGCTCGCTTTCACGAATGCGCCGCGTGAGTTCGTAACCGGACACCTTTGGCATGTGGCAATCCGTGATCAGACACCCGTAGCTCGTATGTTCCAGCGCGGCCAGCGCCTCGGCGCCATCGTTCGTGACGTCGCACGCGAAGCCGAGCAACGCGAGCTGGTGACGGATCAACTCCTGATTGACCGGATGATCTTCAGCGACGAGGATCAGCCGGCCACTGGCGATGGCCCGCTCGCGGTCCGGAGGCGAAGTGGCGCCCTCGGGCGTACGCGAGATACCTGCCAATCGCGGCGTCACCGATGGCAGCCCGGTCATCGCGGCGGCGCACGCGGCGCCGAGGCCGCGCCACGAAATGGGATTGATGCTGACGCGCACGTTGTCGTCGAGAATGCGGTAGCCCGTCGGCTTCGGCTTTTCGGTCAGACAGATGACACGCGTGCGCGGCCTGATGTCCGCGGGCAAGTCCACATCTTCATTCACGAACAGCAAATCCACGTCGGCCAGTGCGGCGCGATCGTGCAGTTCGGGTGCGTCAGGGGAAACGCGGCGCAATTCGAGGCCGAGCGCTTCGCCGAAGTGCATCAGCGCCTGGGCGATGCGCGCGTCGCCGGTTGCCACGATTCCGCGCTTGCCACGCAAGCCGTTCACGGAATAGTGCTGAGTCTCGAACGGCATGGCAAGCCGCACGGTCATGCGCGTGCCGCTACCCGGTTCGCTGTGCAACGTGAGCGAGCCGTTCATGAGGTCGATCAGCTTGCGGCAGATCGTCAAGCCAAGGCCCGTGCCGCCGAACCGGCGCGTGGTGGACGATTCCGCCTGCACGAACGGCTCGAAGAGCTTGACCTGCACCTCCGGCGCGATGCCGATGCCAGTGTCCTCGACGATCATTTCGAGCGTCTGAATGCCGTCGCTCTGCGCGACGACCGACACGCACACGTCGACCTCGCCTTGCGGTGTGAACTTGATGGCATTGCCGAGCAGATTAAAGAGAATCTGCCGCAATCGGACGCTATCGCCGCGCAGCGTGGCGGCGACGTCCGAGCCGATATCCACGCGCACTTTGAGACCCTTTTCATGGGCGCGGCCGGCCAACAGGCCGACAGCGTTGTCCACCAGGTCACGTATGTCGATGGATTCGGCCTCGATGGTCAGCCGACCCGCTTCGATTTTCGAATAGTCGAGCAAGTCATCGAGAATCTGCAGCAACGCGCCGGCCGACTCGTGGATCATGCCCAGCATTTCGCCTTGGTCCGCGTTGAGCGGCGTGCGCTCCAACACTTCCACGAGACCGAGCACGCCATTCATTGGCGTGCGGATTTCATGGCTCATCATGGCGAAGAAGTCGTCTTTGGCGCGCGAGGCCGCTTCGGCCAGGTCACGCGCGCGCGCAAGCTCGTCGGAGCGCGCGTGCTCCACGCTGGCGTCCACCCAGTAGCCGCTCCAGACGACGCTGCCATCCGATTCGCGATGCGGTACCAATTCGGCACGCGCCCACTTGATGTCCTCATCGCCTGCGAAACGGAACTCCATGTCCACCGGCGTTTCGCAGTGCGCCGAGCGCTCGAGTTCAGCCAGCACGAACGCCCTATCCTCTTCGCACACGCGCTGGAAATCAACGTGATCGCTGCTGCTCTGCGAACCGTCTCGCACGCCCAGCAGATGACGCGTGTCGCCGCCGATATACGGAAACGAATACACGCCATCCGCAGTGCGGCGCAGTTGAAACACCACCGCCGGCAGCGATCGCGTCACGTCGAAGAGGCGCCGCTCGGTTTCGCGCGCGAGCATTTCGGCGCGCCGGATATCGGTGATATCGACCACCGTGCCGAGCACGCAAACGGGCTGACCGTCACTGCCGCGGCAGATGCGGGTCCAGAAAAGACCATGCCGCACATTGCCCGCGCTGCGCTCGAACTGCAACTCCACCTCCGCAGTCTCGCCGCCGTTCAGCATCTCGCGTGTAATGTCGTCCAGGATGCGGCTATTGGCCTCGCCCCATGTCCGCACTTCGATGGTGCTTCGTCCGATGATCGCCTCGCGGCCCAACCCGCAGGCTTGCTCATAGGCCTCGTTGACGGCGATATACCGGCCATCGAGGTCCTTGGCGACGAGCGGATAGGGCACCGTCTTCATCAAGGTTTCCTGGAAGTTCAGTTGCAGTTCCAGTTCACGCTCGGTTTTCTTGCGCAACCTGACTTCCCGCTGCAGCAACAGATAGGCGCGCAAGGTGATCAACAGCGCGACGCCGATGCCGATCAGCACCGGCAGCAGACGCACCGCGGTCACGCTCCACATGCCCGACTCCGGCGCGTTGCCGGTGACCCATTTCTGCCGGATGCGCTGCTTTTCCGCGGGCGGCATAGCCAGCAGCGCACGGTCGATCAGCCCAGCGAGCGGGCTCAGGTCGGGGCGTACAGCGAAGTCGAGCGCGTCGGAGTCGCCCACCGTGCCGAGGATCTTGAGGACGCCGTCGTACCGTTGCTTGAGCAGGATATCCACGGCGGCCACGTTGCCCACCAGAACGTCCGCCTCGCCGGACTCCACCATCCTGAGCGCGTCGTCGAGACTGGGCGCGACCACGACGTGGTCCGCCGGAATTCGCTGGAATGCGAGCGTGACCGAACCGGCGACATGCGACGAAACGACGATGCGGCGCGACGCGAAATCGTTCAGCGAGCGAGCGGCCGGTTCGTCCTCACGCCCGACGATCACCAGCGGATAGCTCTCGTATGCGCTGGTATGCCGCGCCTTCGTGAGGCGTGGATCGTGACTGGAAGCTGTGGCGAGAATTGCCAGTTCGCCGCGCTGGAAAGCTTCGATCGTGGCAGGCCAATCGGCGGTTTGGGCGCGGTTGAAGACGACGCCTAGAGTGCGGCTCAGATACGTCAGATAATCGGCGGCGATGCCCGCAGGTCGGCCGGAGTTGTCGACGTAGCTGAAGGGCGGCCAGCGATTATCGAAACCAACCTGCAATGGTGGCAGCGAACGAAGCCAGGCCTGCTCTTGCGGCGTCAGCGCGAGACTCGGCGCGGCGGGCACAGGCTTCGCGTCGAAGTTGCCGGATAGCCAGCGCATGCGAATCGCCACTTCGTCGGCCGGGTTCATCGACGCGAGCGCCTGGTCGAGCTGGTCCCGCAATGCAGTCTGTTTGCGGGGCACCGCGAAGCGCAAATTGGAGGTTTTGCTGTTCTCCTCGAAGGCCACTCGCAAGCCGCGAAACTCGTCGGTGGACAATGCATATTGCACGACAGCAGTGGAGCCGAGATAAACATCGGCGTCGCCCTGAATAACTGCGGCGAGTGCGGCGTGCGTCGCGGTGAACGTGGTGATCTGGGCGTGTGGGAAGCGTTCGCGTGTCACACGCTCGAGCGCAAAACCTTTCTCCAGCGCGATACGCGCTCCCGCCAACTGGGCGGGACTTCCATAACTGTTACTGTCCCGGCGTACCACGACAGACGTGGAAGAGCGGAAATAAGGCGCGGTGAAACTCAAGCACCGCTCGCGCTCGGGCGTGCGGGCAAAGCTCATCAGCAGATCGACATTTCCGGCGCATGCTGCGACAAGCAGTTGCGGCAGGTCCGGGAACGCCTTGGCTTCGATGACGACGTTCGGCCCGACGAGGGCGCGCAGATAGTCGACACTCATGCCGGTGAGCTGTCCGTCTTGCAGAGCGTCGAACGGCAGCCAACTGTTGGCGAGCACGCCGACGGTCAGTTTCGCGGGGAAACTGGCAACAACCTCAGTGTTCGAGCGATTGTCGAACGATTGAGCAAACGCTGTTGTTTGTGCGGCGAAAAATAAGAGCCCTGCGAGCAGACCCAGCGAGAGGCGTTCAAGCGCACGCCTCATTGCAACGCCTGGCATGAAATTGACGGCAGACACGGTAATGGCACCCGGCGACGCTCAGGCAACTTCGCCACGCCCGCCGGCGAGCGTCGCGGCAGCGTGGTCGGCCTTGCCGTGCAGAAACGAGAACAGCGCACCGGCCATGACCCCGCCTGACAGAGGCGCAGCCCAGAACAACCACAGCTGGTCCAGCGCCCAATCGCCGACGAGCAATGCCTGGGCCGTGGAGCGGGCGGGATTCACCGAACCATTGGTAACCGGAATCGACACGAGATAGACCAGCACCAGACAGGCGCCGACGACCAGCGGCGCGATCGACGCCATGTCTTGCCGGCGGGCGATCAGCAGGCTGGCCATGACGAAGCCGAAGGACAGCACGAACTCGATGGCCAGCGCTGAATGCATCTGATAGTCGGCAGGAGAATGGTCGCCGAAGCCATTTGCCGCGAACTCGCTCGCGCCAAGATCGAACCCGGGACGGCCGCCCGCCACGTAAAGGAGTAGCGCAGCGGCCACGATCGCGCCGAGAATCTGCGAGGCAATGTAGGGAAGCAGATCCCTGACCGGAAAACGTTGCGCGACAGTGAAGCCCACTGTGACAGCGGGATTGAAATGACCGCCGGACACGCCGCCGAAACAGTAAGTGGCCGTGGCGAGCGCGAGACCGAACGCCAACGCCACCTCCAGCACGCCACCTGCCTGCTGGACCGCACCGACGTTCAACACAATGCTGCCGCAGCCGACGAACACCAGCCACGCCGTTCCAACACCCTCGACCAACAACCGCTTAACTAACGCATCCATGCCGCCTCCTGATTCTGCTCCCAGGCAGACGGCATCGCACGATTGCCATCAGACATCTGCCTGAATTCTCTCGGCCCGGGAATCGCTCAGCTTGACGAAATGATCGATTTCGTCAGGAGAGTACGGAATAAAGCCGTAGTGAATTCAGAACTATGAGACGCCAACGTCCCGCAACCAATCAGAAGACTCCTAAATTTCTGGTTCGCCAAGATCATCCGCGCGACGGCGCAATGCAATATTGCTCGCCAGTTGTCAGGCCAATCCGATCTGCCGCGCATAGCCGATCAGGTCAGCTTCCGTTTCCAGCCCGAGCTTGCGCATCGCACTACGTTTCTGGGTACTGATGGTCTTGCCGCTGCGCTGCAAGCGTACCGCGATTTCATGGACGGCAAGGCCTTGCACATAAAGCTGAAAGACTTCCCACTCGCGCGCGCTCAGCATGCCGGCGCGCAACTGCAACGGCGTGTCGGCCGCCTCCATCGCGACACGCGCGTGTTGCGACAGATAGACGCGCCCGGCAAACGCTGCCTCGATCGCATCGATCAACGCCGTGACGGTCTCGCGTTTATCGACGATGCCGCCCACGCCGATATGCAGAAGACCGGACAGCATGTGAGCGTGGCAGATCATGGTGAGGACGACGACGCAAGGACGCGACTGGCCCCGCAACAGACGGCGCAGAAACGACACCGCGTTGCTGCCGCCATGAATGCCCGGCATGTTGATATCGGAAACGACGACGTCGCACGCGCAGGCGTCGAGTAATTCCGCCAGTCCGTGAGTGTCGGCCGCCTCGCCGACACATTCGATGTGCGGCGCGGCTTGCAACACGCGCTTGACGCCGACGCGAACGCAGTCGTGATCGTCTGCGATGATGACGCGGATCTTCTGTCTCATTTTCTATTGTCTTATCGATTGGTATGCCCTGCACAGGATGTGCGTCCCCGGGCGATGCCAATACATCTTCTATTCGTCGCGCGACGGCGCGACACGTGGCCGACTTATCGCCGGCTCATTGTCGCTTCGGCACGCGCTCCTCAGGAATCACACCGTACTCGACGGCGAAGCGAAACAGTTCCGCGTCGCTGTGCAGGGCCAGCTTGCGCATAGCCGTGCACTTCTGCGCGCTGATCGTTTTGACGCTGCGTTCCAGACGCGCGGCGATCTCGGTCACGCCATACCCTGACGCATATTGGGTGAACACTTCGAGTTCGCGGCGCGAGAGAATCTTCCGGACGTAATCGAGCCGCTGGGTCGCCGATGCGTCGGCGATCAATGCGCGCACGGCCGGCCCGACATAGCACTCGCGTGCCAGCGCCGTGATGACGGCCACATGGATCAGGTCGATCCGGTCCCGCTTGCTCACCAGTCCCTCGACGCCGAGCGAAATGACCTTTTGAAGTTCGGCCGCCTCGGTTTCCATGGTGAGCACGACGAGCGCGATGTCGGGGTAGCGCGTCTTGAACTGCCTGACGACTTCCAGTCCGCTGCCATCCGAACCGCCCGGCATGTAGAGGTCCATGAGCACGAGGTCGCATGAACCGCGATCGACTTCTGCGAAGAGTTCGGTGGCGTCGGCTGCACGGCCGACGATCTCCATATTCGGATAGCCGCTTATCAGGTTTTCGATTGCCAGCAGCACCAGTGGATGATCGTCCGCGATGATCGCGCGAACGGGTGTGCTTACCTCAGCGGTGTCGCGCATCTTCTACTTCTCCTCCGTACCTTGAATGATTGCCGCCCTCTTTCGTCAACCCTGCTCCTATCACGATGATTAAATATTTTCGCGAGAATAAACATAAGATCGGTCCGAAACAACCTCAGTCAATTCAAAAAGTAAATTGCTTAGATATGCGATTCAAAATTAAGAATCCCATAAGCGCGCACATAAGAGAAAAGACCGGGATCGTTGGTGACACCGAGTTTGGCCATCGCTTCGCGTTTTTGCCGCGTGACCGTGCGACGATCGCAGCCGAGCACCGCAGCAATGTCCGATATCGACTGGCCACTTACCAGCAGCCTGACGACTGCGGCCTGTTTGCCCGTTAAACGTGGCGCCGGCGGTTGTTCGCACTCGGGATCCTGTGGTTGCGCCAGCGCTTCGATGATGGAACGGCCGAGGTAGGTTTCTCCGTGCCGAGCTGCGAGAATCGCTTGCCAGAGCTCGTCCATCGACTCCGCCTTGCCGACCATGCTCACGGCGCCGTCCGACACTATCGCGCGAAGAATCGCGGCGTTTGCCAGAGTTGTCATCACCACGACGCGCAATTGCGGCCAGCCGGTTCGGATTCGTCGCACGAGATTCAGGCCGTCGTCGATGGCGAATGAGTGTTCCGGCATCGCGAGATCGGTGACGAGCACATCGCAGGGCGTGCTCCGCAGGCGTTCTATTAGCGAAAAGGGATTCGTCGCCTCGTCGACGACAGTCACGCCGGCATGCATTTCCAGTGCGGCGCGGATGCCAAGGATAACGAAGGGATGATCGTCCGCCAGGATAATTCGAAGATTCACTGGGATTGTCTCTCGTTTGTTGTAGGAGTGAATGCGCATACGCAGAAAAATCTGAACCACTCTGCGCATGCTTTAACGGCCCCTCGGCAACGCTCAATGTGCCAAGGCGCCCATAAAATCACCGCCACAACTTCACGAAAATCGGAGCGCTCCGAATCCTGCAGAGAAACTAATAGTCCATTGCGGATTGATTAGAAATAGAAAACATAATTACGCGGAATGGATATTTTCGAGTTTCTCGAGCGGCGCATTTTCGGCGGAAACTCAACGACTCGACCATTCATCGCAGAAGTTTCGGCACGGCGCGCCGTATCGCCCGCAGCATCGTCGACAACGGGCACCGTGATCCATATCAAGTTGCATCGCAAGCGCGCGCCGCGCTCACCTTGCCCTCACGCGCGGCACGAGGAAACACCGGCAACGCGATCAATGCGCACACGCTGGCCACGGCCCACACC
Source organism: Paraburkholderia sp. RL18-101-BIB-B (assembly GCF_046026985.1). NCBI lineage: Bacteria > Pseudomonadati > Pseudomonadota > Betaproteobacteria > Burkholderiales > Burkholderiaceae > Paraburkholderia > Paraburkholderia sp. RL18-101-BIB-B. Next base: position 80,724 of record NZ_JARESV010000008.1, read on the forward strand.
ATCGGCCACGAACCGACCGACAACAGCGGCGGAATCGCCAGCGGCGTCAGGAACAGCGTAAGAAACACACAGGTGTTGCCGATCGCCAGCGCGGTGCCCGCGCGGCTCGTCCCTGCCAGCGTGGCGAGTTCCGTGAAGGCCACGCCGTGCCATGCCGACGCGCTCACGCCGCCCACCACGACCGTCAGCGCGAATACCGCGGTCATCGCCGCGTGATGCATGCCGACGAGGCCCGTCAGCAACGCGAGCGATGCGAACAGCACCGCGGTCAGCAGACTACAGGCGCGCATGTAAGCCCGGCGATTGCCGCGCCGGTCAGTCCAACCGCCGCTCCAGACCCGCGCGATCGCGGCACCCGTTTGCACCGCGGCCATGGTCACGCTGATCGCCAGCACGCCGGCGCGGCTGAAATCGTGAAGAAACACCGTGCCGAACGTCACAACGGCGAGTTGTGGCACGCACAGCGCGCCGGCGCCGAGCGCCACGCGCCAGATGCCGATGTCGCGCAACGGTGAGACCTTGGCGGGCACGCCGCTCGCAGCCGCCGTGTCGCGCACCTCACGCGCGCCGTCCGCCTCGATATGGGAAGGTTCGTGCAACCAGCGCCACGCGAACACCGCGGTGATCGCGCACGCTAGCGCCAGCACGGTATAGGCGCTCGCAAAGCCGAAACGCGACGCGAGCACCGGCAGCAGCAATGCGCCAAGGCCGCCGCCCGCGGGCACCGCGGTCTGGCGAATACTCATGGCCAGGCCGCGCTCACCCTCACGAAACCAGGCCATCACCGCGCGGCCGCTCGATCCGTTGACGCTGCCGCCGAGCAGTCCGACCAGCAACAGGCCGAGCGCGAGCATCGTCACGCTCGGGACATGCGCACCGGACGGCACGACGAACAGCGCCAGACCAGCCAGCGCGGCCGCGGTCGAAAGCAGTCCGAGCAGCAAGACGCGCCGGTCGCCCCAGCGGTCGGTCAGCAACCCCCACGGCAATTCGCTGACCGCGATGCCGAGGCCGAGCATGCCAAGCACGAGGCCTAGCCCGTCATTGCCCAGGTGATAGCCGGAGCGCAAGAACACCGCCGTCGTCGGAATCCCCGAGAACGCCGCCGAAAAACTCGCGTTGGCGGCGAACCCGACTCCCAACACCTTCCACCGATGACTCGCCGTTCGGCCGCCGGATAACCCTAAGCCCGCAATTGATTCGCCTCCCATGACACCCTCCGCAAAGAATTTGGGGGTATCCTACGGCGGAGGCTTCCATCGGAAAAGCCGGAAAAGCAGATGACTTCCATCGGATATACCGAATCATGAGCCAACGCGGATTTGACCTGACGCAGTTGCGGACCTTCGTCGCCGTCGCCGAATCGGGCAGCGTCTCGGCGGGCGCCGAGCGCGTGTTCCTGTCGCAGTCCTCGGTCAGCGAACAGTTAAAGAAGCTCGAGGAGCGCGCCGGCCAGCCGCTTTTCGTGCGCAGCAAGCAGGGCGTGAGCGCCACGCCCGCCGGCAGCCGGCTGCTCGAGCACGCGCGGCGCATCATCGCGATGAGCGAAGCCGCGTTCGAAGACCTGCAAGGGCGCTCGCTCGACGGCGAGTTGCGCATCGCTATCACGGACTACTACCGCCCGCACGACATCGCGCGCATTCTCAAGACGTTCTCGGAACAGCACCCACGTCTGAAGCTGCACGTCACCGTGCTGCCGAGCGCGGTGATCGACAGCAATGCGGGCGACGATGCGTCGTTCGACATCGGTCTCTCGCTGCGGCTCGTCACGGACAACACGCGCGCCGCGAGCCGGCGCACCGGCGCGCAAAGCACGGTTGTGCGCCGCGAGAAACTGCTGTGGGTCAGCGCGGCCGATTCAAGTCCACGGCCGGCCACGCCCTATCCACTCGTATTGCTGCCGTCGAGCTGCCAGTTGCAGCGTTTCGTCGTGAAGCTGCTGGACGAGCACAAGGTACCGTATGTGGTGTCGCACTCCGCTTCCGGCGTAGCCGGCCTGCAACTCGCGCTGAAGGCCGGGCTCGGTATTTCCTGCCTGAACGAATCGTCGATTGGCGGCGGTGTCGTGGCCTGTCCCGCAAGCGTCGGTTTGCCCGCGTTGCCCGCCGTGGAATTTCATCTCTTGCCTGGGCGAATCGGCGAAACCGAACTTGTCAGCAACGCTCGCACGGCCTTGATGCGGCTCTTCAGTTGACTCATGGAAGATGGGCTCACGCCGTCTCATGGAAGCCCGAGGCTGATCATCAAAAGATCACATTCGCGCGATAGCGTCGACACGCGAGACGATTCGCAATGGAAATGTTGAAAGCCCCCTGGTCGACGCCTATCATGATCAGGTGTCCCGTCGAATGAGCTTGTGTTTGCTATTGACGCGTCGACTAATTTCCTGCAACCTCGTAGACGCTGCTGAACGTTTCAAGCGTCAATTCCCGCAGCCCGAAACCGCCACCCGCCGGCGCATTCAGGCCGATCATTGTTTTAGCAAAGCAATCGCATCGCCGTAGCGAATCATCACTCGCCATCCAGAATAAGTCCGTTTCGATTTGCTGTTCTTGCAGTCGTTACACAAGAAAAACCGGCAGAGTTGACATGCGTCATCCGTCGGCTTCATAAGCGAATCCACCTGAGAATGCGCGAGAGATAATCGAGAACAAAGAACGTTCCCAATCGAGGCCTGGCGTGCATCGTCGAACTATCGGATCGTCGGTTCTGTTTGTGCTTTACGTCATGTGGAGCGGTGCGGCGCTTGCCGCCACCGAGGCGTCCGGCGCCATGCCCTCGGCCATGGACGAGCGCGTGCGCGCTTGCACCTCATGTCATGGCGTGCAGGGCCAGGGCCTGAACAACGATTACTTTCCGCGGATTGCGGGCAAACCGGCCGACTACCTGTTCAATCAGTTGACCGCGTTCCGCGACGGCGGCCGCACCTATCCGCCGATGGGTTACCTCCTCGCCTTCCTGCCCGACGACTATCTGCGCAAGATCAGCCAGTATTTCGCCGATCTGCAACCGCCCTACCCCAACGCCGATCAAAGCAACGTCGCACCCGCCGTGCTCGCCGCCGGACAGCGCCTCGTCACACAGGGCGACCCGGCCCGCAAGATACCGGCGTGCATCGCGTGCCACGGTGCGCGGATGACCGGCACGCAGCCGGGCATTCCCGGCCTGCTCGGTCTGCACGCGAGTTATATCGCCGGGCAGATGGGCACCTGGCGCTCGGGCACGCGGCACGCGCTCGCGCCGGACTGCATGCACTCGATCGCGGTCAAGCTGACCGACAAGGACATCACCGCGGTATCGAGCTGGCTCGCGCGCCAACCACGTCCGGCCGATCCGCGGCCCGCGCCGGCGTCCACGGAGCGGCTGCCTCTCGCCTGCGGGAGCCAACCGCAATGAAGCCGACACTTCGCACTTTGGGCTACTTCCGCGCAGTGCGCGCCGCTTTGATCCTCACGATGAAGCGCCTTCGCGTGCCGGCGTCGCTCGTATCCAGTCTGTTGATTGGCGGCCTGATCGTGGCCGGCAGCGCCGCGCTTCTGCACGCATCGCCCACGCCGCTGCTGATCGCCGAAGCACGCGCCGCTGAAACCAGCACGGCGTCCGCGCCGGGCGCCGACACGCGCCCCGACATCGTCAAACGCGGCGAGTATCTGGCGCGCGCCGGCGACTGCGTTGCTTGTCACACGGCGCCGCGCGGCAAACTGTTCGCCGGCGGTCTCGCGATGGAAACGCCGTTCGGCACGCTGTATTCGCCGAACATCACACCGGACGCCCAGTACGGCATCGGCACCTGGAGTCAGGAGGCGTTCTTCAACATGATGCGCACCGGCCGCACGCCGGACGGCACACTGATCTACCCTGCGATGCCGATCGCGCAATACACGAAGGTCACGCGCGAAGACTCGGATGCGATCTTCGCCTATCTGAAGACGGTCGCACCGGTACGTGAGCCGAATCACAAACACACGCTGCGCTTCCCGTTCAACCAGCGCAAGCTGCTGTACGGCTGGCGCACGCTGTATTTCCGCGAGGGCGAGTTCCAACCCGATCCGACCAAATCGGTCGAATGGAACCGCGGCGCATATCTGGTCGAAGGGCTCGGGCACTGCACCATGTGCCACACCAAGATCAACATGCTCGGCGGCTCGTCGCAGAGCGAGCAGTTCGCGGGCGGCCTGATTCCGGTGCAGAACTGGTACGCGCCGTCGCTGACCTCGGACAAGGACGGCGGCCTCGGCGACTGGAGCATCAAGGACATCGTCGATCTGCTGCAAGCGGGCATTTCCGATCGCGGCGCCGTGTACGGTCCGATGGCCGAGGTCACGTATCACAGCCTCCAGTACATGACGGAAGAAGACGTCAAGGCAATGGCCGTCTATCTGAAGACCTTGCCGGACAAGAGCGGCCGCAAGTCCGGGCCGTCTGCGCCGACCAACACCAACGTGTTCGCGCTCGGCGAAAAAATCTACGCCGACAAGTGCGCGCTCTGCCACGGCGCGAAGGGCGAAGGAAAGTTGCAGCATTACCCGCCGCTCGCGGGCAACCAGTCGATCGAAATGGACTCCGCGGTCAACCCGATCCGCATCGTGCTCAACGGCGGATTTCCGCCGGGCACCATGCGCAATCCGGAACCGTACGGCATGCCGCCTTTCGGCCAGGAACTGAACGACACCGACGCCGCTGCCGTGGTCACCTATATCCGCACTGCGTGGGGTAATCACGGCCAGCCCGTGACATCCCGCGAGGTCAACGAGTTGCGCAAGGCGCCGCTGCACTGAAGCGCCGCACTGGAGAACTTCTAGATGGAAGCGAACGATACTCGCAGCGCGACCCCGCCTACGGATGACGAAGTGGAACGCGTCGTCGCGGCCGGCCCGCATGGCGCGATCGCCGTGGCCGGTGTCGCCACGCTGATCGTGATGGCGATCTGGTTCGGCTTCTACTTCGTCGTGTTTCTGCCGCGCGGCGTCGTTCACTGATCATGTCGACCGATTCCAATCATCAACCGGGCGGCGGCCACGCGGTCGCGCTACGCGCCGAGCGACGCTGGGCCATCTTCGCCGTCGCGCTGATCGTGCTGATGCTGGCGGTCATCGTCTTCTCCGGGCTGCATTGGGCGATGATGCCGCCCTCGCGCGTCGAGACAATCGATCCGTCGCGCCTGCAACTGTCCGGCGAATTCGTCGAAGACAATCTCGGCAGCGCGGTCGAACCGGACGGCTCGGTGGTGGTGCGCTTCATCGCGCAGCAGTACTCGTTCACGCCGCAATGTCTGCTGGTGCCCGCCGACACGCCGATCACGATCCGCACCACCAGCGCCGATGTCGTGCACGGCCTGCTCGTCACCGACACCAACATCAACACGATGGTCGTGCCCGGCTATGTCGCCACGCTCAATACGCGTTTCGACGCGCCCGCCGATCACACCATGCCGTGCCACGAGTTCTGCGGCTTCGGCCACCAGACCATGTGGGCGCACGTGAAAGTCATCGACAAAGCCACCTTCTTCGAGCAAGCCCGACAATCACGGAGGCTGAGCTGTGTTTCACGCTAAGCGACTCGTTCTCGCGCATTTCTGGCTCGCCTTCATTGCGTTTCTGATCGCGCTGCTGCTCGGCGCCTGGCAGATGCTGGTGCGCAGCCCGCTCGTGCCATGGGTCGGCGACCCCGAGCTCTACTATCGTTCGGTGACCGCGCACGGCTCGGTGATGGCGTACGTACTGCCCACGCTGGTGTCGATGGGCTTCGGCTACGCGATCGTCGAACTCGCGCTCGCGCAGCGTCTCGTCGGTCTCAAATGGGCATGGGCCGCGTTCATCATGCTGGCGATCGGCGCGGTGATGGCGATGGTGCCGGTGGCGCTCGGCCAGGCGTCGGTGCTATATACCTTCTATCCGCCGATGATCGGTAGTCCGTTCTATTACCTCGGCGTGGTGCTGGTAGTAGTCGGCTCGTGGATCTGGGTCGCGCTGATGCACGTGAACCTGCGCATCTGGAAGAGCGCCAATCCCGGCAAGCCGGTTCCGCTCGCGATGTTCGCCAACGTGGCGGGCGCGTATCTGTGGGCATGGACCGCCGTCGGCGCGGCGCTGGAGATCCTGTTCCAGATCCTGCCAGTCGCGTTCGGCCTCACCAACACGATCGACGCCGGCCTCTCGCGCATCCTGTTCTCGTGGACGCTGCACGCGATCGTCTACTTCTGGCTGATTCCCGCTTATATCGCCTACTACACGCTGGTGCCGCGCGCGATCGGCGGACGGCTCTATAGCGATTCGATGGCGCGCGTGTCGTTCATCCTGTTCCTCGTCTTCGCGATGCCGATCGGCATCCACCATCTGTTCGCCGATCCGCAGGTCGGCTCCGGCTTCAAGTTCCTGCATGCGGTGTTCACCGGCATGGTGTCGGTGCCGACGCTGCTGACGGTGTTCACGATTTGCGCGTCGGTCGAAATCGCCGGCAGATTGCGCGGCGGCAAGGGCGCGTTCGGCTGGCTCACCGCCCTGCCTTGGCAGAACCCGATGATGCTCGTGATCGCGTTTTCGTTCGTAATGCTCGGTCTCGGCGGCGCGGGTGGATTGATCAACATGAGTTACCAGTTGAACTCGACCGTGCACAACACCCAGTGGGTAACGGGGCACTTCCATCTGATCTTCGGTGGCGCGATCGTCATCATGTACTTCGCGATCGCCTACGAACTGTGGCCGCAACTGACCGGCCGCGCGATCGCATCGGTGAAGCTGGTGCGCTGGCAACTGTGGCTATGGTTCATCGGCATGATGGTGGTGACGCTGCCGTGGCACTACGTCGGCCTGCTCGGTGCGCCGCGCCGCATGGCCTATTACGATTACAACGCTCTCGGCTTGCAGTCGCAGGCGTTCTGGGTCGGCATGTCGGCGGTCGGCGGATTGATCCTCGTGGTGTCCGGCGTGCTGTTCATCTACATCCTGGCGAAGTCGCAATTCGGTCCGGTGGTTGAGCAACAAAGCTTCCGCTTTGCGAGCGCGGCGCAGCCGGTGGTGCGCGTGCCGGCCGCGCTCAATAGCTTCGGGTTATGGGTGGCGCTGATGATCGGACTCACAGTCGTCAACTACAGTGTGCCGATCGTACAGTTGCTCAGATTGCCGCAGACGTCCGTGCCGGCAGTCGTCGTCGGAGCGCAGCGATGAATCAGGAACGCGTCTTCAGCTTGCGCAACCCTTGGTTCACGGTGAGCGTGGGCGGCATCATTGCGATTGCCGTCGTATCGATACTGATCGGCTTCATCTGGCTGCCTTCGGCGAACAGCGCGTTCGCCGGACGCGGCTTGTGGGCGACGATCTGCAGCGCTGCCGGTGCGCCGTCGAGCTGGTACGGCGGCGCCAATCTCACTGGTCCGGCGCCTAGCGACGTGGTGGTCTTGCCGCCGTTACGGCGCGCGCGAGCCGACGCGAATTCGATTGGCCGCGGCGCGACGATCGCGACGCAAAATTGCTCGATGTGTCACGGCGTACTCGGCACGGTGCAGGTGACGGCGCCCGCGTTGGCCGGGCAATATGCCGACGTGATCTATAAAGAGTTGCGCGACTACCAGAACGGTGTGCGTCAGAACGCGATCATGCAACCGATCATCGCCGCGCGCAGCGATCAGGATCTGCACGATCTGGCGGCTTACTACGCGTCGCTGCCGAGAGCGCCCGCGGCGGAGACGCTGCCCACAGGCGTGGGACCGGATGCGAATGCGGTGAAGCTTGCCATGCAGGGCGATCCGCAGCGCAATATCGCGCCTTGCGCCGCCTGTCACGGGCAACTCGATCGCAAGGGCGCGGCGCCGTGGCTGGGCGGACAGTCGTCGATTTATCTCGCGGCGCAGATGCGCGCCTTTGCTTCCGGCGCGCGGCATAACGACATCAATGAGCAGATGCGCAACGTGGCGCGGCAAATGACGCCGGCCGAGATCGACAGCGTCGCCAAATACTATGCGGCCATGCAGTAGCGGCCGCTTTGTCAGCGCGGCGCCGTTTGTCCCGAAGAGTCAGCGCGCCACCGTGCGAAACATCCGCCGATATCAAGCCGTTGCAAACCCGTTGGCATCGGCCGTCTTCGGTGCGGCAATCGAACCGCTACGCCGCCCGGCAAACGAAGACGAAGTCGCCGCACCGCTCCCAGTCTGGAACACCGACACCGCGGACGTCAGCCGCCGCGCCTGCTCTTCCAGCGAACTCGCGGCCGCCGCGGCCTGCTCCACCAGCGCGGCGTTCTGCTGCGTCACCTCGTCCATCTGCGCGACCGCGAGATTGACCTGATCGATGCCCGTACTCTGCTCGAGCGCGGCCGCCGCGATTTCACCCATGATCGAACTCACACGCGCAATCGCGTTCACGATCTCGGTCATTGTCGAGCCCGAGCGTTGAACCAGTTGCGAGCCGGCCTGCACCCGCGCGGTCGACTCGTCGATCAAACCCTTGATCTCCTTGGCCGCTGCCGCGCTGCGTTGCGCGAGCGAGCGCACTTCGCTCGCCACCACTGCGAAACCGCGGCCCTGCTCACCGGCGCGCGCGGCTTCGACTGCCGCGTTCAGCGCCAGAATATTGGTCTGAAACGCGATGCCTTCGATCACGCCGACAATGTCGGCAATCCGCCGCGAGTCGTCGACGATGCCATGCATCGTGCCCACCACCTGCTCCGTCAGATCGCCGCCTTGTGCCGCAAGCGTGGATGCGCCCTGCGCGAGCGAGCTGGCCTGTTTCGCGTTGTCCGCCGTTTGCTTGACCGTCGAGGTGAGCTGTTCGATGCTCGCCGCCGTTTCTTCGAGCGACGCGGCCTGTTCCTCGGTACGTTGCGACAGATCGGTGTTGCCCGCGGCGATCTCGCTCACGCCGGTGTCGATGGATTCCGTGCCTTGACGCACCGAGTTCACCGTCGTGATCAGCGATTCCTGCATCTTGCGCAACGCGGCCGCGAGACGGCCCATTTCGTTATTGCTGGCCACGACGATCTGGCCGGTCAGGTCGCCGTTGGCGATGCGCTGAAACTGCGCGATGGTGGCGTCGACCGGACGGACGATCGCGCGCACCAGCACCGCGCGGCCGATCCACGCTCCCAGCAGCGACGCGACGATGCCGATCGCCACCGCGATGCAGATTGCATAGAACAGATCCTGCGCGTCCTGATAGCGTTGCGCGCCGTGATCGAGCTGCAACTGTTCGAGCGCGAGCATCGCCTTTTCGTACGCGCTGTAGAGCGACGGCAGCTTGTGAGCCTGCAATTGCTGGAAGGTCGTCTTGTCGCCGGACTTGAGCGCGGCGAGAGCCGGATCGACGCCTTCGTGCAGGAAGGTGTCGCGCTTGTCCTGCATGTCCTTGATGAGACGCTGCTCGTCGGCGTCCGCGCTCGCGCGGCTCACATAGTGGGCAAGACGGTCATTGGAAGCTTTCTGGTACTGATCAAAACGCTTGAGCACGGCATTCGCGCCGTCCTGGTCGTTCAGATCGACGAGCGATGCGTACGTCGCCAGCGCGAGGCGCAGGCGCAGCAACTGTCCGGCGCTGCCTTCGAGGTCGGCGACAGCCGGCGTATCGACGGTGTACATCTGTTGCAGCGAAGCGTTGCTCGAGCGCAGCGACAGCAAGCCGGCGGCGGCGCCGAACAGCAGCACGACGCCGAAGAACAGGATCATCAGGGTAAGGCAGGTGCGAATCGACAGATTTTTCAACATCGGGCTTGTCTCCGTTGGGCTGCCTGACCGAATGTTCAGTGAAAGCCTCGGCCACGCGTGCTGCGCCCAAGCCCGTTCGGCCAGGTCCGCAACTCTTGTATAAATTTAAGCGAACGCCACATATAAGGACTACGGCTTAATAACGAAAAACTTTATGGCTGATGGCGCATGTGCTTGCGATACATCAACATACGAGCGCATATGAAGGGTGATTAGCGCCGGGCGTTGCGGGACTACCCGGGTTCTCGGCGGGCGGCGGTTGATGGAAAGTGTCGAGGATGTGTCTACGGAGCATTGCGATGTCGGAAGTGGGCTCGGCTCTGCTGGTTTTCGCTCTATTGCTCGCCGCGACCGGAGTCGGCGTGTGCGTGCGCCCGCTGCTGCCCGAAGAGCACAAGGCGCATGAGACGGTGCAGTTAATCCAACTGGTGATCGGCATGCTGGTGACGTTCGCCGCGCTGGTACTCGGCTTGATGACGGCGTCCGCGAAATCCAGCTTCGACACCGCCTCGAATGATTTGCGCACCTACGCGGCCGATCTGATCGAGTTCGACACGACGCTGCGCGAATACGGCACGGAAACCGAGCCGGCCCGGCAGTTGTTGCACCGGTACACCGCGGCGGCGATCGCATCGACGTGGCCTGGCGAAACACCGCCCACCGGCGACTATCCGAAAGACATCGGATCGCAGGACAACTCGCAGAAACTGGAGAGTGTGCGGCTCGGCGACATGCTGACCGCCGTGGGCCGAGAGTTGCGGACGCTGCGGGCGCGCGACCCGTTACAACAGCGCGCGCTCGACGATGGGTTGAAGCAATACCGCCGCGTCGTGGATGCGCGGTGGAAGCTCATCGAGGAAGCGCACAGTTCCATTTCCCGACCTTTCCTCACGACATTGACGTTCTGGCTGGGCGTAATCTTTCTAAGTTTCGGCTTGATCGCGCCGCGCAACGCGCTGGCGCTGGTCACGATTTCGCTGGGCGCGGTGTCGATTGCTTCGGCAATCTATGTGATCGTCGATCTGGATACGCCGTTTACGGGCCCGATTGTCATCTCCAGTGCGCCTATGCGGGATGCTCTGGACCATTTGAGACGGTGAGCACCGCACAGCATCACCGGATGCGCGCGTCGAACTCCGCAATCCGCTTCGCCCGCTCGATGACCGGCCGGTCGACCAGTTTGCCATCCACCGCGAACGCCCCTTCCGGATGCTCGCGAGAAGCCGCCAAGACGCGCGCCGCCCAGCGGCGTTCGTCCTCGCTGGGTGCGAAGCCGCTGTTGACCGGTTCCACCTGTCTCGGATGAATGCACAGCTTGCCGCCAAACCCGAAGCGCCGCGCAGTGGCCACATGCCCGGTCAGGCGCGCGAGAATGTCGAGTTCCAGCGTCACCCCGTCGATCGGCGCGGGCAGGCCCGCATAGCGCGATTCGATCACCATCTGCGAGCGCACGTAGTCCAGTTCGACGCCGAGTCCTTCGATGCCGGCATCGCCGCAAAAATCCACCGTGCCGAAGGCAAGCCGCATGACCGACGGCGCGCCGGCAATCTCCCGCATCGCCACCACGCCCGCCACGGTTTCGATGAGCGCCACGATTCGGATCCGCGACGGCAGCCGCGCGGCGACATCGGCGAGTTGCTGCGCGCTGTCCGACTTCGGCAGCATCATCGCGGAAACGCCGGACGCGCGCACCATGTCGACGTCGTCGACATGCCACAGCGTGCCCACCGCATTCACGCGGACCATCAGCCGCGCAGGGTCCGCGGTCGACAGCCAGCGTTGCAGGCCCTCGCGCGCGGCTTGCTTGGCCGCCGGCGCGACCGCGTCTTCGAGATCGATCACCACCGCGTCGGCGCCGCTGTCGAGCGCCTTCGTGAAGCGCTCGGGGCGGTCGCCCGGCACGAACAGATAACTGCGTGCGTCCATCCTGTTCTCCTGAACGGCACGCTTCGCGATGATGCTAGTTCGCGTGCCAGTCGCGTTGAAACGTTTCGGAATAGCTGTAGCGATCCGCCGGATGCACGCTGATGGTCAGCTCGACCACCTGCGCGCGCCGGTTCAGATAGCGGCGGCACAACCACAGCGCGGGCGAGCGCGGCTTCGCGTTCAAACGCTGCGCCAGCTTCGCCGGCAACGCGACCGCGCGGATTTCCTGCTGCACTTCGGCGATCTGCTCACCGAACTGCTTTTCGATCATCGTGTAGATCGGCACGTGCGTCCGGCCACTCAGGCCCGTCAATGAGCGAAACGCGGGGTGGATATACACCTCGGTGTGGCAGATCGGTTCGACACTCTCCGGCGACAGGCGAATGCCCTCGGCCAGCAGCCAGGTTTCGCCCGGCTTTGCGCCGAGCCGCTCGATCAGATCCGGGTCGTCGATCTCGACAGTCTGCGTCGACGCGATCTCCAATTCCGTGTCGGTCGTATAACGGTGCAGATCGCTCAGGCGCTCCATCACCTGACGGTACGCGGTCTCGCTTTGCGTGGCTTTCACGCGGGTGCCGATGCCGGGCCGCCGGTCCACCAGACCACGCTGCTCGAGTTGCTTGATCGCCTGCCGCACCGTGAAGCGGCTCGCGCCGAACTGCTCGCACAGCTCGAACTCGGTCGGCAGCAACGTGCCGATGGGAAACTGCCCGCCCTGAATCTCGTTCAGGAGCGTCTGTGCCAGTTGCATGTAGCGCGGCTGTTGCCCGAGGACTGTCGTGGCCATCTGGATGTGCAAAAAAGTGAAAGGGCGGACGGTTGCCCGCCCGGCCTTATTGCACCACACCCGCCTCCCTCAGCAAAGCGATCCTTTCCGCGCCGTAGCCCAGTTCGTCGAGCAAACGCTGCGTGTCCTGCCCGAGATCCGGCGCGGCGCGCGTCGGCAGGGGCTCGTCGATCCGCACCGGCGCGGCCACGCCGCGTACCTTGCCAAAGCGCGGGTGCTCGGCATCCACCACGCATTCGCGTTCGGCGACGAAGGGATTCTCCAGCGCCTCCTTGACGTTGAACACCGGCGCGGCCGGCACGCGGCCGCCGAAGCGTTCGAGCCATTGCGCCGTAGTGGCGGTCGAGAGTACTGCGTCGAGTTCGGTCTGCACCAGCTCGCGATTCGCGAGGCGCGCCTGGAAGTTGCAAAAGCGCGGATCGGTTACCCACGATGGTTTGTCGATCACTTCGGCGAGCACGCCCCAGAACTTCTCTTTGTTGCACATCAGGAAGATCCAGCCGTCCTGCGTCTTGTACAACTGACTCGGCGTGAGCGACGGATGCGACGAGCGGTTCTCGCGCCCCGTCACCACGCCGCCGTTCAGATACCACGTCGCGACATAGGCGAGGTTATGCAGCGCGACGTCGAAGAGACTCACGTCGATATCGCGTCCTTTGCCCGAGGTCTTCGCATCCACGAGACCGGCGAGGAGCGCCATCGCCGCGGTCGTGCCGGTCATCAAGTCGATGATCGACAAGCCGAAGCGCGCCGGCGGGCTATCAGGCTCGCCCGTGACCGACAGATAGCCGGCCTCGGCTTGCATCAGATAGTCGTAGCCCGGCCATGCCGCGCGGCTGCCGCTGCGTCCGTACGCGGACAGATGCCCGCACACGATCTTCGGATTCGCCTCGCAAAGCTGCGCGTAAGTGAGCCCGAGTTTCGCTGGCAGATCGCCGCGCAGATTGTTGAACACGGCGTCGCTCTTCGCGACGAGGTCCAGCAGCACCGCGCGCGCTTCGGGCTTCTTCAGGTCGAGCGTCATACTGCACTTGTTGCGATTGAAGGCTTCGAAGAAGTGACTGTCGCCTTCGCCGAAGAAATATGGGCCGACCGCGCGGCCGACGTCGCCGCCATTGCTCGGATGCTCGATCTTGATGATCTCCGCGCCGAGGTCCGCGAGATGCTGGGTGGCGAAAGGCCCGGCGCCATATTGTTCGATGGCGAGCACGCGCACACCGGAAAGGGGCAAACTCATACCGGACTCCTTTCGATCAACTGTTTGGCGATGATGATCCGTTGCATCTCGTTAGTGCCTTCGCCGATTGTGAGAAGCGGTGCGTCGCGATACAGGCGCTCGACGTTGTATTCCTTCGAATAGCCGTACGCACCGTGAATGCGCATGGCCTCAATGCTGTTTTCCAACGCGGCTTCGGTCGCGAAGTATTTCGCCATACCCGCTTCCATGTCGCAGCGCTCGCCGCGGTCGTACTTCTTCGCGGCGGCGTCGACCAGCAGGCGGCCCGCTTCGACGCGCGTCGCCATTTCGCCGAGCTTCAACTGGATCGCCTGGTGCTCGCAGATCGGCTTGCCGAAAGTTTTGCGCTGCTGCGAGTAGCTGACCGATTCATCGAGCGCGGCTTGGGCCACGCCGACACCGCGCGCCGCGACATTGATGCGGCCGAGTTCGAGCCCGCCGAGTATCTGCTGCAGGCCTTTTCCTTCCACGCCGCCAATCAATGCATCCGTCGATACGTGATAGTCGTTGAACGACAACTCGCAGGTATCGATGCCTTTGTAGCCGAGCTTTTCGAGTTGCCGGCTGACCTCGAACCCCGGCCCTTTCTGCACCAGCAACAAACTCATCCCACGATGACGCGGCTGCGCGGTCGTATCCGTCTTCACCAACAGCGCCAGCGTGTTACCGTGCTTGCTGTTGGTGATCCACGTCTTGTTGCCGTTCACGACGTACTCGTCGCCGACGCGTTTGGCGCTCGTGCGAATGGCCTGCAGATCGGTGCCACAATCGGGCTCGGTGAGACCGATGCCGCCGCGCCATTCGCCAGTGGCGAACTTCGGCAGATATTTGCTTTTCTGCTCGGGCGTGCCGTTGCGTTGCACCAGCATCGCGAGAATCAGATGCGAATTGATGATGCCGCTCACCGACATCCACACCCGCGAGATGCGCGCGATGATCTGCGCGTAGGTCCGGGTCGACAGACCCAACCCGCCATACTCGGGATCGATGATGCAGCCGAATAGGCCCATCTCCTTCATCTTCTCGACGATCTCCGCCGGGTAGATATCGTCGTGATCGAACTTGTGGACGTAAGGACGCACCTCGGTTTCGAGAAAGCGGTCCAGCATGTCGAGAATCAGTTGATCGTTTTCCAGCGTGTCGAGTTCGGTTGCGGTCATGATGACGTCCTTAGGATGCGGTGTGTCCGGCAAGCGTGTCCGCGAACGCGCGGGCCGGCCGTTCGTCGAGTTGCAATACGGCTTGGGCAATCTGTTCGGCGGTGCTGCGCGAGACGCTGCGCTGCGCGTTCGCGTAGAACTTGGCGACGATGTCGTCGTTGCTGACGGGCCGATCCGCGCAACCGCGATTGATCGCCTCGCGATGCGCGACGCGCGAGCCGTCGCTGCGTTCCACCACGACCTCGCCGGTGTAGTGGCGCGGGAATGTCGTGTCGGGGTCGATTTCGTAATCGACTTTTTTGGCGAGCGCCAAAACCGCCGGATCGGCAAGCGCGGCAGGTTCGAGTTCGTCGAGCGTGAAGCGGCCTTTGAGCAATGCGGTGGCGACGATGTACGGCACACTGAATTGCGCGTCGTAGGCAGTTACCGGTTTGCGCTTCGCGTCGACCGGTTCGCATACGATCTCGACCGTGCCGCGTGGTACTTTGGCGACCACATGTCGGATCGAATCGAGCTTTTCTGCCGAGAAGCGATGCTCGCGATGCAGCGCGATCGCCGCGTCGGCGACTGCATGCGTGAAGTGACACGCCGGCAGCGGTTTGATTGCGACTTCGTCGATCTGCCACGTACTGCCGAGGCCTTCTGTGGCGAGTTCACGATCAGCCACGTCGAGCGGCTTGCCGAGGTGGCTAGCGTATAAACCGAAGCGCCCTTCGTAGGCCAAACGCGGCCCGGTGAACCCGTGCTTCGCGAGCGTCGCGGCGGTGATGCCCGAGGCCGCCGCGAAACCGGGATGGGCGCGCTTGGTCCACGCGCCGTCTTCGAGGAATTCGAGGCTGCCGGCCGCCATCGACAGAACGATGCCTTGTGCGTGCGCTATGCGGGCTTCGTCGAGTTGCAGCAAACGCGACGCGGCAACCGCGCAACCGAACGCGCCGACTAGACCCGTCGGATGAAACCCGGCGTCGTGGAATCCGCCCTTGGCCGCCGATGCCACGCGCGTCGACACTTCCATTGCGACGATGTACGCAGCCAGCAAGTCCGCGCCGCTCAGCCCGTCACGGTCGGCGAGCGCGAGCACGCACGGCAATGCGCTGGTGGTCGAGTGAATGACGCCGCGTGAATGCGTGTCGTCGAAGTCGAGTCCGTGAATCAGCACGCCGTTCATCATCGCCGAGTCGCGCAAGGCGAGCCGCCGGCCGTAACCGATCACCGGCGAGGCACCGCTGCCGAGCTCGGAGAAAGCAGCGAGCGAGACATCCGCATACGGATAACCACGCGACGCGAACGCAATGCCGACAGCGTCGAGAATCAGATGCTTGGCGCGCGTCTGCACGGCGCGCGGCACGTCGCGCAATTGCAGGCCCAAGCCGAAGCGCGCGTACTGATCGGACAGCGTGACGGAGGATTCGAGTGAAGTCATGGGTTTTTAACCTTGCTGGGTAGCGGGTAGCGAATCAGAGTTGGTGTCGAGGCTCGGCGAGATCCGCTCGAGCGCATGCTGATTGGTTTCCACACGCAGCAGCAGAATGCCGAACACCAGCAATGCGAGGACGCCGCTCACCATGGCCAGCACGCCGGACACGCCGAACGAGTTGTAGAGCAGCACCGCGAGATACGGCGTGGTCATCGAGGCAGCACGGCCACATACACCTGCCGTGCCGGTGCCGCGCAGACGTAGTTCAGTCGGAAAGAGTTCGGGGATGTAGGCAAACAGACCGAGCGTGGTGACCGTGTAAATGCACGTGATCAACACGAAGCCGACGCTGCTGATCGCCCAGCCCGCATGCATGTTCGGATAGATGAAGCCGACCACGATCGTGGCGATCGCGAAAATCACGAGACCACGCGCCCGGCCGATGCGGTCCGCGCAGAAGAAGCCGACCAGTGCGCCGCCCGGCGCGCCGAACGCCATCAGCGTCGTGAAGCCGAGCGATTGCACGATGGTGAGACCTTCCTTGACGAAGAAGGTCGGCAGCCACGCAACAAAGCCGTACACCGAAATATTCACGGCGACCGCCGTGAGAATGGCGACCAGCGTGCGGCCGAGCATGGCCTGTGAAAACAGGGCGGAGAACGGCGCTTTCGGCACTTCGAGACTTTCGGTGCGTTCGACCGGCGGCAACGGACCTTTCTGACGCTGGACCTCGTGCTCGATGGCGGCGACAGTGGCCTCGGCTTCTTCGCTGCGTCCGACCGATTCGAGCCAGCGTGGCGACTCCGGCATCCGGTGCCGCAGCACCCACACGATGATCGCGCCGACGCCGGCAATCGCGAACATATAGCGCCAGCCCAGATGCGGAATCACGACGTAGCCCACCGCCGTCGAGACCAGCAAACCGGAATTGATGATGAGCGCGAGCAGAGCGGTCCAGCGTCCGCGCGATGCGGGCGGGATGAACTCGCACAGGGTGCCCGCCGCGACCACCAGTTCGGCGCCGAGGCCGACGCCCATGATCAGCCGCAGCACGATCAGCCACATCATGTTCGGCACGAAGCACGCGGCAATCGACGCGAGGCCGAAGATCAGCAGGTTGGTCTGGTACGACGAGCGGCGGCCGAAGCGGTCGCCGAGATAGCCGGCAAACCCCGCGCCGATCAGCATGCCGAGAAACGTCACCGAGATGAATAGCGCGTTCAGCTTCAGATCCGAGAAGCCCGCTTTCACCATCGCGCCGAGCGCGCCGGCGGCGAGATAGATGTCGAAGGCGTCGAGAAAGGCGCCCGCGCTGATGAGCCCGAGAACCTTCCAGTGAAAGGACGCGATGGGCAGGCGATCGAGTCGCGCGCCCGAGTTGACGATACCGATAGCCACCTTTGTCTCCTTGGTGTGCATGCGGCCGCGCTAACGCTCGCCGCATCGTGACGCCTGTTCGGGCGTCGCCGGAATCCGCGCGCTGGCTGCTCTTGCCGGCAGGTGGGCGCTGTTTTGCTGCTTGTCGTTCTCAGACTGTGCGGGCGTTCGCCCCGGACATGCGGCGGTTTGCGCCGGACAACGCGTCAATCAATCGCCGACGCCGTGCCCGCGTGCCGGCACCAGCGCGCTGCGCACGAAATCCATGATCGGCGTGCCGTCCTGCTTGAACGCGCGGGTTTGCACGGTGACGATGCCCTGCCCCGGACGCGACTTCGACTCACGCTTTTCCAGCACTTCGGATTCCGCATAGATCGTATCGCCGCAAAACACCGGGCCGGTCAGACGAATCTCTTTCCAGCCGAGATTGGCGATGGCCTTGCCGCTGACGTCGTTCACCGAAAGACCCAGCACCACGGCCACCGTCAGACCGCTATTGACGAGCAGGCGGCCGAACTCGCTTTTGGCCGCGTAGGCGGCGTCGCAGTGCATCGGATGGAAATTCATCGTCAGCAGCGAGAAGTGGATGTTGTCGGCTTCGGTAATAGTGCGCCCTGGCCGGTGTTCGTAGATATCGCCCACCTGAAAATCTTCGAGGTAGCGGCCGTAGCTGGCGCGAATGCGCGTTTTGACTGCGACGTCGGACTCCATGCCTGTCTCCTGTCGACCAGAGTTGGCGCTTTCGCGCCTTACTCTGGTCCCATGCAACTTGGTTGCGGTTTCCGAGTGACTTATCGGTCTTTGTTACTTTGTCCGTACAAAGTGTGATTCGAGTATTGTCGGCGGACGGGTGAATGTCAAGGCGACATTCCTGGAAAGGCCGATGATTGGCGGCAAATGCGCCGCTGAGGCACGCCAGGACTCATGACCAGGTTTATCCCTGGCCCGTGGTCATGGGTGGGGCGCGACGTGTTGTCGGCTGAACTGTCTTATGGATGCGCCAATAAAAAACCCCGCTGGTTGAGCGGGGTTTTTTTGCATCGATTCGGTGCGAGTGCGGATGATTTAGAACGGAATATCGTCATCCATCTCATCGAACCCGCCGCCGGCCGGCGCGCTCGGACGGCTTGCACCACCACCGCCACCACCGCTGCCACCACGCGCACCACCGCCCGACACCGCGCGGCCGCCACCACCGCCACCGCCGCTGCGCTCCGACGGTTCGCCACGGCTGTAGCCGCCTTCGTCGCCACCGCCACCCATCGAACCGCCACGGCCACCCAGCATCTGCATCTGCTCGGCGACGATTTCCGTCGAGTAACGGTCGGTGCCGTCTTGCGCCTGCCACTTACGGGTGCGGATGCGCCCTTCCAGGTAGACCGACGAGCCCTTCTTCAGATATTCGGACACGATTTCCGCGAGGCGGCCGAAGAACGACACGCGGTGCCATTCGGTCGCTTCCTTCATTTCGCCGGACGCCTTGTCCTTGTACCGATCCGTCGTTGCAAGGCGGATGTTCGCCACTGCGTCGCCGCTCGGAAGATAACGGACTTCCGGATCGGCTCCGAGATTGCCGACGAGAATGACCTTGTTCACGGATGCCATGAGTTTCTCCTGTTGATTCCGTTACGGGCGGCGCGGCAATACACGTTTTCGCGTTTCAGGGCCGGCAGGCCCGAGACCGGAACTGCGCCTCTGCCCGCCGCCGGGTGAGTTCTGGGTGTGTTCGGGATGCGCCGTATTACGCTTTGCGCGGCGGCTGTTTCATCTGTGCGGCGATTATAAGCCAGCACAAGACGAGCCCCGAACACGTAAAAAAGACAGCGCTCTGACCATCCACTTTCAGCAGCCAACCGCCGACCACTCCGCCCAGCGCAAGACCGATCGATTGCGTGGTGTTGTACACGCCGGCGGCCGCGCCCTTGCGGGTGCCGGGCGCCAGTTTCGACACCAGCGAAGGCTGCGAGGCCTCAAGAATATTGAAGCCCAAAAAGTACACAAAAAGAATCGCCGCCACACTCAGAATCGTATGCGGAGCGACGCCCAATAACAACTGTCCGATCAGGATAAGACCAATCGCGGACAGCAGCACGATCTTCATTTTGCCGCGCTTTTCGGCGGCGATGATCGCGGGCACCATCATCACGAACGAGAGGCCCATGACCGGCAAATACACTTTCCAGTGCGACGCGACCGGCAGGCCGCCGGCTTCGAGAATGCGCGGCACGACGAGGAACAACGCGGTTTGCGTGGCATGCAGCACCAGCACGCCGAAGTTAAGACGCAGCAGTTCGACGTTGTGCAGCACTTCGGCGAACGGCGCGCGCACGTGCACCGGCTTCGGCGCATCGGGCACGATCCACAGCACCACGCCGATCGCCAGAATCGAGAAGATGCCGACGAGCGTAAACAGCCCGCTCATGCCGACCCAGTGGAACACGATAGGCGCACCGACAATCGCCACCGCGAACGACACGCCGATGCTGCCGCCCACCATCGCCATCGCCTTGGTGCGATGTTCCTCGGCAGTCAGGTCGGCGATAAACGCGATCACCGCCGACGACACCGCGCCCATGCCCTGAATCACCCGCCCGACGATGATCCACGTCATGTCGTGCGCGCCCGCCGCCACGAAGCTGCCGAGCGCGAAAATCAGCAGACCGGTCGCAATGACCGGTTTGCGTCCGACCTTGTCGGAGACCCAGCCATAAAAGATGTACAGCATGGATTGCGTCACGCCGTACGCTCCGAGCGCGATCCCCACCAGCAGCACGTTATCGCCGCCGGGGATGGTCTTCGCGTAGATCGAGAACACCGGCATGATCATGAAGAGACCGAGCATGCGCAGCGCGAAGATCGCGGCAAGCGACACGGTCGCGCGCAGTTCAGGCGCGCTCATGCGTGAGGAGGTGGCAGACGGATTGGACATCGGGAGCGTTCGTTGATTGAGCTGGGCGGCACACCGCGGGCGGACACAGCAGCGGAGCGGCCACGACCGCGCGGCTTACCGCAAGACGGCGGGCTCGCAGCGGCGCGGCGTTCGAGCCGACGGCCTTACTGCATGCCCGCTGGCGCCTCGCGGTGCCTTGCGGTTGCCTTGTACTCGCGGAAAACGGCCCCAGTTAGACCTCTTCCCCGCAGCGCTGGACCGCTGCCTTACAGCTCGCCTCAACGCCTCTTCAGGCTGTCAGGAAGCCGTAACGGCGGTCTTGAAAAGTCGTTATAGTAGCAGGTTTAGCCTCTTCCTCTTTCCGCCAGTTCATGGAATAAATCCGTGGAACAAATCCGTATTCGTGGGGCTCGCACCCACAACCTGAAGAACGTCAATCTCGACCTACCCCGTCACAAGCTCGTCGTCATCACGGGCCTTTCAGGCTCGGGCAAATCGTCGCTGGCGTTCGACACGCTCTATGCGGAAGGACAACGGCGCTACGTCGAAAGTCTCTCCGCCTACGCACGCCAGTTCCTGCAATTGATGGAAAAGCCGGACGTCGATCTGATTGAAGGCCTGTCGCCGGCAATCTCGATCGAACAGAAAGCGACCTCGCACAATCCGCGCTCCACGGTTGGCACCGTCACCGAGATTCACGACTACCTGCGACTCTTGTTCGCGCGGGTCGGCACGCCTTACTGTCCGGATCACGAAATTCCGCTGGAAGCGCAAAGCGTCTCGCAGATGGTCGACGCGGCGCTCGCGCTGCCGGAAGAAACCAAGCTGATGATCCTCGCGCCCGTCGTGGCGAACCGCAAAGGCGAACACGTCGAACTGTTCGAGGAAATGCAGGCGCAAGGCTTTATCCGTTTCCGCGTGCGCTCGGGCGGCGGCACCGCCAATGAAGGCGTGGCGAAGATTTATGAAGTCGACTCGCTGCCGAAACTGAAGAAGAACGACAAGCACACCATCGACGTGGTCGTGGACCGCCTGAAAGTGCGCCCCGACATGAAGCAGCGTCTCGCCGAATCGTTCGAAACGGCACTGCGTCTCGCCGACGGCCGCGCGATCGCGCTCGAAATGGACACGGACAAGGAGCATCTGTTCAGCTCGAAGTTCGCCTGCCCGATCTGCTCGTACTCGCTGCAGGAACTGGAGCCGCGTCTTTTCTCGTTCAACAATCCGATGGGCGCATGCCCGGAATGCGATGGCCTCGGCCAGATCACTTTCTTCGATCCGAAGCGGGTGGTCGCGCATCCTTCGCTGTCGCTCGCGGCGGGCGCGGTGAAGGGCTGGGACCGGCGCAACCAGTTCTACTTCCAGATGCTGCAGAGTCTCGCGGCGTTCTACGAGTTCGACATCGACACAGCGGTCGAAGATTTGCCGGAGAAAGTGCGCAAGATCCTGCTGTTCGGTTCGGGCAAGCAGGAGATCCCGTTCTCGTACATCAACGAACGTGGCCGCACTTCGGTGCGCGAGCATGTATTCGAAGGGATCATCCCGAATCTGGAGCGGCGTTACCGCGAGACCGATTCGGTCGCGGTGCGCGAAGAGCTCGCCAAGTATCAGAACAACCAGCCCTGCCCGGCCTGCGCCGGCACGCGGCTGCGCCGCGAAGCGCGCTTCGTGCGCATCGGCGCGGATGGCGACGCGCGCGGCATCTTCGAAATCAGCGGCTGGCCGCTGCGCGACGCGCTCGGCTATTTCCAGACCCTGCGCCTGGAAGGCTCGAAGCGCGAGATCGCCGACAAGGTGGTCAAGGAAATCGTCGCCCGGCTGATGTTCCTGAATAACGTCGGGCTGGATTACCTGTCGCTCGAACGCAGCGCGGAGACGCTGTCAGGCGGTGAGGCGCAGCGGATTCGCCTCGCGTCGCAGATCGGCTCGGGCCTGACCGGCGTGATGTACGTGCTGGACGAGCCGTCCATCGGCCTGCATCAGCGCGACAACGACCGGCTGATCGCCACGCTCAAGCATCTGCGCGACCTCGGCAACTCGGTGATCGTCGTCGAACACGACGAAGACATGATCCGCATGGCCGACTACGTGGTCGACATGGGCCCGGGCGCGGGCGAACACGGCGGCATGGTGATCGCCGAGGGCACGCCCAAGCAGGTGCAGGCGAACGCGGCGTCGATGACCGGGCAGTATATGTCCGGCGCGCGCAACATCGAGTTCCCGGACGAGCGCAAGGAGCCCGACGAAAAGCGCCTGCGTATCGTCGAGGCGTACGGCAACAATCTGCAGCACGTGTCGCTGGACTTGCCGGTCGGCTTGCTCACCTGCGTGACCGGCGTGTCCGGCTCGGGCAAGTCCACGCTCATCAACGACACGCTGTACCACGCGGTCGCGCATCACCTGTATGGCTCGGCTACGGAGCCGGCGCCGTACGAATCGATCGAGGGCCTCGAGCACTTCGACAAGGTCATCAACGTCGACCAGTCGCCGATCGGCCGCACGCCGCGCTCGAACCCGGCCACCTACACGGGCCTCTTCACGCCGATCCGCGAACTGTTCGCGGGCGTGCCCGCGGCCAAAGAGCGCGGCTACGAAGCCGGCCGCTTCTCGTTCAACGTGAAGGGCGGACGCTGCGAATCCTGCCAGGGCGACGGCGTGCTGAAGGTCGAGATGCACTTCTTGCCGGACGTGTACGTGCCGTGTGACGTCTGTCACGGCAAGCGCTACAACCGCGAAACGCTCGACGTGCAGTACAAAGGCAAGAACATCAGCGAAGTGCTCGACATGACGGTGGAGAACGCCTACGAGTTCTTCAAACCGGTGCCGGTCGTCGCGCGCAAGCTGAAAACCTTGCTGGACGTGGGTCTAGGCTATATCCGCCTGGGTCAGTCGGCCACCACGCTGTCGGGCGGCGAGGCACAGCGCGTCAAACTATCTTTGGAACTGAGCAAGCGTGACACGGGTCGCACGCTATACATACTTGACGAGCCGACCACCGGCCTACATTTTCATGACATCGCTTTGTTGCTCGAAGTGATTCATCGATTACGCGACCAGGGTAATACCGTCGTGATCATCGAGCATAATCTCGATGTAATTAAGACTGCGGACTGGGTCATCGACCTGGGTCCTGAGGGCGGGGCCGGCGGCGGGCAGATCATTGCCCAGGGCACGCCGGAGCAGGTGGCGAAGTCAAAGGCAAGTTTTACCGGTAAGTACCTGGCGCCTCTGCTGAAACGCGCGGCCAGTAAAAAGTAACGCTGCACAACTCAGGTTGGAGACGGAATAAGCCATGGCCAAGCGGAATCAGGCGCGCGACGACGGGCAAGTGCAGGACCTACGCCCACGCCCGGTCAGGCTGACGAGCGACATGAGCCTGCCGAAGCTGTCGGCGGTCGAAATCGGCAGTTATATCGTGATGCTGTTCGGCATGTGGGCGGTCATCGAACTTCGTCTGCTCGGCGCGTTGCTCGCCGGGCTGCTGGTGTTCCAACTGGTCCACACGATCGCGCCGCGCATCGAGCGCCACATGTCGAGCAAGCGGGCGCGCTGGCTCGCGGTGGTGATCCTGGCTACGGTGATCGTGGGCGCGCTGACGGGGCTCACGCTCGGTATCATCGAGCATTTCGAGAACGACGTGCCGAGCGTGCAGAAGCTGCTCGACCAGGCCATGCAGCTGATCGACCAGGCGCGCGGCCGGATTCCGCAATTTGTCGCCAACTATCTGCCGGTCGACACCGAACAGATGAAGACCAAGGCGGCGGAACTGATGCAGACGCACGCCAACATGCTGCAGCAAAGCGGCAAGACCGCGGCGCGCGCGTTCACGCATATCCTGATCGGCATGATCATCGGCGCGATCATCGCGGTCGGCGCGCAAAAGCATATGCAGCGGTTGCCGCTGTCCACGGCGTTCGTCACACGCGTGACACGTTTCGCCGATGCGTTTCGCCGCATCGTGTTCGCCCAGGTGAAAATTTCCGCGATCAACGCGGTCTTCACCGGTATCTTCCTGCTGGTAGTCCTGCCGATCTTCCACGACACACTGCCGTTGTCGAAGACGCTGGTGCTGGTCACGTTTATCGTCGGCTTGCTGCCGGTGATCGGCAATCTGATCTCGAACACGATCATCGTCGCGGTGGCGCTCTCGGTGAGCTTTCCGGCGGCGGTCATGTCGCTCGTGTTCCTGATCCTGATTCACAAGCTCGAGTACTTCCTGAACGCGCGCATCGTCGGCGGACAGATCGAGGCGCGCGCGTGGGAATTGCTGATCGCCATGCTCATCATGGAAGCCGCGTTCGGTCTTCCCGGCGTGATCGCGGCGCCGATTTTTTATGCGTACATCAAGCGCGAACTGATTTACTTGCGGTTGGTTTGAGGCTGCGGCGAGCGGTCTGGAACGCGGGTCGGCGGGTAAGAAAAAGCGGCACTTTCGGTGCCGCTTTTTTCATGCTCAGAAGTCGATGCGCGCATTCAGTGACAACGTGCGCGGGTCGCCCGGCGTCACATAGTCCGCGTATTGGTACTCCCAGTAGCGGCGATTGAGCAGGTTGTCGATCGCCGCGCGGAACGTCACATCGTAGCCGCCTATGCGCGTCGCATAGCTCGCGCCGAGATTGACCAGCATGTAGCCCGGCGTATCCAGATTGCCGGACGGGCGCACGTTGGTGTTGCCCGTGAACTTCGCGTCGGCGCCGATGCGCAGCCCCGGCACATACGGCACCGAGTACGTCGCATGGCCCGCTACGACGAACTGCGGCGCGCCGGCCACGCGATTGCCGTTATTGGCCGAGCCCTTCTCGTACTTCGTGTTGATCCACATGAGATCGCCACCGACGTTCCAACTTGCGCCCAGACGAACATCGCCGCCGAACTCCACGCCCTGGAAGATCGACTCGCCGTCCTGCGTGTAGACGTTAGCGCTATTCGCGTAGGCCGAGCCGCGCTCGATCCGGAACAGCGCGGCCGTCGCGCTCCAGCGCTCATGCTCGCTCTTGATCCCGACTTCGTACTGCTTGCTGCGCAACGGGTTGAGGAGTTCGCCGCGGTTCGCGTAGGTGTCGCCCACCACGGTGCCTGCTTCCAGCGACTCAACGTAGCTCGTGTAGAGCGTCGTGGTCGGCGCGAGCTTGAACATCAGCGCCACCGTCGGCGTCACGACGCCGTTCTGGCTATAGGTCGAGGTGGTCGCGCCGGTGGTCGAGTAGCCGTGCTGCTCGTAATTCGTGTAGCGCACGCCGCCGAGTACCGACCAGCGCTGCGTCAACTGGATCGTATCGTTCGCGAACAACGCTTTTTGCGTGATGTCGCTGTCGCGGTAGGTCGAGTAGTTCGACGCGCTGTAGAACGTATTGGTGTTCGGCTGGTAGAGGTTGCCGGTGCCGATCTGGCCGAAGAAGCTGTTCGCGCCGTAGTCGTTCGTTTGACGCTGATACGCCGCGCCGATCACGAGATGGTGCTGCAACGGCCCCGTCTTCACGCTGCCTTCCGCCGACACCTGCCACAAGCTCAACTGATGCCCTTCCTTGCCGGCGAAGCGGCTGTCGGTGTAATCGCCGGCGCTGTTCTGCAGATAGTAGGTGCTTTCGTTGCGATCGCGCGAGCTTTTGCTGTAGCTGTAGGTCGCGTTCAGCGTCCAGTCCGGGCTCAGGTTGTACTGCACGCCCGCGGTATAGAGTTGGACGTTCGTGTTCAGATGCTGGTCGGGACCGGAAAGGTTGCTGGTGCCGCCGCTCATCGTATGCGGCAAGACGGTGCCCGGATATTCCGCCGTCGAGATCGCGCCGGTGATACCGCTCGAATGGCGCTCCTGATACAACGCGCCGAACGTGGCCTTGAGGTCGCGCGTGATGCGCGCATCGAGTGCGACCGACACCGAGTCGCGCCGCACGTTGCCGTCGTTATAAGTCTTGCCTTCCTCGTGCGTGGCGTTCAGGCGATAGCCGAACATACCGTTCGGACCGACCCGGCCGCCGAGATCCGCATGCTCGGTCCATACGCCGTCGGTGTAATAGCCGATGTCGACGCTGCGCACGGGCGTCGTCGAGACCGGCGGCTTTTTCGTCACGTAGTTGACCACGCCGCCCGGCGCGCCGAAGCCGTACGTGAAACCGGTCAGCCCCTTGAGCACCTCCACTTTCTCGAGTTGCTCGTACGGCATCGTGACGCCGTAGCTGTTAAACGGCATGCCGTCGATCTTGAAGCCCGACTGCCAGTCGAGCTGCATGCCGCGCACCGTCAGATACGTGGCCCATGCGTTGTAGGCGTTGCCGTTGTCGGAGACGGAGGCGTCGGTGGCGAATACATCGCCGAGCTTGGTTGGCTGGCGATCCTGCAGCTCTTCACTCGTGACCACGGTGGTCGAGAACGGCGTGTCGAGTTGCGATCGTGTGCCGAGCGCGCCGCTGCTCACGTCTTCCTTCAGATGCTGCTCGGTGTCTTGCGCCGCTGTGACCTTGACGGCCGGCAGCGCTTTTTCGCCGTTATCCGTCGACGCTGCCGTGCCCGACGCCTGCTGTGCCCATGCCGCGTGGCTGGTTGCCAGCGCCAGACACACTGTCAAATGCAGCGGCCGCATCGTCAGTTTTTTCTTCGGCTCTTCTACCCCGTTTCTTACGCTCATCGCCTGATTCCGCAGTTTTTGTTTTTCCCCACCAAATGAGAATGATTCCCATTCGACAAGGTCGCGATGATGCCGAAGATTTATGCTAATTGTAAGCTTCGATATGCGACATTTTGTCGCACAGGCTGCAGCCATGTTGGCTGAAACCCTTGCTGGATGGTGCTCTCAGGGCCACGCGCAAGCAGGCGGCTGTTGTCGAGCCACGCCACATTTACGACAAACTTGCAGCGCGTGGCATGATTCCTTAAGATGCGAACAATTCCCATTTGCACCAAGCCTCTGTCGTGACACCCCTTTCGAAGTCCTGCTCCGTCGCGACGGCTCGCCCATGAGGCGCCAGTTCGTCCGTCTGCATCGCTGGTTCGGTGTCGCCACGGCGCTGTTTCTGTTCGTCGCCGGTCTGACTGGCGCGATCATCGCGTGGGACCATGAGCTCGATGCGGCGCTGAATCCATCTTTCTTCAAAGCCCGCACCGCCGGCCCGGCACTGTCGGGCCTCGAGTTGGCGCGCCGCGTTGAAGCCGCCGATCCGCGTCTCCAGGTGACGTATCTGCCGCTGGCGGCCGAGCCTGGCCATACGCTGCAAATGATGGTGCTGCCGCGGACCAACCCGGCCACGCAGAAGCCCTACCCGCTCGATTTCAATCAGATCGCCGTCGATCCCGCCACCGGCGAGATCCAGGGACGCCGCGAATGGGGCGTCGTCTCGCTCGCGCGGCTCAATCTGATCCCGTTCATCTACAAGCTCCACTACACACTGCAACTGCCGTTTACGGGCGGCGTCGATATCGGCACGTGGTTGATGGGGATCGTCGGCATCATCTGGCTGTTCGACAGCGTGATCGCGCTGTGGCTCTCGTTTCCGAGCGTCAAGGCGTGGCGCAAGTCGTTCGCGTTCCGCCTCGGGCGCGGCGGCTATGCGCTCACTTTCGATTTGCACCGCTCGGGCGGCGTGTGGATCTGGGGCTTGCTGATGATCGTCGCGCTGACGTCGGTGTCGATGAATCTGTCAGCGCCAGTGGTGCGCCCAATCGTGTCGCTGTTCTCGAAGCTCACGCCGGATCCGATCAACAACCCTGAAATCCTGCGCGCCGCGCAACCCGGCGACAAAGTGTTGAGCCGCGAGCGCATCGTGCAACTGGCAGAGCAGGCCGGCAAGGCGCAAAACCTCGGCGTCGCGCCTGGCGGTATCTATTACGCGGAATTCCTGCATGCCTATGGCGTCGGTTTCTACGCGACGGGCAACGATCACGGCGATTTCGGCCTCGGCAATCCGTGGATGTATTGGGACGCGGCCACCGGCAAGCAACTCGGCGCGCAGATTCCCGGCAAGGGCACGGCGGGCGACATCTTCGTGCAGGTGCAATTCCCGCTGCACTCGGGACGCATCCTCGGTCTCGGCGGACGGATTCTGATCAGCGCAGTCGGCGTCGCGGTCGCCGTGCTGAGCGCCACGGGGCTGCTGATCTGGCTGAAGAAGCTGAACGCGCGCCGCCGTTCGGCGCAAAACGCCAACGTGGCGCGCGACGCGGGCCAGTCCGCAGCGCGCTCATAGACTCAAATAAACAAAAAGGCGGCGCCGGGATCATCCGGCCACCGCCTTCTACTGCGCAAGCCTGCTAGCAACGGCTCTTAGCGAAACACCACCGTCTTGCTGCCGTTCAACACGACGCGATGCTCCACGTGCCACTTCACCGCACGCGCCAGCGTCACGCACTCGACATCGCGGCCGATCGCCGTGAGCTGCTCCGGCGTCATGCTGTGGTCCACGCGCTCCACTTCCTGTTCGATGATCGGACCTTCGTCGAGATCCGTCGTCACGTAATGGGCGGTCGCGCCGATCAGCTTCACGCCGCGGTCGAACGCCTGGTAATACGGCTTCGCGCCCTTGAAGCTCGGCAGGAACGAGTGGTGAATGTTGATCGCGCGGCCAGCCAGCGCTTCGCACAGCTTCGGCGACAGAATCTGCATGTAGCGCGCGAGCACCACCAGGTCGGCCTGATGTTCGTCGATCACTTCGAGCACGCGCGCTTCCTGCGCGGTTTTCGCGTCGGGCGTGGCGCCCATCAGCGGGAAATGATGGAACGGAATGTCGTAGCTGGCGGCGAGTTGGTAGAACTCCTTGTGGTTCGAGATGATCGCCGGAATCTCGATACCCAGCTGGCCGGTGCGGTAGCGGAACAGCAGATCGTTCAGGCAATGGCCGATCTTCGACACCATGATCACGACACGCGGCTTCACCGACGCATCGTGCAACTCCCAGCGCATGCCGAACTGCTCGGCGAGCGCCGAGAACGACGTGCGCAGCGCCTCCAGACCCGGATCGCCGCCCACCTGCTGGAAATGCACGCGCATGAAGAACTCGCCGGTGCGGCTGTCGCCGAACTGCGCGGAGTCGAGAATGTTGCTGCCACGCTCGAATAGAAACCCCGACACGGCGTGAACGATGCCGGGCCGGTCGGCGCACGACAGTTTGAGGATAAAGCTGTGATCGGTCGACATGACCTGGGTGACTCCCTTCTTCAATGCGTGGTTTGTTCGGTGTGTCTGGTTCGGTGAAGCGTGTTTCGGCATGGTCGTTGCGCGCGCACCGATGCGGCGCTCAGGCGAATACCGGCGGCACGAACAAGGCCTCGATGCCGGCGCACGCGTCTTCATCGATCCAGCGGCGGCGCAGCAGGCAATCCAGCGTGGCCAGGCTCGCGTCGACGGTCATCGCGCCCTCCTCGATCCAGCGCGCCGCTTCGTCGACGCGCGCGAGCCGGTGTTCACCCACTTCGCCGTCCTGATTGCGCGGCGCGAAATCGGCCGGCAGCGCAAGGTCGTAGATGAAAATCTGTTCGGCCTGTGTGCCTTCCGGCAACGATTGCAGCACATGCGCGGTGCGGCCCGCCACAGAGCGCGCGGCGATCTCCTCGGGAATGCCGGCTTCTTCCCAGCATTCCTTGATGATCGTTGCCTCGACGCCGAAGCCCCAGCCGATGCCGCCCGCCACGACATTGTCGAGCATGCCCGGGTCGGTCGCCTTGGTGTCGCTGCGGCGCGCGATCCACAATTGCGGGGCGCTATCCTCGTATTCTACGACGCCGTTCAGATGCACCGCGTAGGTCATCGTGCCGAAGAAGCGCGACGCCGCGCGTTCGATATACGCAAGCGGCGGCGCGTCGAACGCATTACGGATCGCGTAGGTCTCGTTGCGCCAGCCCGGAATGCGGCCTTCGGCGGCAAGTGCGCCGATCACGGAACCGAGCGCCGCGCTGCGTAAATCCACGGTATTGAACGCGGGCGCGAGCGTCACACGGGCGCGGTCGATCGCGAACACATCGGGCCAGCGCGCGAGCAGCGGCACATCGCTCGCGCGGATCCAGCCGACCTGTTCGGCGTCGATCCAGAACGGCACATGCGCCTGCACATCGAAGCGGCGCGCGGCGGTGATGCAAGGCAAAGTCATTTAAAGCTCCAAGCTAACTGTCTGCGGTCGCTGCCGATGAGCGCCGAGCGTCTTATCGACCCAATCCAATCAATCACGCAACGCGACGCGAATCCCGATTGCGATGAACGTGGCACCGGCCAGGCGATCAAGCCACACGCCCACGCGCGGCCGGCGCTTCAGCCAACCGCCGATCATCCCCGCGCACACGCCGAACAGCGAAAACACCACCACCGTCTGCAGCATGAACAGCACGCCGAGTTCGAGCATTTGCAGCGTGACGCTTTGCGTGCCGTGCGGCTGCACGAACTGCGGCAGGAATACGACGAAGAACAACGTCACCTTCGGGTTCAGCAGATTGCCGAGCACGCTCTGACGAAACACCGCCATCAACGGCTGCGGCGCGCGTTCGTGCGCGGTCGCGAGACCCTGGCTGCGCAGTGCCTTGATGCCGATCCAGATCAGATACGCGGCGCCCGCAAGTTTGATGACTTCAAAGGCAACCGGCGAGGAGCGCAGCAACGCGGCCACGCCGAGCGCGGCCAACGTCGTGTGAAACGTGATGCCGGCTGCAAAACCGAGCGCGGCGACGAGCCCCGCCGCGCGGCCCTGCGAGATACCGCGCGCGAGCACTTGCAGATTGTCCGGACCGGGCGCCATGGTGATAGCAATCGAGGTGGCGAGAAACAGCAGGAAGTTGGGCATCGTTCTTACCTTCTTGTGACCGGAAAGAAGTTCATAGCGGCTTGGCTGCGACTGATCAGTGACCGTCGAATCCCGTCACCGTATAGAGTGCGAGGCCGCCCTCGCGCAGCAGCTTCGAGCCGCCTAGTTCGGGCAGATCGATGATCGCCGCGCCTTCCACCACGACCGCGCCGAGGCGCTCGAGCAGAATCTTGCCCGCCATCATCGTGCCGCCTGTCGCGATCAGATCGTCGATGATCACGACGCGGTCGCCCGGCTTGCAGGCGTCCTCATGAATCTCGACGGTCGCGGTGCCGTATTCGAGCTCATACGATTGCGAGACCCGCTTGTAGGGCAGCTTGCCCGCCTTGCGGATCGGAATGAAGCCGAGGTTCAGCTCGTACGCGAGAATCGGCCCGATGATGAAACCGCGCGCGTCCAGCCCGGCAATGTAGTCGAGCTTGGCGTCGATATACCGTTGCACGAACAGATCGATCAGCACGCGCAGCGACTTCGGCTCCTGCAGGAGCGGCGTGATATCGCGAAACTGCACGCCCGGCTGCGGCCAGTCGGGTACCGTGCGAATGTGGTTTTTGATGTAATCGGCCGCATCGAGCGGCGCGCTCGCAAGCGCGTTGGACATGATGTCTCCGGATGGACCTCGACAGGTCCGATGAAAAACTCAACTAGCGGCGGCCCGGCAGGCGAACCTTGCCAGGAGCAGGCGTCAGGCCGCGGCGGCGCCCGCGCGCCGATGCTTCGAGAGCCGTTCCTCGGCCTCCGCCAACTGTTCGGGCAGACCGCGCAGCACTACGATGTCGCTCGCGCGCAGCTTGGTGGACGGGTCCGGCTCCACGCCGCGAATGCCGTGCCGGCGAATCGCCGTCACTTCGACACCCAGATCGAACAGACCGAGTTCCGCGAGGGTACGGCCTACCGCGTCCGCACTTTCGTCGACCGGCACCGATTGTAGCCGCACCTGTTCGTGGCCGTCGTCGTCGTCCACGTCGTCGGCGCCGTGGAAATAGCCGCGTAGAAGGGCGTAGCGTTCATCGCGCATTTCCTCGACCCGGCGCACCACGCGCCGCATCGGCACGCCCATCACCACGAGCGTGTGCGAGGCGAGCATCAGACTGCCTTCGACGATTTCCGGAATCACCTCGGTCGCGCCCGCGGCCAGCAGCTTTTCCAGATCGGCGTCGTCGACGGTACGAACGATCACCGGCAGCGTCGGTTCCAGTTCGTGAATGTTGTGCAGCACGCGCAATGCCGACGGCGTATTCGCATAAGTGATCGCAATCGTGGCCGCGCGATGGATACCGGCGGCGAGCAGCGACTCGCGCCGCCCGGCATCGCCGAACACGACCGATTCGCCCGCCGCCGCAGCTGCCGCGACACGGTCGGGATCCAGGTCGAGCGCGACATACGACAAGCCCTCGTGCTCCAGCATGCGCGCCAGGTTCTGTCCTGCACGACCGTAACCGCAAATGATCACGTGGCCGCTTTGCTTGAGACTCTGCGTGGCGATACGCGTCATCTGCAACGACTGCATCATCCATTCAGTCGACGACAGCCGCAGCACGATCCGGTCCGCGTTCTGGATCATGAACGGCGCGGCCAGCATCGACAGCAGCATGGCCGCGAGAATCGCCTGCAGCATGGTGGCGTCGACGAGATGCTTGTCGAGAATCAGATTCAGCAGCACGAAGCCAAACTCGCCCGCTTGCGCGAGGCCGATACCGGTGCGCATCGCGACGCCCGGCGACGCACCGAACAGCCGCGAAAGGCCCGTCACCATGACCGCCTTCAGCAGAATCGGCCCGATCAGAAAGCCGAGCACGATCAGCGGATGCTCCCAGATCACCCGCGGATTGAGCAGCATGCCGGTGGTGATGAAGAAGAGCCCGAGCAGCACGTCGCGAAACGGCTTGATGTCCTCTTCCACCTGATGCCGATAAGGCGTCTCGGCGATCAACATGCCGGCGATGAACGCGCCGAGCGCGAGCGACAAGCCGAACTTGTCCGTGATGAACGCGCAACCCAGCGTCACCAGCAACAGATTGAGAATGAACAGTTCCTGCGAACGGCGGCGCGCCACCACGTTGAACCAGCGCGTCATGAAGCGCTGGCCCACGATCAAGAGCAGTGACAGAGCCACGACGATCTTGATGGCCGCCACGCCGAGCGCGCTGACGAGATCTTCGGAGTTGCCGCCCAGCGCAGCGATGACGATGAGCAGCGGCACCACCGCCAGATCCTGAAACAGCAGCACGCCGAAGATATTGCGGCCATGCTCGGTCTCGATCTCGAGCCGCTCCGCCAGCATCTTGCTGACGATCGCCGTCGACGACATGGCAAGCGCGCCGCCCAGCGCCACGCTCGCTTGCCACCTGATGTGCACCCAGCGCTCCAGCACGAAGCCGAGCGTGACCGCCACCGCGATGGTGCCGATCACCTGCAACAGGCCGAGGCCGAACACGAGCCGGCGCATGGAGCGCAGCTTGGCGAGCGAAAACTCCAGCCCGATCGAAAACATCAGGAACACTACGCCGAACTCGGCGAGGTTCTGCGCGCCCGCCGAGTCGGGAATCAGACCGAACGCATGCGGACCGACGACGATGCCCACCGTCAGATAGCCGAGCATCGGCGGAAGATTCAGAAAGCGAAAGACCACCACGCCCGCTACCGATGCCAGCAGCAGGAACAGCGTCATTTCGAGGGGGGAAATCATCGGCAAAAACGCATCGGCAAAGCGTCCTCGTTCGTCAGCGGAACCGCGCACGCGAAACGCCGTGCGACAAGGTTGAGGGGCCGGTAAAGGCAGCGATAGAGGCAGCGGCTTGGCACAGCAGGCCCGGCGCGGCGAACAAGCGCCTTTGCTATACTTCGCGAATGATAGCGAA
This sequence comes from Paraburkholderia sp. RL18-101-BIB-B, assembly GCF_046026985.1. Classification (NCBI taxonomy): domain Bacteria; kingdom Pseudomonadati; phylum Pseudomonadota; class Betaproteobacteria; order Burkholderiales; family Burkholderiaceae; genus Paraburkholderia; species Paraburkholderia sp. RL18-101-BIB-B. The sequence goes on from NZ_JARESV010000008.1 coordinate 114,851, forward strand.
AATCAATGGCGACCGGGCACTCGCGCTCGCTCGCGACGTGCTCGACATCGAAGCGGACGCCGTGCGCGCGCTTCGCGATCAACTCGACGATGGTTTCGTCGGGGCGGTCGACTTCATCCTGGGTTGCCGTGGGCGCGTGGTCGTTTCCGGCATCGGCAAATCCGGCCATGTGGCCCGCAAGCTCGCGGCCACGCTCGCCAGCACCGGCACGCCGGCGTTCTTCGTGCATCCCGCGGAAGCCAGTCATGGCGACCTCGGCATGGTCACCGCCGACGACGTGTTCCTCGCGCTGTCCAATTCCGGTGAAACCGAAGAACTCGTGGCGATCCTGCCGCTCATCAAGCGGCTCGGCGCGAAGCTGATCGCTATGACGGGCCGTCCGTCTTCGAGTCTCGCACAACTGGCCGACGTGCACCTGAATTCCGGTGTGTCGAAAGAAGCCTGCCCGATGAATCTTGCGCCGACCGCCAGCACCACCGCCGCGCTCGCGCTCGGCGACGCGCTCGCGGTCGCGGTGCTCGACGCGCGTGGCTTCGGCCGCGACGACTTCGCGCGCTCGCATCCGGGCGGCGCGCTCGGCCGGCGCCTGCTCACTTATGTACGCGACGTAATGCGCACCGGCGACCAGGTCCCGAAGGTCACGCCCGACGCCACCGTGCGCGACGCGCTGTTCCAGTTGACCGCCAAGCGCATGGGCATGACCGCAATCGTCGATCACGACGACCGCGTGACCGGCATCTTCACCGACGGCGACCTGCGCCGCGTGCTCGAACGCGACGGCGATTTCCGCGAACTGTCGATCGCCTCGGTCATGACCGCCGGCCCGCGCACCATCGGTCCGGATCAACTCGCGGTCGAAGCCGTGGAACTGATGGAGCGCTACCGCATCAATCAGATGCTGGTCGTCGACGAAGCAGGCAAGCTGATCGGCGCACTCAACATGCACGACCTGTTCTCGAAGAAGGTGATCTGATGGCCATCGCTCCTCCCACCGCGACCGAACGCGCAAGCCGCGTCAAGCTGATGATTTTCGACGTCGACGGCGTGTTGACCGACGGCGGTCTGCTGTTCACGGCGGAAGGCGACACGATGAAGGGCTTCAATTCGATGGACGGCCACGGCATGAAGCTGCTGCGCCAGGCCGGCATCGAAACGGCGATCATCACCGGGCGCAAGTCGGGCATCGTGGCGGCGCGGGCGAAGGAAATGAACATCACGCACGTCTATCAGGGCGTGCAGGACAAACCTCAGGCGTTCGCGGACCTGTTGCAGCAAACCGGCATGACGGCCGAAGAGTGCGGCTACATGGGCGACGACTGGGTCGATCTCGGCGTGATGCTGAAAGTCGGCTTCGCGGCGGCGCCGGCCAATTCACATCCTGAAGTGATCGCGCGGGCCCACTGGGTCAGCGAGGCGCGCGGCGGCCACGGCGCGGCGCGCGAGGTCTGCGACACCCTGCTGCGCGCGCAGCACAAGTACGAGGCGCTGCTCGCGGCCGCCTGTAGCGGCGAACAGCGGGGCCTCGTCGGATGAATCAGTTTCGCCTGACGTCACTGATTCCGTTGGTCGCCATGGCGGCGCTCGCCGGTATCACGTGGTGGCTGCTGCAAGCCACCCTGCCCCGGCAGAATGAAGGCGTCGTGCGTCCCAAGGAGCACACGCCGGACTACTTCGCCGACAACTTCTCGGTTTCCGAACTCGATCAGTCGGGCTCCACGCAATACCGGCTGACCGCCCAGTCGCTGATCCATTACGAAGACGACGAGCTGAGCGACCTGGTCAAACCGGCCATGCGCGCGTTCCAGCCCGGCAAGCCTATCGTCACCGCAACCGGCGACACCGGCAAGGTGAACGGCGACGCGTCGATCGTCGATCTGTACGACAACGCGCGCATCGTGCGGGCGCCCGGCTACGGAGATCCGCAGATGCAAGCGGATTCGCAGCATTTTAGGGTGCTGGTCAACGACGATGTGATCGAGACAGAAAAGCCGGTTAAACTTCAGCGCGGCATGTCGGTGATGACTGCCAGCGGCATGAACTACAACAACGTCACCCGGGTGATGCAGCTGTTCGGTAACGTGAAAGGCAACATCGCCCCGTCCGAAGCAGGCGGCAGTTCGCCCAAGCAACCCGGGTAATCCATTCCAGGCGTGACTGCATGAACGAATCGTTCCCCCGTTTTGATACCGGCCGCACGCGCACCCTGTCCGCGTGCCGCGCCGGACTCGCTGCGCTGATCGTCGCGTTGCCGCTCGCCGGCTTCGCGCCGCTCGCGCACGCCGATCGTGCCGACAAGGACAAGCCGCTGAACATCGAAGCGGACAACATGACTTACGACGACCTCAAGCAGGTCAACATCTTTACCGGCCATGTGGTCGCCACTAAAGGCACGATCGTGATCAAGGCCGACCGTGTCGAAGTGACGCAAGACCCCCAAGGCTATCAGTACGCCACCGGCACCTCGAGCGGCGGCAATCTGTCGTATTTCCGCCAGAAACGCGAAGGGCTCGACGAATACATCGAAGGCACGGCCATCCGGATCGACTACGACGGCAAGCAGGATCTGACCACGCTCACCACCAACGCCACCGTGAAGCGCCTGCAAGGCCTCTCCACGGTGATGGACCAGGTGCACGGCAGCGTCATTACGTATGACGGCCAGAACGACTTCTACACCGCGAAGGCAGGCAAGGACGTCGCCGGCCCGGGTAACCCGACTGGCCGCGTGCGCGCCATGCTGTCGCCGCGCAACGGCGGCGCCGCGCCGCTGAACGGCGCATCGGCCACGCTCGCGCCGTCCACGACGATTCCCGGAGCGCCGAACCAGTGAGCACCTCAGCGTCCCTCCCCAATCGCAAGCCGGCCGGCACCAGCAGTTCGCTGGCGGTGCGCAACCTGAAAAAGCGTTACGGTTCGCGCACGGTCGTCAAAGACGTGTCGCTCGACGTGAAAAGCGGCGAAGTGGTCGGTCTGCTCGGCCCCAACGGCGCGGGCAAGACCACCTCGTTCTATATGATCGTCGGCCTCGTGCCGCTCGACGCGGGTGAAATCGACCTGGACGGCAAGTCGATCAGCCTGCTGCCGATCCACAAGCGCGCTTCGCTGGGTTTGTCGTATCTGCCGCAGGAAGCTTCGGTGTTCCGCAAGCTCAGCGTCGAAGAAAACATTCGTGCGGTACTGGAATTGCAGCACGAAGACAACGGCAAGCGGCTCAGCAAGGACACCATCACGAGCCGCACGGAAGCCCTGCTCGACGAGCTGCAGATTGCGCATTTGCGCGAAAACCCGGCGCTGTCGCTGTCGGGGGGCGAGCGCCGCCGGGTTGAAATCGCCCGGGCATTGGCCACCAATCCGAGCTTTATTCTGCTCGACGAACCGTTCGCCGGCGTCGATCCGATCGCCGTGCTGGAAATTCAGAAGATCGTTAAATTTCTGAAGCAGCGCAATATCGGCGTGCTGATCACCGACCACAACGTGCGTGAAACGCTCGGCATCTGCGATCACGCCTACATCATCAGCGACGGCAGCGTGCTGGCCGCCGGCGCGCCGAGCGAAATCATCGAAAACGAAAGCGTGCGGCGCGTCTATCTGGGCGAGCATTTCCGCATGTAAGCGCATGAGGGATTACCGGCAGTGCGAGCGCGCACCCGCCGGCCCCTATGCGGCAAGCGCACACCCGGTTTTTTGACCTGGGCCGTCTCGCGCCCATCGCCGCCTAAAACAGGCGCACACGTAATTGCGAATGTCGCAAGGTATCGCGGTCGTGGCAAACTCTCTACAATGAATCTCAACTTGCCATGAAAGCCAGCCTCCAACTCCGCCTATCGCAGCATCTTGCGCTGACGCCGCAACTGCAGCAGTCCATCCGGCTGCTTCAGTTGTCTACGCTCGAATTGCAGCAGGAAGTCGCAATGGCGATCTCGCAAAATCCGCTCCTCGAAAACGAGGACGACTGGATCGCGAGCCCGTTGCGCGTGGCGGCCGACGGCTCGCTGATCGCCCAGGCGCCCAATTCTTCCGCGCCGCCCGACCAGATGGGCGGCAATACGTCGTCCTCGTCCAGCAGCAGCAACGAGCGCGCCGAGAACGGCGAGCCGCAGGGCGTGGACGAATACAACGGCATGGCCGGCGACGGTAACGGCGACGCGTCGCAATGGAATCTCGACGATTACGGCCGCTCGGGCAACGCCTCGGACGACGACGACCTGCCGCCGCTGCAAATCCACGAATCGAGCACCTCGCTGCGCGACCACCTGATGGCGCAATTGCGCGTCACCCAGGCGGGCCAGCGCGACCGGGCGCTGATCACCTTCCTGATCGAATCGCTCGACGACGACGGCTACCTGGCCGCCACGCTCGAAGAAGTGCTGGCCGATCTGCCCGAAGAGCTCGAAGTGGACCTCGACGAAATGAACGCCGCGCTGGCGCTGCTGCATAGCTTCGACCCGGCCGGGGTCGGCGCGCGCTCCGCGTCGGAATGTCTCAAACTGCAATTGTTGCGGCTCGACGGATCGCCTACGCGCACGCTCGCCCTCGACATCGTCGCCCACCATCTGGAACTGCTCGCAGCGCGCGATTTCACGCGTCTGCGCAAGCATCTGAAGGCAAACGACGACGATCTGCGCGATGCTCATGTGCTGATCCGCTCGCTCGAACCGTTTCCGGGCGCCGCCTACGGCAAGGCCGAAGCGGACTACGTCGTGCCGGACATCATGGTGCGCAAAACGGCACAGGGCTGGCAGGCCGAACTGAACCCGGAAGTGGTGCCGAAGCTGCGGATTAACCATCTGTACGCGAATATTCTGCGCAATAACCGGGGCGATCCGGGCAGCGGTTCGTTGCGCCAGCAACTGCAGGAAGCGCGCTGGCTGATCAAAAATATCCAGCAACGTTTCGAGACGATTCTGCGCGTGGCGCAGGCAATTGTGGAACGTCAGAAGAGCTTTTTTGTCCACGGCGAAATTGCCATGCGCCCCTTGGTTTTGCGGGAAATTGCTGATACGCTGGGCCTACACGAGTCAACTGTCTCGCGTGTGACAACCGGTAAATACATGCTGACCCCATTCGGGACGCTTGAATTTAAGTACTTCTTCGGATCACACGTTTCGACTGACACGGGCGGCGCGGCGTCTTCAACGGCGATCCGTGCGCTCATCAAGCAACTGATAGGAGCGGAAAACCCGAAATCTCCTCTTTCAGACAGTCGCATAGCCGAACTGCTGGCGGAACAGGGCTTCGTGGTCGCACGACGTACCGTTGCGAAGTATCGCGAAGCGCTCAAGATCCCGGCAGTCAACCTGCGCAAGTCTCTGTAGCCCGTCGCCTTCCGTGGCGGGCATTTACCGGCCGCTCCGCAGTTGGCGGAAAGGCCGGCCGATGCGACCTGCCAGAAGTCAGTCACCGGGGGGCGACTCAGGCAAGCCGACAGATCGACCGGACCTTCGTCATCGTGCGGACCAAGCGGCCATTAGCTTGGAGAAGCACTATGAATCTGCAGATCAGTGGACACCACCTCGAAGTAACGCCTGCGTTGCGCGAATACGTGATCACCAAACTGGATAGGGTGCTAAGACATTTCGATCAGGTAATCGACGGCAGTGTGGTCCTCTCGGTCGACAACCACAAGGAAAAGGAAAAGCGTCAAAAGGTTGAAATCAACCTGCATCTCAAGGGCAAGGACATCTTTGTCGAGAGCTGTGACAGCGACCTGTACGCTGCGATCGATCTGATGATCGACAAGCTTGACCGGCAAGTCATCCGCCATAAGGACCGCCTGCAAGGCCATGCGCATGAGGCGATCAAGTATCAACCGGCGCCGCAGCTAGATGTGCCGCCGCAATAGGGGAAATTAGAGGGTTTTCTTCGATAGACCTTCGTTTTCTCTTACCAGCGAAACCGCCCGGAACCGGGCGGTTTTTTGTTTCCGGACACCGCTTCTCGCGCGGCGTCGCAGCAAGTGCCGGCGCTTCAAATGAACTCAATACGCATTGATGGCGCGCCGCACCATCCGTGGCTACCCTGTTCTATAATGTTCCGGTTAGTGCGACACGTCGCATCGACTTTAGGAGGGCGAAAGCTCTCCCATTTGGTGACACCTTGAGGTCACCCCTGTGTAGCGAAACGGCTGTCAGTGCTGTGAGACTGAGAGCCATTGCCGTAGACGCACATCGGTCTTCGTACCGTTGCGCGTAATTGCATTGGCCTGATTACCGTCAGGCTCCGCCCGGTTAGCGGCTTCAACTCCGCTAACCAAGCGGATTGGAGTATGTAATTCCCGCGCCCTTGGGCGCCGGTTCGTTACAAGGTCGAGCGTAAGCTCGGTTTGTCATTGTTCGGCTTCCGTTAGTTTGACGACGAGAGTAGTGAACCTGCTGTGCGACCAGCAGTAGCCTAGGAAGACATGCGTCACTGGCAACGGTGGGGTGTGAAGCTCTTCTGACAATGTAGCCCCCGGATTTTTTCGGGCAACTCGGTACCGCGAGGTAGCGATTTGGAGACTCCTAGCAGCGATGGGGTCGAGGAGCTAGGCTGGCTGATACGGTTAATGTAAGTGAACTGCTGATAAACCTCGTAAACATTGTGGTGCCCAAGCTGCTGTTGGCATCAACCAAAAGGTATGTGGTTAGTTATTCCGCTTAACTGTCGGGTTACGTCGCTGCTATACCACCGGGGAAGAGGCAGAACCTACGTCAGTCGTGTGACATGCCGGGAACGTGGTAAGCCTGTATGGTTGCCAGCGCAGTAAGGCTGGCAGGCGAACCGCAAGGGACGCTGTTGATTGTGCAGGTATGGGAGGACGGAAAAAGCGAAAGTCGAGCTGTAATGGTTCGGATAGGGGTTGGAACATCATCCCACTCGAAAGCGGGCAGACTTCCGTCTGGTCTACCGTCGCAAGACGGCTGACTACCCTCGGTAACTTGGTCAGATGCAGGCGCATGCGCCTGCATTGAATTTTGTTGTTCCCCAGCGGGGTGTATCTACCCCGCTGGGGAAGATGCGCCTTCTGTCTGGGGACTTTTCCAGGTAGGAGAGCAGCATGAAAGTATCTGGTCGAAAGACCGGATCTGCGCTTTCCCACGCGCCGGACAATTGGCACGCCATCGATTGGCGTCGAGTTGAGCGGAACGTGAGAGGGATGCAGATTCGAATTGCGAAGGCGACGCGGGAAGGTAACTGGCGCAGGGTGAAAGCCTTGCAACGGATGCTGACCCGCACGTTGTCCGCAAAGCTGTATGCGGTGCGACGTGTTACGCAGAACCAGGGTGCGCGAACGGCTGGAGTCGATCGCGAGCTATGGGATTCGCCTGAAAGCCGATGGCTTGCTGTCGGTAGGTTGAAGCGGCACGGATATAGGCCTCTGCCTTTACGAAGAGTCTTTATCCCCAAGGCCAATGGGAAGGAGCGCCCTCTGGGCATTCCGACCATGCAGGACAGGGCGATGCAAGCCCTGCATCTGCTGGCCTTGGAGCCGGTGTCGGAATCGACGAGCGACCCGAACTCGTATGGGTTCAGGTTAAATCGCTCGACGGCCGATGCCATGGCCCAGATACGCGTTTGCACGGCCCGGAAGACCTCGTCTCGATGGGTACTGGAAGCGGATATCAAGGGCTGTTTCGACCACATCAACCATGACTGGCTGGAGAACCATGTCCCGATGGACAAGGCCATCCTCCGGAAGTGGTTGAAAGCTGGCCTCGTTTATAAGGGGCAGCTACAGGCGACTGAGGCTGGTACGCCGCAGGGAGGCATCATCTCCCCGACGTTGGCAAATGTAACGCTGAATGGGCTGGAACAAGATCTAGCATTGCACCTCGGTGCCAAACTGGGTCTCGTGAAAGCTGAGAAGTCAAAAGTCAATGTGGTGCGATACGCGGATGACTTCGTAATCACCGGGATCTCGAAAGAGCTTCTAGAGAACGAAGTCAGGCCAAGGGTGGAAGCATTCCTTGCAGCTCGAGGTCTGCAACTGTCCGAGGAGAAAACGCGGGTCACCCATATTGATGACGGCTTCGACTTCCTTGGGTGGAATTTCCGGAAGTACTCGGGGAGGCTACTCATTAAGCCGAGCAAGAAGAACGCGCAAACGTTCTATCGCAAGGTGGCGGATGTGATCAGCGGCAACAAAACGGTGACGCAGGAGACTTTGATTCGCCTGCTCAACCCAATGTTGCGTGGATGGGCTCAGTATCACCATCCAGTTTCAGCCAAGCAAGCGTACAGCCGTATGGAGCACCTGATCTTTCAGAGGCTCTGGCGGTGGTCTCAGCGGCGACACCCGCAGAAGAGCGTCAACTGGGTGAGAAGGAAGTACTTTCACTCGGTGGGCGATCGGAACTGGGTATTTGCCGCTCCCGTGGTTCGGAACGATGGCAGCAAAGGTTTGGTTGAGCTGTACCAACTGAGCGGTACCGCAATTAAATACCACACTAAGATCAAAGGCGAATTCAACCCCTTTGATCCCACGTGGGAAGCATACGGCGAGCAGTTGCGGCAGCAGCGCATGTGGGAATCAATGCGCTACCGCAAGCAATGGGTGAGCTTGTACATGTCGCAACGGGGAGTTTGTGCCCACTGCGGCTGTGCACTGACGGATGAAACGGGCTGGCACGACCATCATCTAGAATACAAGATGCATGGTGGGACTGACGCTTTGTCTAATAGGGTGTTGCTTCATCCGCACTGCCATCAGCAAGTGCATACTGGTAATATTGCCGTAGCTAAGCCGGTTCTGCCATAGGTAGGACTTTGAATTGTAGGCTCGAGCTGTATGCGGGGAAACTCGCACGTACAGTTCCTAGGGGGCCCCTCTTCCACAAGGAAGGGGGGCTACCCTACCCATCGGGGTCAGGTAAGCTCAAGCGGAAATCGGTCGACCGGAGTCCTGCGCTTTCGGACTCCAACGCACGTCGCCGCGAGCATCAAACGAATGGAACGCCACTCAAACGCCCCAGCGAGGAGAACCCAGGCCACGTTTCCGCCTGTCAACATGAATCGTTTAGCCAAATTTCTTCCCCTCGAGAACGTCGTCGTCGGACTATCGGTCACCAGCAAGAAACGCGTGTTCGAGCAAGCGGGCCTGATCTTCGAGAACCAGAACGGCATCGCCCGTAGCACGGTCACTGACAATCTGTTCGCGCGCGAGCGCCTCGGATCGACTGGCCTTGGTGAAGGCGTGGCGATTCCGCATGGCCGGATCAAAGGCTTGAAGCAACCGCTCGCCGCGTTCGTCCGTCTTGCCGAACCCATCCCCTTCGAATCGCCCGACGGTCAGCCGGTCTCGCTGCTCATCTTCCTGCTCGTGCCCGAACAGGCCACTCAACAGCACCTCGAGATCCTTTCGGAAATCGCCCAGTTGCTGTCCGATCGCGAAGCCCGCGAGCGCCTGCATACGGAAGAAGACCGCGAATCATTGCATCGCCTGCTCACTCAGTGGCAACCTTGATGCATCGGCGGTTATCCGCACGCCGGTGATCCGCCCACGTGCGGATACAGTCTGGCAAGGTAAGCGGCCCGCGCTAGCGCGGCCGTTGCTTTGTCCGGCAAGCGGCCCACACTGGAGTCACTGACTCATGGATACGTCCAGCATCAACGCCCAAAGCATTTTCGACGACAACGCCGCCATGCTGAAGCTCAGCTGGCTGACGGGGCATGAAGGCTGGGAGCGCGGCTTTTCTTCGGAATCGGTCGCCAATGCCACGTCGAGCGCCGACCTCGTCGGCCACTTGAACCTGATCCACCCCAACCGGATCCAGGTGCTCGGCGACGCCGAAATCGACTACTACAAGCGCCAAACCGACGAAGACCGCTCGCGCCACATGGCCGAGCTAATCGCGTTGGAACCGCCGTTTCTGGTGGTGGCGGGCGGCGTCGCCGCGCCGCCGGAACTGGTCCTGCGCTGCACGCGCTCGTCCACACCGCTATTCACCACGCCGATGTCCGCCGCCGCGGTGATCGACAGCCTGCGCCTTTACATGTCGCGCATTCTGGCGCCGCGCGCCACGCTGCACGGCGTGTTTCTCGACATCCTCGGCATGGGTGTGCTGCTCACCGGCGACTCGGGCCTCGGCAAGAGTGAACTTGGGCTAGAACTGATCAGCCGCGGCCACGGTCTCGTCGCCGACGACGCGGTGGATTTCGTGCGCCTCGGTCCTGACTTCGTCGAAGGGCGTTGTCCGCCGCTGCTGCAAAATCTGCTGGAAGTGCGCGGCCTGGGCCTGCTCGATATCAAGACGATTTTCGGTGAAACCGCGGTGCGCCGGAAAATGAAGCTCAAGCTGATCGTGCAACTGGTCCGCCGTCCCGATGGCGAATTTCAGCGGCTGCCGCTGGAAAGCCAGACCGTCGACGTGCTCGGCCTGCCGATCAGCAAGGTCACGATTCAGGTGGCTGCCGGCCGAAATCTCGCGGTGCTGGTTGAAGCCGCCGTGCGCAACACGATCCTGCAACTGCGCGGCATCGACACGCTGCGCGACTTCATGGATCGCCAGCGCCTGGCGATGCAAGACCCCGACAGCCAGTTTCCCGGCAAACTGATCTGAGCCGCAAGACAATGCGGTGCCCGCAGCCGACGACAGGCCGCGGGTACACGCACGGAGACCAGATGCTATGATGAAATGTACGGTTTTGACGACTCCATGCGCATAATCCTGATCACCGGTATATCCGGCTCCGGCAAATCAGTTGCCCTGAACGCGCTTGAAGACGCAGGCTATTACTGCGTCGACAATCTGCCGCCGCGTTTCCTGCCGCAACTGGCCTCCTATCTCGCCGAAGACGGGCAAGACCGTCTCGCGGTCGCTATCGACGCGCGCTCGAGCGCCTCGCTCGACGAAATGCCCGCCATGATCCGCGACCTGTCGCGCGCCCACGACGTGCGTGTGCTGTTCCTGAACGCGAGCACGCAGTCGCTGATTCAACGCTTCTCCGAAACGCGCCGCCGCCATCCGCTCTCCGGTTCCACTTCGCACGACGCCGACGTCGGCCTGCTCACCTCGCTCGCCGAAGCGATCGAACGCGAACGTGAACTCGTGGCGGGTCTGGCCGAATTCGGCCATCAGATCGACACGAGCAATCTGCGCGCGAACGTGCTGCGTGCATGGGTCAAGCGTTTCATCGAGCAGAAAGATTCGGGACTCGTGCTGATGTTCGAGTCGTTCGGTTTCAAGCGCGGTGTGCCGCTCGACGCGGATTTCGTGTTCGACGTCCGCACCTTGCCGAACCCGTACTACGATCATGAATTGCGGCCGCTCACGGGCCTCGACAAACCGGTGATCGATTTTCTCGATGCACTGCCGGTCGTGCATGAAATGATCGACGACATCGAGAACTTTCTCGCCAAGTGGCTCCCGCATTTCCGCGACGACAACCGCAGTTATCTGACCGTCGCGATCGGTTGCACGGGAGGCCAGCACCGTTCAGTGTTCATTGCGGAGACGCTCGCCGCGCGTCTCGCATCGTCGGCGAATGTCATTGTGCGGCACCGCGATGCGCCGGTCGAAGCCGGCGAATCATCGAAGTTAGTGGCTTAACCGGCCGCATCGCGCGGCCTCAACTCGAAGCGTTGCGCCATGTCTTCTTCTACTGTGGTTGCCGATGTGCCGCTGTTTCCGCTGCATACGGTGCTGTTTCCCGATGGACTGCTGCCGCTGAAGATTTTCGAAGCGCGCTACCTCGACATGGCGCGCGACTGTCTGCGCGAAAAAACGCCGTTCGGCGTGTGCCTGCTGAAAAGCGGTGCGGAAGTGGCGCGCGAAGAAGAGCCTTCGGTGCCCGAAGCAATCGGCTGTCTCGCTGAAATCGACGAGTGCGATGTCGAAGCCTTCGGCATGCTGCTGATTCGCGCACGCGGCACGCGGCGTTTTCGTCTGCTGTCGCATCGCGTCGAGTCGAGTGGTTTGCTGGTCGGCATGGCGGAGCCGCTCGGCGAGGATATGCCGCTCGAAGGCAACGAGCAGTTGGCCAAGTTCGGCGCATGCGCGGAGGTGCTCGAACGGATCATCGCGACGATCCGCGAGCGCGATCCGGAAAGCCTGCCGTTCGCGGAACCGTTCAGGCTCGAAGATCCGTCATGGGTATCGAACCGTCTTGCCGAAGTGCTGCCGATTGCGCTGCGTGCTCGCCAGAAACTGATGGAGTTGCTGGACGCCGGCGCGCGGATCGACGTGGTTCATCACTACATGCAGCAGCATCAACTGCTGTGACGGCGGCCGCGTGGCCGCCGGATTGATCAGATCAGCGAGCCCTGCAAACTGTCTAGCAGCTTGCGCACCGGCGCGGGCACACCGAACGAATCGAGATCGCTGAGCGCGACCCACGCAGTGTCGGCGTCGCCCAGCGCAGCCAAGGCGCCCACGCCTCGATCCAGCTCCGCGAGCCGCGGCTCGATGTCCAGTTTGAAATGCGTGAACACATGCGTGAGCGGCGCAAGCGGCGAGACCGCACCGTCGCCACCGAAAGCGCGCGCGCGGTCGGCGAGCGCGGCTTCATCGGCGGCTTCGGGCAGGCTCCACAAGCCGCCCCAAATACCGGACGGCGGGCGCTTCTCCAGCATCACCGCGTTGCCGTCGCGCAGCACCAGCATCCACGTACGGCGCGTCGGCACGGTCTTCTTCGGACGCGCCGTGGGTAGCAACCGCTGGCGTCCCGTCACGTTGGCGACGCAGTCGGCGGCGAACGGGCAGCGCAGGCAGTCGGGCTTGCCGCGCACGCACAGCGTCGCGCCGAGATCCATCAAGCCTTGCGTGTACGCGCTGACTTCGGCGTCCGATGCGTTCGACGGAAGCAGCGACTCCGCCAGCGTCCACATCGCGTTTTCGACTTTCTTTTCGCCCGGGAAACCTTCCACGCCGAACACGCGCGCCAGCACGCGCTTCACGTTGCCGTCGAGAATCGTCGCGCGCGCGCCGAACGCGAAAGACGCGATCGCCGCCGCCGTCGAACGGCCGATGCCCGGCAACTCCGCCAGATCCTCGACCGATGCCGGAAACTCGCCGCCATGCTGCTCGACCACGACTTGCGCGCAGCGATGCAGATTGCGGGCACGCGTGTAGTAGCCAAGGCCGGCCCACAACGCCATCACGTCGTCAGACGGCGCGGCGGCGAGCGCGGCGACAGTCGGAAAACGCGCGAGAAATTTCGCGTAATACGGAATCACCGTCGACACCTGCGTCTGCTGCAGCATGATTTCCGACAACCAGATGCGGTACGGATCGCGCGTGTTCTGCCACGGCAAATCATGCCGGCCATGCTGACGCTGCCACGCGATCAGACGCGTGGAAAAATCAGACATGACCGGAAAAGCAGGCGCTCGAGGCGCGGCGGACGGGGTTGAACGGGGAGTTAAGCGAGAAGGCATTGGGGATTTAGCGCTGACAGGTGGGACAGAAATACGTTGAACGCTGCCCCTGCACGATCTGTTTGATCGGCGTTCCACACACACGGCATGGCAGGCCGGCGCGATCATAGACGAAATAGTCGAGCTGGAAGTAACCGCTTTCGCCATTGCTGCCGACGAAATCGCGCAACGTGCTGCCGCCCTTCTCGATGGCGGCGGCGAGCGTCACGCGCACGGCGTCCGCAAGCAACTCGTAGCGCACGAGCGAGACGCGCCCCGCCGCGGTGGTCGGCCGGATGCCGGCGCGAAACAGGCTCTCCGACGCGTAGATATTGCCCACGCCGACCACGATTTCACCGGCCAGCAGCGCCTGCTTCACCGAGACTTTGCGCCCGCGCGTGAGCCGGTGCATCAGCGCGCCGGAGAACGCGGGCGAAAACGGTTCGACGCCGAGGCTCGCGAGCAAGGGGTGCTCGAGCACGTCGCCGGCTTCGCGCGGGTGCCACAGCACCGCGCCGAAGCGCCGCGGGTCGCGATAGCGCAAAATGAACTCGTCGAAAATCCAGTCGATGTGATCGTGTTTCGCCGCGGCCGGCGGATGCGGCACATGGCGCAGCACCCGTAGCGTCCCAGTCATGCCAAGATGCACGATGAACCAGCCCGCGTCGATCTCGAACAATAGATACTTGCCGCGCCGCTCGACCTTGCGCACGACGTGGCCGCGCAAGGTTTTCGCAAGGTCGGCCGGAATCGGCCAGCGCAATGCGGGCGTGCGCACATCGACGCGTTCAACCTTGCGCCCGGACACATACGGTTCGATTCCCCGTCGGGTAACCTCAACTTCTGGCAACTCTGGCATGTCTAACTGGTCTGCAACTTGCGTGAGTGGTTGTGCGCGTATTGTAGCGAGCGCGTTACAATCGTCCGAAACATTGAACGGATTTCCATGAACTTGTCCTTCGTGAAGCTGTTTTTGAAGCGCCCGGCTAGCGCATTCCGCGTACCGCACGCCGTGTCCGCTCGCCGGATGCTCGGTGCGGCGGCGCTCGCCGTCTGGGCGCTGGCTGCCGTGCCCGCCCACGCGCAGGACCCATCGCCGGACTCGGATGACACTTCGGTCACCCTGCCGGATCCGCTCGGCCCGGCCTCGGCGGAAGACCAGAAGTCCCTGCCCGGCGTGCCGCTGACGAGCCAGATCGTATTCCAGGTGCTCGCAGCCGAAGTCGCGCTGCAGCGCGACCAGCCGGCGCCCGCCTATCAGACCTACCTCGCCCTCGCGCGCGACACGCATGATCCCCGCATGGCGCAGCGCGCCACCGAGATCGCGCTGGCCGCGCAGAGCCCGTCGGACGCTTTGGCCGCCGCGCAATTGTGGCAGCAGTATGCGCCCAACTCGGAACGCGCCGCGCAACTCGACGCGTCGCTGCTCGTGCTGTCCGGCAAACCTGATGACGCTTCGCCGATCCTCGCCCGCGAACTCGCACGGGTGCCCGCCGACAATCGCGGCAGCGCGATTCTGGCACTGCAACTGCTGCTGTCGCGCGGCCCGAACCGGATCGGCGGCCTGCACGTGCTGCAGGATCTGCTCAAGAACGACATGAACCGGCCCGAAGCGCAACTGGCGATCGCACGCCAGCAGCTCGTGTCGGACGACGCGCCGGGCGCGCGCAAGTCGCTCGAACAGGCGCTCACGCTCAAGCCCGACTATTTGCCGGCGGCGCTGATGCTGTCGCAAATGGGCCCGGAAGAGCGCAAGGAAGGTATCGCCTCGCTCGAAAAGTACGTGCAGCAGAATCCGAAATCGCATGACGCGCGTCTCGCGCTCGCGCAGATGTATCTCGCGAGCGACCGTCTGGACGACGCGCAGAAGCAGTTCGAGATGATGCACAAGAACAACGCGAACGAACTGACGCCGCTCATGGCGCTCGCGTTGATCAAGATCCAGCAGAAGAATTTCAACGACGCGCAAACGTACTTGACTCAGTACGCCCAGCAAGCGGAAAAAACGCCGGGCGCCGATCCGGGCCAGGCGTATATCTACCTTGCGCAGTTGTCGCTCGAACAGAAGAACGAAGCGGCCGCGAGCGATTGGCTGAACAAGATCTCGCCGTCGAGCCAGCAATATGTGCCCGCGCAGATCACGCGTGCGCAATTGCTCGCCAAGCAGGGCAAGACCGATGACGCGCGCAAGCTGCTGGCTAACCTGCCCGCGTCGGACCCGCGCGACCAGGCGCTGATCGCCCGCACCGACGCGGCGATCCTGTTCGACGCGAAGCGCTACCCGGAGGCGGAAACACGTCTGCAGCAAGCCACGGCGCAATTCCCCGACGACCCCGATCTGACCTACGACTACGCGATGTCCGCTGAAAAAACCGGCCATTACGACGTCATGGAAGCGCAGTTGCGCAAGCTGATCCAGACGCAGCCCGACAATCCGCAAGCGTACAACGCGCTAGGCTACTCGCTGGCTGATCGCAATCAGCGCCTCGCCGAAGCGGACAAGCTGGTCGAGAAGGCATCCTCGTTGGCGCCGAACGACGCGTTCATCATGGACAGCGTCGGCTGGGTCAAATACCGGATGGGCGACACGTCGGACGCGATCAAGCTGCTGCGCAAAGCGTACGACATGCAGCCGAACGCCGAAATCGGCGCGCACCTCGGCGAAGTGCTGTGGAAAACCGGCAATCAGGATCAGGCACGCGCCGCTTTCCGCGATGCGCGCAAGCTCGAACCGGACAACGACACGCTTGTCAAAACGCTCCAACGTCTTCAGGTGAACGATCTTTGATGCGTCTTTCCCGTCTGATTTTCTTTCCCCGGGCGCCGCGTGGCGCGGCGCTCGGGTTCGCAGCGGCAGCGGTCGTCGTATTGGCCGGTTGTGCGTCAGTCAAACCGCAGGGTCCGTCCACGTCGAATGCCGCGACTTCCGTCACCGCGCAAACGAGCCGTGCTTACCAAGGCCGCTTCGCGGTCCAGTACAACGATCAGAACGGCCAGCAGCGCAACGCTTACGGCAACTTCACGTGGCAGGAAACCGGCGACACCGTGACCCTGCAGTTGCGCAATCCGCTCGGCCAGACGCTGGCGGTGGTGACTTCGTCGCCGGCTTCGGCCACGCTGGAATTGCCGAATCGCCAGCCGCTCACCGCGGATAACGTCTCCACGCTGATGCAGAATGCGCTCGGCTTCGCGCTGCCGGTCGAAGGGCTGCGCTATTGGCTGCAACCGTCGCCGGCGCCCACCTCGCGCGCCAAGACCGAGAAGGATCCGGAGCAACCGTCGCGGCTGAAGCAAATCACGCAGGACGGCTGGACGATCGACTATCTGGCTTATGCCGACGCGCCGGCCACCGGCGTGAAGCGCATCAACCTGACCCGCTCGGATCCACCGCTCGACATCAAGCTCGTGCTGGACCAGTAACCCGCGCCGCTTCACGCACTTTTTCGCGCGCGACCTTGCCGCTTCTTTGGCGCCATGTGGCGCATGTAGCCTCGACTCATGATTGTTGAAACGACCGATTCGCTGCGCGATTGCCTCGCGCCAGCGAAACTCAACCTCTTCCTGCACATTACCGGCCGTCGGCCGGATGGCTATCACACGCTGCAAACGGTCTTCCAGTTGCTCGACTGGGGCGACACGCTGCACTTCACGCGACGCAACGACGGGCTCATCACGCGCAGCACCGAGATCGCCGACGTGCCGCCGGAACATGACCTGACCGTGCGCGCCGCGACGCTGCTCAAAACGCATACGGGCTCGCCTGAAGGCGTCGATATCGAAATCGACAAGCGTCTGCCGATGGGCGCGGGCCTCGGCGGCGGCAGCTCCGATGCAGCGACGACACTGCTCGCACTGAACCGTCTGTGGAAGCTCAACTTGCCGCGCCTCGAATTGCAGGCGCTGGCATTGAAACTCGGCGCGGATGTGCCATTTTTTGTGTTTGGGAAAAATGCGTTCGCGCAGGGTGTCGGAGAAGCACTAGACGTTGTACAATTGCCGCCGCGCCATTTCCTAGTAGTGACGCCGAGGGTTCATGTTCCGACTGCAGCGATTTTTTCTGAAAAAGCGTTGACAAGAGATTCAAAACCCCTCACAATTACGGACTTTCCTGCAGAACTTAGCTGCAACACTGAATGGCCAGAAAGTTTCGGCCGGAATGACATGCAGCAGGTTGTCGTAGGGAAATACGCGGAAGTAGCGCAAGTGTTGCGATGGTTTGAAAACATCGCGCCAGCGCGGATGTCTGGATCAGGTGCAAGTGTTTTTGCAGCGTTCCGTAGTAGAGCTGATGCAGAAGCGGTGCAAGCCAAACTGCCAGCCGAATGGAACAGCGCAGTGGCCGCAAGTCTCGATCAGCATCCACTCTTTACTTTCGCGTCATAAGTTTTGCATCGTCGAACGAAACTCCACGTTCGGCGAAGCTCAGAGTTAGTGTAGGGGAGTCGCCAAGCTGGTTAAGGCACCGGATTTTGATTCCGGCATGCAAAGGTTCGAATCCTTTCTCCCCTGCCAAAATTTCTCGCATTTCCCTCGCCCCCAGCCTGAAGTAGGTGCACGATGAGCAGCCATGACGGCCTGATGGTTTTTACTGGCAACGCAAATCCCGCGCTTGCACAGGAAGTCGTCAAAATCCTCGGTATTCCCCTCGGCAAAGCAATGGTTAGCCGTTTCTCGGACGGTGAAATCCAGGTCGAGATTCAGGAAAACGTGCGTGGCAAGGATGTCTTCGTCCTGCAGTCCACGTGCGCACCGGCGAACGACAATCTGATGGAACTGATGATCATGGTCGATGCGCTCAAGCGCGCATCCGCCGGCCGGATCACCGCAGCCATCCCCTACTTCGGTTATGCCCGTCAAGATCGTCGCCCGCGTTCCGCGCGCGTCGCCATCTCGGCGAAGATCGTGGCGAACATGCTGGAAATCGCCGGCGTCGAGCGGATCATTACGATGGATCTGCACGCCGACCAGATTCAAGGCTTCTTCGACATTCCGGTCGACAACATCTACGCGACGCCCGTGCTGCTCGGCGATCTGCGCAAGCAGAACTACGAGAACCTGCTGGTCGTTTCGCCGGACGTCGGCGGCGTGGTGCGCGCGCGGGCATTGGCCAAGCAACTGAATTGCGATCTCGCGATCATCGACAAACGCCGCCCGAAGGCGAACGTTGCCGAAGTGATGAACATCATCGGTGAAGTCGAAGGCCGTACCTGCGTGATCATGGACGACATGGTCGACACCGCCGGCACGCTCTGCAAGGCAGCACAAGTTTTGAAGGAACGCGGCGCGAAGCAGGTGTTCGCTTACGCTACGCACCCGGTTCTGTCAGGTGGCGCAGGCGAGCGTATCGCCGCTTCCGCACTCGACGAACTCGTTGTGACGGACACGATCCCGCTCGGCGACGAAGCCCGCTCGTGCGCGAAGATCCGTTCGTTGACCAGCGCCGGCCTGCTTGCCGAAACGTTCTCGCGGATTCGCCGCGGCGATTCGGTGATGTCGCTGTTCGCTGAAAGTTAAGTATTTGCGAAGGCGCAGCGCGCCGCACCATGCGGTACGCTGCGCTTTTGCACAATCGGCATGAACGAACGAAGGTTCGTGCCGCAGCTCTGGGGCCTCAGCCATCTGGCTTGGAGGCCCCGTTTTTACTGCCTGGTCGCGGGCAGTGCATTGGAGATTCAAAATGAAAGTAGTCGCTTTCGAGCGTTCTTTGCAAGGTACGGGTGCGAGCCGCCGCCTGCGTAACTCGGGCAAGACCCCGGGCATCGTATATGGCGCTGGTGCTGAAACGCAATTGGTCGAACTGGACCACAACGCGCTGTGGCACGCGCTGAAGAAAGAAGTTTTCCACTCGTCGATCCTCGATCTGGAAGTGGCAGGCAAGTCGCAACAGGTTCTGCTGCGCGACGTGCAATACCACCCGTTCCGTCAGCTCGTGCTGCACGTGGACTTCCAACGTGTCGACGCGAAGAAGAAGCTGCACACCAAGGTGCCGCTGCACTTCATGAACCAGGAATCGAACCCGGCAGTGAAGCTGTCGAGCGCGGTGATCTCGCACGTTATCAACGAAATCGAAATCGAGTGCCTGCCGTCGGCACTGCCGGAATTCCTCGAAGTTGATCTGGCGACGATCGAAGCGGGTCACTCGGTTCACGCCAAGGACATCAAGCTGCCGGCAGGTGTGTCGCTGGTTGCTCACGTCGAAGCAGAAAACCCGGTGGTCGCAGCTGCAACGATCCCCGCTGGCGCAATCGCTGAAGGCGAAGCCGCCGCCGCTGAAGGCGAAGGCGAAACGCCGGCTGCTTAAGGGCGCCTCACGCGAAGAGCAAGAAATCCTCTCGATCCGTTTCAATGAAACGGTCGACGTGACCCGCCGAGGTTCGCCCCGGCGGGTTTTTTTTCGGTTTTTTTCGGCTCGGCTACGTTCGGCTGCTGAGCCAGATGGACGTACGCAATCATGATCAAGCTGATCGTCGGCCTCGGCAATCCGGGCGCCGAATACACCGCGACGCGCCACAACGCCGGCTTCTGGCTGGTCGATCAACTGGCGCGCGAAGCAGGCGCGACGCTGCGCGACGAGCGGCGTTTCCACGGTTTCTATGCCAAGGCGCGGCTTCACGGCGAAGAAGTGCATCTGCTGGAACCGCAGACGTATATGAACCGTTCGGGCCAATCGGTCGTGGCGGTCGCGCAGTTCTTCAAGATTCTCCCCGACGAAATCCTGGTCGCGCACGACGAACTCGACATGCCGCCCGGCAGCGTCAAGCTGAAGCTCGGTGGCGGCAGCGGCGGCCACAACGGGCTCAAGGACATCACCGCGCATTTGTCGTCGCAACAGTATTGGCGGCTGCGGATCGGCATTGGTCATCCGCGAGACCTGATTCCCGAGAGCGCGCGCGCCGGCGCCAAGCCCGACGTCGCCAATTACGTGCTGAAGCCGCCGCGGCGCGAAGAGCAAGACGTGATCGATGCGTCGATCGAGCGCGGGCTCGCCGTCATGCCGCAAATCATCAAGGGCGAGTTGGAACGCGCGATGATGCAACTGCATCGCAATCCGTAGAATGCCCGCTGGAATCGGTATTCGCTGTACCGTCTTCGCGCAACTATGTTGCATGGGACCGGACTAAGCGCTAAAGCGCTAACTCCGGTCGACACAGGAGAATCGCTTGAGCCGCTATTGGAGTGACATCGTTCACCGTCTGACGCCATATGTGCCGGGCGAACAGCCCGCGGTCGCGCATCCGGTGAAGCTGAATACCAACGAGAATCCGTATCCGCCGTCGCCGCGCGTACTCGAGGCGATCCGGCAGGAACTGGGCGACGCCGCCGAATCGCTGCGTCGCTATCCTGATCCGACCGCGCAAAAGCTCCGCGAAACGGTTGCCGCGTACCACGGCATCCGCGCTGAACAGGTGTTCGCGGGCAACGGCTCGGACGAAGTGCTCGCGCTCACGTTCCAGGCATTGCTCAAGCACGACAAACCGTTGCTGTTCCCGGACATCACCTACAGCTTCTACCCGACGTATGCGCGACTTTTCGAAGTCGACTACCGGACCATCCCGCTCGATGACAGCTTTGCGATCAACGTCGACGATTACGTGTCGCCGAATGGCGGCATCCTGTTTCCGAACCCGAACGCGCCGACCGGACGTCCGCTGCCGCTCGCCGATATCGAGCGCCTGGTGGCGAGCAATCCCGATTCCGTGGTGGTGATCGACGAGGCCTACGTGGATTTCGGCGCCGAATCGGCTATCGGTCTGATCGACCGCTATCCGAATCTGCTGGTCGTTCAGACTGTGTCGAAATCCCGTTCTCTGGCGGGAATGCGCATCGGCTTTGCGTTCGGCAACCCGGAATTGATCGGCGCGCTGAACCGCGTGAAGGACAGTTTCAACTCCTATCCGCTGGACCGCCTGGCGCAAGTCGCGGCCACGGCGGCATACGAAGACGACGCGTGGTTTCGCGACACCCGCGCCAAGGTCATTGCAAGCCGCGAGCGACTGGCCGCGGGGTTGACGGCGCTGGGCTTCGAGGTGGTGCCGTCGGCGGCAAATCTGCTGTTCGCTCGTCACGAAGGCTACGACGCCGCAACGCTCGTGCTGCGACTGAGGGAAAAGGAGATTTTCGTGCGCCATTTCAAGGCGCCGCGCATCGACCAGCATCTGCGCATCTCGGTCGGCACCGACGCCGAATGCGACATTCTGCTGGACGCATTGCGCGAGATCTTCAGCGCATACGTCGGATAGCACGGCGCAAAGCGTTGCCGCCAAAAAACGGCGAGGCCAAAAGCCTCGCCGTTTTTTAGACTCCGTACTTCACGCGCCCTTCGCAGCCTGCAGCGCGTGGTACTTCGCCATCAAGCCATCGGGCGTCTCCAGATGGTCCGGGTCGCGTGGAATGCACTCGACCGGACACACCTGAATACACTGCGGCTCGTCGAAATGCCCGACACACTCGGTACATTTCTTCGGGTCGATCACGTAGATTTCCGGGCCCATCGAAATTGCGTCGTTCGGGCACTCGGGCTCGCACACGTCGCAATTGATGCACTCGTCGGTAATCATCAAGGCCATACTTCTCTCACTTCACGCCGGCCGCAGCCAGCTTTGATCCGTCAAACCGACAGTTTACGCCGGTTACGGCTGTCCCGCCGACGCGCCGCTAGCCGGATCCATCGCGGCGACCTTTTCGGTCAGCCATTTTTCGACCGACGGGAACACGAACTTGCTGACATCGCCGCCGAGTTGCGCGATTTCACGCACGATCGTGCCGGAGATGAACTGGTATTGATCGGACGGCGTCATGAACATGGTTTCGACGTCGGGCAGCAAATAGCGATTCATGCCGGCCATCTGGAACTCATATTCGAAGTCCGATACGGCGCGCAGCCCGCGCACGATCACCCGCGCGTTATTGGTGCGCACGAAATCCTTCAGCAGCCCCTTGAAGCTCATCACCTGAACGTTCGGATAGTGCCCAAGCACTTCGTGAGCGATGTCGAGGCGCTCTTCGAGGGTGAAAAACGGCTTCTTGTTGCGGCTGTCGGCAACGCCGACCACCAGCGTGTCGAAAATGCTCGACGCGCGCCGAACGAGGTCTTCGTGACCGCGCGTCAGCGGGTCGAACGTGCCCGGGTACACGGCGACTACCATGAGACTTCTCCTCTCTTCAGACAAAGGGGCACGTCAAAGCGTCCACGCGACGCATTTGGCACCGACCGCGCCCGTGACGGCAAACCGCCCGGCGCTTGTTTTGGAACGCGCATTATTCCTTATTTTCGCGCTGCAGCAAATGAAAGTGGACAGCGCCCGCTTTACCTTGCCGCACGATTTCCCACCCGGCGAGCGTCTCGTTCTCATCGAGTTCGAGCGCCTCGCCCGCTTCAACATACAGAAATCCGTCCGCGCTCACGAGCGGCACCGCCAGCGCGAGCGCTTTGCCGAGCAGATCGTCGCCGAACGGCGGGTCGAGAAATACGACGTCGAACGAACCGGGCGCGAGACTCGCGGCGAGGCGCAAACCGTCAGCTTCAGCGATTTCGATCGTGCGCGCCGACAGGCGTTCCTGATTCGCGCGCAACTGGCTGGCGGCCCGCGCATTGCGCTCCACCATCAAGACTCGTGCCGCGCCGCGCGACGCCGCCTCGAAGCCCAGCGCGCCGCTGCCGGCGAACAGATCGAGGCAGCGCTGGCCGTCCAGATTCTGGCCGAGCCAGTTGAACAGCGTCTCGCGCACGCGATCGGGCGTGGGGCGCAGGCCGTCGAGGTCGAGCACGGGCAAAGGCGTGCGCTTCCAGTCGCCGCCGATGATACGGATGGCGTGCGGCTTGCCGCCTTTGGACGAAGCGCCGTGGGCGCGTGAAGGTGCTGAACGGGGCATGCAGTTTCGATTACGTGATGAAGGCGCCCGCAATGTCGACACGTGCGGGCCGGAGCGCCAACGTTACCACAGCGACGCCCCGCGTCCAGCCTGGCCTTTCGGCCGATACGACGGGCGGCGGCGCGCCTGATAAAATGTGCGGCTTCCAGCGCCTTGCATCCCGCATCGCAACGCTGCCTGCCGCTCCCGCCGGTCTTATGCCGGCTGCGCGCATCGGCGCGCGCTCTCACCACGCCAGATCATGTTCAGCTTTTTCAAACGATTCAAGGGTTCGAAAGAGTCCGATAACGCGCCAGAAGAGTCGCAAACAGCGCCAGAAGGCTCGACGCTTGACGCCGCCGTGGAGGCGCCTGCGCCCGTCGCGCCGGCTGCCCCGCGCCCAGCCGATGCGCCGGTTCGCGTCGAGACGCCACCCGTGGCCGCTCCGTCCGCGATCGAGCCCGAACCCGAGCCGGAAGCATTCGCCTTCGAGGAAACCGTCGAAATCGTGCCGCCGCCGCTGCCGGACGCAGGCGCGAAACGCTCCTGGCTGACGCGTCTAAAGACCGGCTTGTCGAAGACGAGTTCGAATCTGACCGGCATTTTCGTCGGCACGAAGATCGACGAAGACCTGTACGAAGAACTCGAAACCGCGCTGCTGATGTCGGACGCGGGCGTCGACGCCACCGAGTTCCTGCTCGAAGCGCTGCGCGAAAAAGTGCGCACCGAGCG
Source organism: Paraburkholderia sp. RL18-101-BIB-B (assembly GCF_046026985.1). NCBI lineage: Bacteria > Pseudomonadati > Pseudomonadota > Betaproteobacteria > Burkholderiales > Burkholderiaceae > Paraburkholderia > Paraburkholderia sp. RL18-101-BIB-B. Next base: position 138,768 of record NZ_JARESV010000008.1, read on the forward strand.
CCTCGCCGATCCCCAGCAGGTCAAAGCGGCGCTGCGCACGCTGCTGGTCGACCTGCTCAAGCCGCTGGAAAAATCGCTCATGCTCGGCCGCGCGCAGCCGCTCGTGATGATGATCGCCGGCGTCAACGGCGCGGGCAAAACCACCAGCATCGGCAAGCTCGCCAAGCATCTGCAGAGTTTCGACCAGTCGGTGCTGCTGGCCGCGGGCGACACGTTCCGCGCCGCCGCGCGCGAGCAACTGGCCATCTGGGGTCAGCGCAACAACGTGACCGTGGTGTCGCAGGAAAGCGGCGACCCGGCGGCGGTGATCTTCGACGCGGTCGGCGCCGCGCGCGCGCGCAAGATCGACGTGATGATGGCGGACACGGCCGGCCGCCTGCCGACCCAACTGCATCTGATGGAAGAACTGCGCAAGGTGAAGCGCGTGATCGGCAAGGCGCAAGACGGCGCGCCGCACGAACTGCTGCTGGTGATCGACGCCAACACCGGCCAGAACGCGCTCGCACAAGTGAAGGCTTTCGACGACGCGCTCGGCCTCACCGGCCTGATCGTCACCAAACTCGACGGCACGGCGAAGGGCGGCATTCTGGCCGCGATCGCGCGGCAGCGTCCGATTCCCGTGTATTTCATCGGTGTCGGTGAGAAGGTCGAGGACTTGCAGCCGTTCAGCGCGGAAGAGTTTTCCGACGCACTGCTGGGCGGCTGAACGCGAAACAGCGTCCGCGGCTAAAGCAGCAAAAAGGGCACTCCGAGGAGTGCCCTTTTTTCATCCCGCCTGCCGGATCAGGACAGGTCACTCAGCGTCCGGTTGCGCGCCGGGTGCCGCGCGGGCAAACGCGTCGAGTTGCATCGCGTGATCATAGATGCGCTGGATGGTCGGAAACTTCGCAGTGTCGACCTTGAAGCGCTGCGCGTTGAACACCTGCGGAATCAGACAGGTGTCGGCGACGGTCGGCGTATCGCCGAAGCACAGCTTGCCGGTGCGCGAATCGCCCGCCAGATGCGTTTCGAACGTCGCGAAACCCGCTTCCACCCAGTGACGGTACCAGGCGTCCTTGGCATCGTCGTCGAGACACAAGGTGTGCTTCAGATACTTCAGCACGCGCAGATTGTTCAGTGGATGGATCTCACATGCCACCTGCAACGCCAGCGCACGCACATATGCGCGATCGGCCGGCGTCGCGGGCAGGAGCGGCGGCTCGGGATGCGTCTCTTCCAGATACTCGATGATCGCGAGCGACTGCGGCATCACGTCATTGCCGTCGACGAAGGTCGGCACGATCCCGTCCGCATTCACCTTGCGGTATTCGGGCTTCAACTGCTCGCCGCCGTCGCGCACAAGGTGCACCGGCACGTAGTCGTACGGCAGATTCTTCACGTTCAGCGCGATGCGCACGCGATAGGACGCCGAGCTACGGAAATAGCTGTAGAGCTTCATGTTGTCTGTCTCCCCCAACTGGCCGTCAGACGACGCGCACGCTGAGCTCGCCGAGCCCGTCCACGCCACCCTTCATCAGATCGCCCTGCACCACTGCGCCGACGCCTTCCGGCGTGCCGGTGAAAATCAGATCGCCGGGTTGCAGTTCGAACAGCGTCGACAGATAAGCGATCGTCTCGGCCACCGACCAGATCAGTTGCGACACGTCCGAGTTTTGCTTTTCGTCGCCGTTCACCGACAACCAGATCGCGCCCTTGTCGACATGGCCGACGGTCGTGACCGGATGAATCGGACCAAGCGGCGCCGAGTGATCGAAGCCCTTCGCGGTATCCCAGGGACGGCCCAGCTTCTTCGCTTCGGCCTGCAGATCGCGGCGCGTCATGTCGAGACCGAGCGCGTAACCGTAGACGTGGTCGAGCGCGCTCTCGGCCGGAATGTTCTTGCCGCCCTTGCCGATCGCCGCGACCATTTCCATCTCGAAGTGGACATTTTTCGACTGCGACGGATAGGGAAACTCGCCGGTGGCGCCGGGCGCGACGTACAACACGGCATCGGCCGGCTTGGCGAAGAAGAACGGCGGTTCGCGGTCGGGATCGTGTCCCATCTCGCGCGCATGCGCCTCGTAGTTGCGGCCCACACAGTAGATGCGACGCACCGCGAACTGCTCGCTGGACCCCACAACCGGCACCGCGACCACCGGTGCGGGTGCAAATACGTAACTCATCCCGTTCTCCGTTTCTTGATGTGTGCCGCCAGCGCGACAATAAAACATCGAGTGTAACGCGCGACAAAGCGCCGCGCGCGCCCGTTCGGCATGAACCGGCGCGGCCGGCATCGCGGGCGCGCTGTCTCGCGGGATCGCCATAGATGCGATACTCACACTCAATAGCGTCTCCTGAATACCGTGGCCGACCGCTCCGAGGCGGCACGCCAACACGTCCCACTGCGCCCGATGACCGACTCCGCCGACACCGCCAATCCCTTCCCCTGCGCCCGCTTCATCAAGGAAATCGGCCGCGGCCCGAACGGCGCCCGCGCGCTGACTGCCGACGATACACGCACGCTCTACACCGCCATGCTCGACGGCCGCGTGGCCGAGCTCGAACTCGGCGCGGTGCTGCTCGCGTACCGCGTGAAGGGCGAAACCGCCGACGAACTCGCCGCGATGCTGGCCGGCGCGCATGCGTCGTTCGAGCCGGTTCATCTGCCGCACGGCACGTTCCGGCCCGTCTCGATTCCCAGCTACAACGGCGCGCGCAAGCAGCCGAATCTGGTGCCGCTGCTCGCCCTGCTGCTGGCGCGCGAAGGCGTGCCGGTGCTGGTGCATGGCGTCACCGAAGATCCGGGCCGCGTGACGAGCGCGGAGATCTTCACGCATCTGCAAATTCCGCACGCGCGATCGCACGCCGATATCGAAGACGGTCTCGCTGAGCACCGCCTTGCGTTTGCTCCGATCGGCGTGCTCGCGCCGAAGCTCGCGCGCCTGCTTGCGCTGCGCCGGCGCATGGGCGTGCGTAATTCGACGCACACGCTGGTGAAAATCCTGCAGCCGTTCGCGCCCGCGGGTTTGCGCCTCGTCAACTACACCCACCCGCCGTATCGCGACAGCCTCACGCAACTGTTCAACACGCATCCGGACGCGGCCGCCGGCGGCGCGCTGCTTGCGCGCGGCACAGAAGGCGAAGCGGTGGCCGATACGCGGCGCCAGGTGCAAGTCGACTGGTTGCACGACGGCGTCTGCGAAACGCGCGTGCCGCATGAACGCTCGTCGCCGGATGCGCCGGAAGTGGACTTGCCCGACGCTAAAGACGCGCCGACGACAGCGGCCTGGATCAGCGCCGTATTGCGTGGCGAAGCGCCCGTGCCGAGCGCGATCGAACGGCAGGTCGAACTGATCGTGGACGTCGCGAGAATGCCGGCGTAACCGCCTCGGCGTAAGCGCTGCGGTGCGCTTGCCGTCGCCCGCTGCGACCTGCGCGGGTTGACACGCCGCGACGCGCCGTCATACATTAGACCCATGCGTTCCCTTCCGAACACCCTCCGAATTACCTCCGGCCGCCTAGCGCGGCCCCTATCGCTACGCCTAGCGTAAGTCAGGCGTAGCGCCGCGCGTTGGCAGCTCAGGTTGCTCAAAGCGCGGTCTCTCCAGCAGTTCCGTTGTTCCGTTTCACCCCCTAAGCGTAGTTCTTCACAACCTGTAGTCGTTTGCATTCGTCCGTTTACCGCGCGGACGAAGCGCGAGGATCAAATGCACGCCGCATGGGCTTTATCCACGTCCGTTTTCGCCGCCACGATGACGCTGTTCGTTCGCGCCCGTTCGTTGTTGCCGCTAGCCCCCGGCTGGCGGCCCGTGCACCCGTGGCAGTCCGCCAACCGCTCGACGCCACATCCTTTCGCATACGACACAACGAACGAGGCTCACCATGTTGCAAAATCCAGCTGAAAAATATCGCCCCTTCCCCACCGTGCGGCTGACCGGCCGCAAATGGCCGAGCCGCACGATCGACCAGGCGCCGGTCTGGATGAGCACCGATCTGCGCGACGGCAATCAGGCGCTGATCGAGCCGATGAACGCGGCGCAAAAGCTCGAGTTCTTCGAGATGCTGGTCGCGATCGGCTTCAAGGAAATCGAAGTCGGCTATCCGTCGGCGTCGCAAACGGATTTCGATTTCGTCCGCAAGCTGATCGAAGAAAAGCGCATTCCCCACGACGCGACCATCGAGGTATTCATGCCGTCGCGCGCGGAACTGATCGCGCGCACGTTCGAGGCGCTGGAAGGCGCGCCGCGCGCCATCGTGCACTTGTACAACGCGATCTGCCCGTCGTTTCGCCGGATCGTGTTCAACCAGTCGAAGGCCGAAATCAAAGCGCTGGCCGTGGCAGGCACGCAGATCATCAAGGAGCATGCGCAGGCGCGGCCGGACACGCATTGGACCTTCCAGTACTCGCCGGAAACGTTCAACGCGGCCGAACTGCCATTTGCACGCGAGGTGTGCGACGCAGTGGCGCAGACGTGGCGGCCCACGCGCGATCACAAAATGATCATCAACCTGCCCGCGAGCGTGGAAGCGGCGACACCGAACGTATTCGCCGACCAGATCGAATGGATGCACCGCAATCTCGGCTATCGCGACAGCATCGTGCTGTCGGTGCATCCGCATAACGATCGCGGCACCGCGGTGGCCGCCGCGGAACTGGCGCTGCTGGCGGGCGCGGACCGCGTCGAGGGCTGTCTGTTCGGCAATGGCGAGCGGACCGGCAACGTCGATCTCGTGACGCTGGCGATGAATCTGGCTGCGCAAGGCGTCGATACCGGGCTCGATTTCTCGGATATCGAGGCGGTCCGGCGCGTCGTGGAGCGCTGCAATCAGTTGCCGGTGCATCCGCGGCATCCGTATGCGGGCGATGCGGTGATTCGAGCGAAAAGCGGGGAGCGACAAGGCGTCGCGGCGCATGAGCCGGAAGTGGCCGAAGCCGGTGCGGCCGATCGTCGCGAGTGGAGCGGTGTGGATGAGGAAAGCGTCGCTGCCTGAGAATCAGGGCGAGTGACGCAAAAACCGACGCACAAGCGCGCTACCCGCGTGCCCGCGTCAGCCGGAGCAACCCGCTCACAAGGCGCGGCCAGCCCGGAAACAGTAAGCTCAAAAGGCTCACTCGATTGCGCAACGCGTTGCCTGCCAGGCAATCAGGCGCCATCGCCCGTCTTCCTGCGTATGGATCGCCGTGTAGGCGATCGGAAACAGCAGCGCTCCGTTATTGGCTTCCATTTCGATCAGCGCCCGGCCGGTCACGACGCAGGTCTCGCGCCCGACCGGCAGCACCTCTTGCGACTGAATCTCGATCTGCCGATAGCGGCGGCGGCCCGCGGTAATCCCGTCGATGAACTGCCGTTTCGTTTCCCGCTTGCCGTTCGTGTGAACGTAGCTCACGTTGTCCGCGAGCAGCGTGTCGAGCGATTGCCCGTCGCCGTCGACCATCGCGCGAAAACGCTCTCGCTCGAGCTCGCGAACCGCTTCGATTATCTTTGCCGCCATCGCTCAGCCCCTCGCACCGGTGAGCCGAACGTGGCCACGGTCGTCAGAAGTTATATTGCAGATATAGCTGGTGGAAATTTATACCAGGATTCGGCTCTTTGATACCGCCGTTGGAAATATGCTGGAAGCGATAGCCTGCCTGGTACTGCTGGTGGCTGCCGAACTGCATGCCCACGCCGGCCATGTCGGCGAACTGGAACGCAGTGCCCAATGTGAAGGTCGAAGAAATCCGGGGACTCGACAGCAGCCGGATGCCCGCGCCCAGTTCGGCGTACGGGCGGATCGAGCCCGATCCCTTGATGAAGCGGATGATCGGCGTCACGCCGATTTCGCCGATGTTGTCGTGCACATTGCCTTCGTTGGTGTGCCACCAGGCCACGTGCGCTTCGCCGATCAGCGAGAAATGCCAATCACCGATCTGCCACCAGGTCAGATCCGGGTCCCAGACGAAACCGAGGTCGAGTTTCTTGACGTGGCGATCGCCAAGGCCGCCGGCCACCTGCACGCCAAACTGGTCCGCCGAAGCCCATCCTGAAGTTCCCACCAGCACGGCACCAGCCGTGATATTTAGAGCCAGACCACGCAAAGCATTCTTCTTGTTGTTCATCTAACACCCGAGCTCCGCCGAACGTTGAACAATCCTTAACCGTTTTGCGTATTGTAAAGACAATCTCAATTGAGTGGATCGTATGAAGAAACCCATCTTTCCGCAATTAGTCACCTCAAAACTAGCAAAAGTCGGTCACTTATAACAATGAAGGCGATCTGTTAGGTAAGTTCTACGCTCCGAGCAAAGAAGCCGAGGGAGGCGTACCATGGCTATTGAATCGTGAATTTCAATAGGAATTTACGGAACTTGGATGCCCCTACAGCCTCTAAGTATTAGCACTCGGCAATTCAGAGTGCTAACATCCAACGCTGGAGTCGTTACCTGAATAAGCTTTTGTCTGATTCCAAAGGAGTTTCCTACGTGAGCCATGCAATGACCCTTCCGAGTACTTTGAGCCCGTCGTCGGCTAAGGCCGCTTCGGCAGGTGCACTGGCGCTCTCGCATTCCTCGCTGCTGCCCGGTCAACTGGGCAATATCGACGCCTACATCCAGGCCGTAAATCGGATTCCGATGCTGACGCCGGCGGAAGAACGCCAGTTCGCCACCGAATTTCGCGAGCAGGACAACCTAGAGTCCGCGCGCCGTCTCGTCCTGTCGCACCTGCGGCTGGTCGTATCGATCGCGCGCAACTATCTGGGCTATGGACTGCCGCACGCCGACCTGATCCAGGAAGGCAATATCGGCCTGATGAAGGCCGTGAAGCGCTTCGACCCGGAGCAGAACGTGCGCCTCGTGTCGTACGCCATGCACTGGATCAAGGCTGAGATCCACGAATACATTCTGCGCAACTGGCGGATGGTGAAAGTCGCCACGACCAAGGCGCAGCGCAAGCTGTTCTTCAACCTGCGCAGCCACAAGCAAGGGCTGGGCGCGTTCACGCCGGACGAGATCGAAGGTCTCGCCAAAGAGCTGAATGTGAAGCGCGAAGAAGTGTCCGAAATGGAAACGCGCCTCTCGGGCGGCGATATCGCGCTGGAAGGGCAGGTCGAGGACGGCGAAGAGTCGTACGCGCCGATCGCCTATCTGGCCGACTCCCATAGCGAGCCGACCGCCGTGCTGGCTTCGCGTCAGCGCGACAAGCTGCAAAGCGACGGTATCGCGAGCGCGCTGGACGCACTGGACGCCCGCAGCCGCCGCATCATCGAGGCACGCTGGCTGAAAGTGGAAGACGACGGTTCGGGCGGTTCGACGCTGCACGAACTGGCCGACGAATTCGGTGTGTCCGCCGAACGTATTCGCCAGATCGAGGCAAGCGCAATGAAGAAGATGCGCGGTGCACTGACCGAATACGCGTAAAGCTTGAAGATTGTCTGCATGCCGGTTCGTCCGGCGCGCGGTATTCAGCCGCCAAGCCCAGCCCTCGCAAGACGGCGGGGCTTTTTTTCGCCCACGCCGCGGTGTTTTCGCGCACGCGCACACTGACGCAAGAACATCACCGAGCAACACGCGTTTCTTGACGTATCACAAACCAGATAGCAATACTGCTTGAACGGGGCAAGTCTCGCGACCCAATGCCGCAGCGCCGAACTGTTGCGCGCGAGGTTCTACTCCTAGAATCGGGATGCACTCGCCAAACCGCCCAAGCGGCCTGGCGCCAGCCGGATTCACCGGTGTGAAGTTGCCTTCTACCGATCATGACCACAGCCCTCAATCGCAGCACCACCCGCCGCCCGAGCCTGCGCAAACGGTTCCACGGCTGGGTGCGCGGTCCGACGCTGGCGCGGGATATCGCCATCGTCCTCGCTATCAAATTCGTACTGCTGATGGCGCTCAAGTACACGTTCTTCAATCATCCACAGGCGGAGCACATGTCGCTGCCGCCTGAGCAAGTCGCGCAGGCGCTGTTGTCCGTGCCTGCCTCGCATCCGTCCCAAGGTGATCAACATGCCCGTTAGCGAAGTCGTAGAACTGTCGCGCCTCCAGTTCGCCATCACCGCGCTTTACCACTTTCTGTTCGTCCCGCTCACGCTCGGCCTGTCCTGGTTGCTCGTCATCATGGAGTCGGTCTATGTGATGACCGGCAAGCAGATCTACAAGGACATGACCCAGTTCTGGGGCAAGCTGTTCGGCATCAACTTTGCGATGGGTGTCACCACCGGCCTCACGCTGGAATTTCAGTTCGGCACAAACTGGTCGTATTACTCGCACTATGTCGGCGATATTTTCGGCGTGCCGCTCGCGGTTGAAGGGTTGATGGCGTTCTTCCTCGAATCGACCTTCGTCGGCCTGTTCTTCTTCGGCTGGAACCGGCTCTCGAAGACCCAGCATGTGTTCGTCACGTTCCTCGTGGCGCTCGGCTCGAACCTGTCGGCGCTGTGGATTCTGGTGGCCAATGGCTGGATGAACAATCCGGTCGGCGCTACCTTCAACTATCAGACCATGCGCATGGAGCTCGACAGCATCTTCTCCGTGCTGTTCAATCCGGTCGCGCAAGTCAAGTTCGTGCATACCGTGTCGGCCGGTTATGTGACGGCGTCGATGTTCGTGCTTGGCGTGTCGTCGTGGTATCTGCTGAAGCGCCGCGACACTGAATTCGCATTGCGCTCGTTCGCGATTGCCGCCGGCTTCGGTTTGGCGTCTACGTTATGCGTGATCGTGCTCGGCGACGAATCCGGCTACCGCACCGGCGAAGTCCAACAGGTCAAACTGGCCGCGATCGAATCCGAATGGGAAACCGCGCCCGCGCCGGCTCCGTTCACGATCATCGGGATTCCGAATCAGAAGGAAGAGCGCACTGATTACGCTATCCGGATTCCCTACGCGCTAGGCCTCATCGCCACGCGTTCGCTCGATGAACCCGTGGTCGGCCTGAAGGATTTGATGGCGCGCAACGAAGAGCGCATCAAAAACGGCATGCTCGCCTACGCCGCGCTACAGAAACTGAAGCAAGGCGATATCACCGACGAAGCCAAAGCCGACTTCGACGCGCACAAGCAGGATCTCGGCTACGGCCTGATGCTCAAGCAGTTCACCGCGAACGTCACCGACGCCACGCCGGATCAGATCGCCCAGGCCGCGAAGAAAACGATCCCGCCTGTGGCACCCGTGTTCTTCTCGTTCCGCTTGATGGTGGGCCTCGGCATTCTGTTCCTCGCCACCTTCGTGCTGGCGTTCTGGTTCTGCGCGCAGCGCTCGTTGTTGCTGGAGAAGCGCCGCTGGTTCCTGCGCTGGGCCGTGTGGGCGATTCCGCTGCCCTGGCTCGCGGCCGAGTTCGGCTGGATTGTCGCTGAAGTGGGCCGTCAACCGTGGACCATCGCGGGCATTCTGCCGACCAACCTGTCGGCCTCGAGCCTGACACCGAATGACCTGTATCTGAGTATCGCGGGCTTCGTGGTGTTCTACACGGTGCTGTTCATCATCGAAATCATGCTGATGTTCAAGTACGCGCGGCTCGGTCCCTCGTCGCTGCATACGGGCCGCTATCACCACGAACAACAGCCGCTGAATCAGCCGCTGCCGACCAACACGGCCGCATGATTCGCCGCCACTGAGCCTCAAGGGAAAAGATCATCATGGATTACGCAACCCTCAAACTGATCTGGTGGGTGCTGATCGGCGTGCTGCTGATCGGCTTCGCGCTCACCGACGGCTTCGACATGGGCGCGGCGATTCTGCTGCCGTTCATCGGCAAGACCGACGCCGAGCGGCGCATCGTCGTGAACACGGTCGGCGCGACGTGGGAAGGCAATCAGGTCTGGCTCATCACGGCGGGCGGCGCGATGTTCGCCGCGTGGCCGCTGGTGTACGCGGCGTCGTTCTCCGGTTTCTATTTCGCGATGCTGCTGGTGTTGTTCTCGCTGTTCTTCCGGCCGGTCGGCTTCGACTACCGCAGCAAACGCGAAGACCCGCGCTGGCGCACGGCGTGGGACTGGGCGCTATTCGTCGGCGGCTTCGTGCCGGCGCTGGTGTTCGGCGTCGCGTTCGGCAACCTGCTGCAAGGCGTGCCGTTCTCGTTCGACACCGACCTGCGCGTCACCTATCACGGCGGCTTCTTCGCGCTGCTCAACCCATTCGCCGTGTTGTGCGGCCTCGTCAGCGTCTCGATGCTGACCGCGCACGGCGCCGCCTTCGTCAAGATGAAAGCGGACGACATCGTCGCCGAGCGCGCTTCGCTGGCGCTGCGGATCGCTGCGCTCTCTTGCGTGGTGCTGTTCCTGATCGCCGGCGCGCTGATCTCCACGATGATCGGCGGCTATCAGGTGATCGACGCCCCGCCGCTCGACACGGTCGCCAATCCGTTGATGAAGAACGTAATTGGGGCACCCGGCCTGTGGCTCACCAACTACGCGAACTATCCGTGGATGGTGAGCGCGCCGGTGGCCGGTCTCGTAGGCGGCGTGCTGGCCACGTTGCTCGCGCGCTCGCGCTTCGAAAAGAGCGCCTTCCTGTCGACTTCGCTGATGATCATCGGCGTGATTCTGACGGCGGGCTTCTCGATGTTCCCGTTCATCATGCCCTCCTCGCTCGACGGCCGCAGCAGTCTCACCGTGTGGGATTCGACCTCGAGCCGCATGACGCTGCAGATCATGCTGATCGCCGTGATCATTTTCCTACCGATCATCCTGATCTATACGAGCTGGGTGTATCGCGTGATGCGCGGCAAGGTGACCGCCGCCGCGCTCGAAGAAAATCACCATACGATGTATTGATCCGCAACACGCTCAACAGGAGTTTGCGATGTGGTATTTCAGTTGGATTCTCGGGATCGGCGTGGCGTTGGCGTTCGGCATCATCAATGTGATGTGGCTGGAATCGCATCGGCCGTCGAAAGCCGGCGCACAGAAGAGACGCTAAAACAGCCTGTGCCGGCCACGGGCCGGTAAACGGAAAAGCGGCACCTTGAATGATTCAAAGTGCCGCTTTTTTATTGCTGCATGACTACTGGAGGTGAAGCAGCGCGAGCCGCTCCTGCTTCAGCACTGCGTCATGCCGGCAAAGGCGTTGCACCGCCGCTTTGCGTCGTGCGCGTTGCCAGCTTTTCAGCGTAGCGCTGCGCGGCGTCGCCGACGACGATATGGAACGTGTCCGCAGAAATCCACGCCGTATCGAGCGTCGCCAGACGTTGACGATCAACCGCCGACGGATCCCGCACGACGATACGCAGACGCGTGGCCGCCACCGCATCAAGCGACACCACGTTGCCCGCGCCGCCGAACACGGCGAGCCAGCGCAGCGGATCGGGATCGAGCGGACCGCTACCTTGAGCACCCGAAGCTGCAACCCGCGTAGCCGCCACAGCCGGAGCCGCAGCAGCAGCCACCGGCTTCACCACCTCACCACCACCCTGCGCGATCACCGTGCGGATTTCGTCCGCGATGATGTCCGCTTCCGGTCCAATGATCACCTGCACGTTGGTCGACCCGCGCTTGAGCACACCACGCGCACCGATCGTCTTCAGTTCGTTTTCAGAGACCTTGTTCGAATCGACCACCGACAGACGCAGTCGTGTCGTGCAAGCATCAACCACCGACAGATTCGACGCACCACCGAGAGCAGCGATATAACGCTGCGCACGCGGCACAGCCGCACCGGCGACCGGCGAAACGAAACCACCAGCAGCAAACGAGTCGACTTGCTCATCGGCTGCAGCGGGTTCACGGCCCGGCGTCGCCATGTTGAATTTGCGGATAAAGAAGCGGAACAGCCCGTAGTACACCACCATGTAGACGAGACCGATCGGAATCGCCCACCAGCCACGAGTCGACAGGCCGTAGTTCAACACGTAATCGATCGCGCCAGCGGAGAACGTGAAGCCGAGGTGAATGCCGAGCGCCGAACAGATGGCGAGCGAGAGGCCCGTCAACAGCGCGTGGATCACGTACAGCACCGGTGCGAGGAACATGAAGCTGAATTCGATCGGCTCGGTCACGCCCGTCAGGAACGACGTGAGCGCCATCGAGAACAGCAGGCCGCCGACCAGCGCGCGGCGCTCCTTCGGCGCTTCATGGAACATTGCCAGACAGGCAGCCGGCAGGCCGAACATCATGACCGGGAAGAAGCCCGTCATGAAAGTGCCCGCAGTCGGATCGCCCGCGAAGAAGCGATGCAGGTCGCCCGTCACGGCGGCGCCGCCCGGCGGCGTGAACGTGCCGAACACGAACCACGTCAGCGAATTGAGGATGTGATGCAAACCCGTGACGAGCAGCAAGCGGTTCAGCACGCCGAACACGAACGCGCCGAGCGCGCCCGCGGTGGTCAGCCAGTGGCCGGCCGTATCGATCACGGCTTGCACCGGTTGCCACACGTAGCCGAACGCTATGCCGAGCACGAGGCAGACCACCCCTGTGACAATCGGCACGAAGCGTTTCCCTCCGAAGAACGCGAGGTAATCGGGCAGCTTGATGTCTTTGTATCTGTTGTACAGCAAGCCCGCGACGATACCCGCCACGATCCCGGACAACACGCCCATGTTGAGCTTGTCGTTGATGTCCTTCATCACCGCGACTTCGACCAGATAACCGATCGCGCCGGCCAGACCCGCCACGCCGTTATTGTCTTTCGCGAAGCCGACCGCCACGCCGATCGCGAACAAGAGCGGCAGGTTGTCGAAGATCGCGCCGCCGGCGTCGGCGATCATCTTGATGTTGAACACATCGGGTTGACCGAGGCGCAGCAGCAGGCCGGCAACCGGCAGCACCGCAATCGGCAGCATCAGCGCGCGTCCCAGCCGCTGAATCTTCAGAAACGGATTCCCATCCATTGACACCTCCAATCCTTGTCTCTTTGTTGAACGCCGTGATTAAACGGCGTCGTTGAGTTTTGTAGCTACGAGTAATGACTGAGCGAAGCTGGCTGCGGACCGTATGGGGTTCAGTCCAAAGGCCAGGTTTCGCGGCTTGCTGCTCTTACCGCCTGCGCCGATTCGAGCGCCAGGGCATCCTGGGCGCGTTGACGGCACAGCTGATAATCGAGGTTGCGCACCCGCGCTTTGATGCCCGGCACCGACACCGGATCCACCGAAAGCTCGGTCACGCCAAGGCCGACCAGCAGCGGCACGGCGAGCGGGTCGCCCGCCAGCGCGCCGCACACGCCGACCCATTTGCCGTGCTTGTTCGCGCCTTGCACGGTGGCCGCGATCAACCGCAGCACAGCCGGATGCAAGCCGTCCGCCTGGGCGGCGAGGTCGGCCTGGCAACGGTCCATGGCGAGCGTGTATTGCGTCAGATCGTTGGTGCCGATCGAGAGGAAATCCGCGTGTTGCGACAGTTGATCGGCAAGCAGCGCCGCCGACGGCACTTCGATCATCACGCCGACTTCGATCGGCTCCGTGCGGCCCGACTCGCGCGCGAATTCGTCGATACGCTTGCGGATACGGATCAATTCGCCGACGTCGGTCACCATCGGCAGCAGGATGCGCACGGCGCCGAGCGGCTGCACCGCCAACAGGCCGCGCAACTGATCGTCGAGCAGATCCGGACGCACTTGCGCGAGTCGGATGCCGCGCAATCCGAGCGCGGGATTCGGTTCGGGCGGCAGCGTCAGATAGTCGACTTCCTTGTCCGCGCCGACATCCAGCGTGCGGATGATCGCGGTGCGGCCGCTCAATGCGTCGACGATTCCCTGGTAGCTCTGACGATGTTCGTCCGTGGTCGGCGCAGCGGCGCGGTGAATGAACAGCAGTTCGGTGCGCAACAGGCCGACGGAATCGGCGCCGTTTTCAACGGCGGTCTTCGCGTCGTCGAGCGTGGCGATGTTCGCGGCCACTTCGATCGCGCGGCCATCGGACGTGGCCGCCGCTTGCTGCGAGGTGCGGCGATTCGCTTCGCGCACATCGGCGAGGCGAGTGCGCTCGGTGCGTGCGCGTTCGACATCGAGTTCGGTCGGCGCGAATTCGAGGCGGCCGGTCGTGGCGTTCACTACCACTTGCGTGCCTTCGGGAATCGCATGCAACGCGTCGCCGACTGCCACCAGCGCGGGAATGCCGGCCTGACGCGCGAGAATCGCCGCGTGCGAGGTCGCGCCACCGCGCGCCATCACCAAGGCGGTGACACGTGAGCGATCCAGCGTGGACAGATCGGACGGCGTGAACTCTTCAGCCGCTAGCACGGCTTCTTCCGGCAACGTGCGCGCCGCGGCGTTCGTGTAACCCAGCGCGCGCAGCACGCGCTTCTCGATGTCGCGCAGATCGGCGGCGCGTTCCGCGAGCAACGCGTCTTCGATATTCGTCAGGATGGCGATCTGTGCGCGGATCGCTTCGCGCCACGCAAAACCGGCGCTCTTGCCGAGGCTGATCAGATCACGCGCGGCGTCGAGCAGCGTCGGATCTTCGAGCAGCACGCGATGCACCGCGAAAATGCCCGCTTCGCCAACCGCGCCGCGTTGCGAGGCGTCACGGACGGTCGTGCCGAGGTCCGCATCGACGGTGGCAATCGCCTTGTCGAGCAAGCGGCTCTCCGCAGCCGACGTGCCGTTCGCTTTTTCGGGCGGATCGATGTCCGCGTCGTCCCAGCGCACCAGCTTGCCGACCGCGACGCCCGGCGCCGCGCAGACGCCGGCGAGTGTATTCGGCGCGAGCGGTTCGCCCGCCGGACGCGCAACGGCTTGCGGCGCCGGCGAGCTTTGGCGCGCCGGTTTTTCTTCGACTTCGCCGTGCGCTTCGCGCGTCAATTCATGCGCGATCGCTTCGATCGCAGCTTTTGCTTGCGGACCGACGCCGAGCAACTCGATGGTCGCGCCTTCGCCTGCACCGAGGCCCAGCAAACCGACCACGCTTTCGATCGCCGCCTTGCGTCCTTCGTAACGCACTTCGACGCGTGCGTCGAAGCCGCGTGCCGCTTCACGTGCACGCGCCGCCGGGCGTGCATGTAGACCGCCTGCGTGAACCAGCGTGACCTGCTGACGCGCTTCCTCCGTCACGTTCGTTGCACTCGCCTGCCGCGAGGCCTCGGCCGCCGCGCCGCCGCGCGCACGCAGCACCAGCAGCGGCGTTTCACCCGCCTTCAGCAAGCCGCCTTGCACACGTTCGACGATCTCGAACGCATCCGAATTGGCGATCGCGATTACCGACACGAGGCTCGGCGCATTCAGCGCGACCTGATCCTGATCGAATTCGATCAGCACATCGCCAGCGCGCACGTGAGCGCCTTGAGCGACCATCGGCGCAAAGCCCTTGCCGTTCAGTTCGACCGTATCGATACCGATATGCAGCAAAATTTCGGCGCCTTCGGCCGTGGCCAGCGTCACGGCGTGACCGGTGCGCGCGAGATGGGTGACGGTACCGTCGCACGGCGCGACGAGTCGGCCCTCGAGCGGATCGATGCCGATGCCGTCGCCGAACATGCCGCCCGAAAACACAGGGTCGGGCACGTTCGCGAGCGGCACGACCGGACCGGTCATGGGCGCGAGTAAAACAATATGGCCTTCAGAATGGCTCATCAAGCGGGACTCCTCGACACGTCGCATCTGATTTCTCGTCAGTGAGTTTCGGTGACTTTGTTGAGATGGCGCGGCGCATCGGGATTGCGCCCGCGCGCGGCGGCAAGACCGGCGGCCATCACGTAAAAGGACAGGATTGCAGCGATCGGATCGAGCGCCGCATGGGCGGTGGGTGCAAGCGGCAACGTGGCTTCCGGCACGTCAGCCGGCGCCGCGAGCAGAACGCGGGCGCCGCGCGCCTTCATATCGCGCGCGAGTTGCAGCAAGCCGGCCTGCTCGGGCCCGCGCGGTGCGAAGACCAGCAGCGGGTAGTCGCGATCGATCAATTCCATCGGACCGTGACGCACTTCCGCGCTCGAAAACGCTTCGGCCTGAATGCCGGAGGTTTCCTTCAGTTTCAGCGCGGCTTCCTGCGCGATGGCAAGACCCAAACCGCGGCCGATCACGATCATGCGCTCGACGCCGCGCAATTCCTCCACGGCTGCCGACCAGTCGAGTTCACCGGCGGCACGCAGTGCTTCGGGCAGCGTCTTCAACGCAGCGAGCAATTCGGCGTCCTGCTGCCAATGCGCGACGAGCTGCGCGGAAATCGACAGCATCGCGATATAGCTCTTGGTGGCCGCGACGCTCAATTCCGGACCGGCTTCGAGCGGCAACTCGAATTCGCACGCGTCGGCCAAGGGTGAGCCCGACACGTTCACGGCGGCAACGGTCAGCGCGCCGGCTTGGCGCAATGCCTCCATGGTGCCGACCAGGTCAGGGCTCTTACCCGACTGCGAGAACGCCAGCGCGAGTTGATCGCGCACCTGCAGCGGCGCCTGTTGCAGCGTGGCGACCGACATCGGCAGCGAGGCGACCGGCACGCCAAGGCGGCTCATCGTCAGGCTGGCGAAGTAGCTCGCCGCATGGTCGGAGCTGCCGCGCGCGACCGTCAGCGCGACATGGCGCGGCTGCTGGGCGAGCTTCGCCGCCAGCGCCTCGACGCGCGAGGTGTCCGTGAGTTGCGCGGCGACCGTATCAGCGGACGCCAGCGCCTCTTTAAGCATATTCGACAATTGCTTCTCCTTCGACGTAAGTCGCGGTCAACGCCAATTCACGATCGAACACGACCACATCGGCCCATGCACCGCGCGCGATGCGGCCGCGGTCTTCAATGCCCAGGTAGTCGGCGGCGTAGCGCGACAAACGGTTCGATACATCGGCTATCGGCAAGCCGATCGACACAAGATTGCGCAGCGCCTGATCCATGGTCAGGGTGCTGCCGGCGAGCGTGCCGTCGGCGAGACGCACGCCGCCGAGACACTTCGTCACATGCTGGCTGCCGAGGCGGTATTCGCCGTCGGGCATGCCGGTGGCCGAGGTGCTGTCCGTGACCACATAGAGACGCGGAATCGCGCGCAAGGCCGCGCGGATCGCCCCAGGATGGACGTGCAGCAGATCGGGAATGATTTCGGCGAACTCGGCGTGCGCGAGCGCCGCGCCGACGAGGCCTGGATTGCGATGGTGCAGCGGCGACATGGCGTTGAACAGATGCGTGAAGCCGCAGGCGCCGTGCTTGAGCGCGGCGACGGCATCGTCGTAAGTGCCGAGCGAATGGCCCAGTTGCACGCGCACGCCGCGCGCCGCCATTTCGGAGATGATCTCCATATGGCCGGCAATTTCCGGCGCCAGCGTCACCACGCGAATCGGCGCGATGGACAGATACTTCAGCACTTCGTCCATCACCGCGGAGACCGCCGCATCCGGTTGCGCGCCGAGCTTGCCGGGGTTGATGTACGGCCCTTCCAGATGCACGCCGAGCACGCGCGCGCCGCCTGGCGTGCGAATCCGCGCGTTGTTGCCCAACTCAGCGACGACGCTCATCAGTTCGTCGCGCGGCGCGGTCATGGTGGTGGCGAGCAGGCTGGTCGTGCCGTAACGCGCATGCGTGCGCGTGATGGTTTCGATCGCGTTGCCGCCTTCCATCACGTCGGACCCGCCGCCGCCATGCACGTGCAGATCGATGAAGCCGGGCAGGATGTACGGCGCGTCGTTCGTCGACGGATCGACGCGTTCGCCGGTGAGCGCCGTGATGCGGCCGTTTTCGTATTCGAGCGTGCCGTGAATCCACCCATCGGTGGTGAGTATGTTTCCGGTCAGCATGAGTCTCTCTGGTGAGGCGTGATACGGGGCGTGACTGAATGGCGCCTGACGGCGGCGCCGCACCTGAACTTGCGGGCTTCGCGCTCTGCTCGGTCGAGCAGTTCAGGTGCGCAATTCAGCGACAAAGTCGTAGTAATCGTCGCGGCAATAGGTGTCGGTCAGTTCGATTGCGCGCTGGTCGGCGCTATAGCCGATACGGGTAATGACCAGCAGCGCCGAGCGCGGTTCGATGTCCATCAACGAAGCGATCTCGCTCGAAGCGTTGACCGCGCGGAAGTGTTGCAAGGCACGCACGACGGCGGCGCCACGGCGTTCGAGATAGCTGTAAAGCGAGTCGCCGATGGCATGCGGATCGGGCACGATCGCCGCCGGCAACGCCGAATGCTCGACCGCCATGACGATGCCGTCCGCGCGCCGCAGGCGCCGCAGACTCGTCACCGCCGCGCCGGGCGACAGCCCGAGGTGCACCAGCTCGTCACGGTTGGCGGCGCGGATATCGCGCTCGAGCCACACCGAATCCGGCCGGAAACCGCGCTGCTGCATCTTCTTCGTGAAGCCGGTGAGCCGCGAAAGCGGGTCTTCGACGCGCGGCGTAATGAAGCTGCCTGCGCCGCGAGCGCGCCGGATCAACCCTTGCTCGACCAGCAACTCGATCGCCTTGCGCGCCGTGATGCGCGACACGCCGATCGCGTCCGAGAGCGTGCGCTCCGAGGGCAGCGCCTCACCGGCCGACCACACGCCGCAGTGGATCGCTGTCGCAAGATTGCGCGCGAGCTGCAAATAGAGCGGCGTGACGTTGCGGGCGTCAGGCATCAGTGCGGACCAGCGAGTTTCCATGGGGCTCCGGCGGCCTTCGCGAAAAGGTAGGCCTACGAAAAATGAGAGCCCATTATATAACCAACATAATACCAGTCAATCAACTGGTTCCATGCTGGTATGATTTGGCGCAAAGCCTTGCTGAATAAGGCTTAGAGGGGCATTCGGAGGCGCTGGAGAGGGTTTTTGGAGCCCAGGATTTACCCGTATTGGGCTTTGGGAAGGCATCTGGCCGGCTTTAAGCAGGGTTTCAGTACACTGACACTCTGCCGTGATCGATACCTTTTTAATACCAGTGCCGATCAAGCCTTTGCCGGCGTGGCTTTTGTAATGGGGTGCGTTCCAATATAGTGCTGAGTAGCAAGCTATAAAAATCCCCTGGGAGCAGCATTTGACAGATTCCGAGGCGCTGAGGCGCGCTCAGGCCGTCCGCCATTTCAACCGCTTCTATACCCGACACATTGGCGCACTGCATGAGCATTTGGCAAAGAGCGCGTTCTCATTGACCGAGGTGCGCGTACTGCACGAGCTCTCCCGCGGACGTCCTCAAACGGCCTCGGTGCTCGGGCGTTCCCTCGGTCTCGACAGCGGTTATCTCAGCCGTCTGCTGACCAGCTTCGAACGACGCGATCTGATCACGCGCCGCCCGTCCGAGACGGACGCGCGCCAGTCGCTGATCGCGCTCACGGACAGCGGCCACGCCGCGTACGCACCGCTCGATAACGCGGCGATCGAAGAAGTGTCGATACTGCTTTCCGGCCTCACGGCCCTCTCTCAGGATCAGTTGATCACCGCGATGAAGACCATCGAGCGGCTGCTCGGTGACAAGCCGCGGCACGAACTCGTGGTGCTCCGCCAGCCGCGCCCAGGTGAATGCGGCTGGCTCGTGCATCGGCAGGCGCAATGGTTCGCCGCGCAATACGACTGGGATCCATCGTTCGAGGGATTGCTCGCGCGGGTCGTCGCCGATTACACACAACGCAACGATCCGGTGCGGGAGATGTGCTGGGTCGCCGATCAGGAAGGCATGGTGGTCGGCTCGGTCTGCATCGTCGGCGTGTCGACGACGGTGGCCGGCGTGCGGCTGCTGTGGGTCGAGCCGGACGTGCAGCGGCTGGGCATCGGCACGCAGTTGCTGAGCGAATGCGTGCGCTTTGCGAGGCGCGCGGGCTATACGAAGCTCACGCTGACAACGGCCGCCTCGCTCGAACAACCACGGCGCCTGTGCGAGCGCACCGGGTTCAGGCTCGCCGGCACGGCGGCTGAGCGCCGTTTCGGCAAGGACCTGATGATCGAGCGATGGGAATTAGGCTTGTAGCAAGCGTCGCCGCTTAGAACGACGGCACCACCGAACCCTTGAACTGTGTCTTGATGAACTGGCGCACGTCTTCCGACTGGTAAGCGGCAACCAGCTTCTTGACCCACGGCTTGTCCTTGTCCTGCGTGCGCACGGCGATCCGGTTCGCGTACGGGCTGTGCACGTCTTCGAGCGCGATCGCATCTTTGGTCGGCTGCAGGCCGGCGGCCAACGCGAAGTTCGTGTTGATCGCGGCGGCGTCGACGTCCGACAGTGAGCGCGGCAGTTGTGCGGCGTCGAGTTCGACCAGTTTGATTTTCTTCGGATTGTCGGCGACATCGAGCGGCGTCGCGTTATTGCCGTTCGTGCCCGCGCCAGTCTTCAGCTTGAGCACGCCTTGCGCTTGCAGCAACAGCAACGCGCGGTTTTCGTTCGACGGATCGTTCGGCACCGCGACCTTCGCACCTTGCGGCAGATCCTTCAGCGACTTCAGCTTCTTCGAGTAGATGCCGAGCGGCGAGATGTACGTGAGACCGGCATTGACGATCTTGTAGCCGCGCTGCTTGATCTGGCTATCGAGGTACGGCTGATGCTGGAAGCTGTTTGCGTCGAGGTCGCCGGCGTCGAGCGCGGCGTTCGGCTGCACGTAGTCGTTGAATTCGACGACCTTCACGTTCAGGCCTTCGCGCTTCGCCACTTTGGTGACGACTTCCCAGATCTGCGCGTCCGGGCCGCCGATGGTGCCGACCTTGATGACTTTGTCGTCGGCGTGCGCGCCGAAGCTGGTGAAGATCGCCGTGCTGGCGACGACTGCCGAGAGGGCTTTGAGGATGTTTCTGCGCTGCATGTGATTCTCGCTTGTTTCTAATCGATGGCTGGATCGGTGACTTGATCGACCGCTCATCGACTTCTGATCGGTGTCAGATTCGGGTGGAAGCCGACGGCGGACATTGCTTTTGACAATGCGCAGCCGACTGGACCTGAAATGGTCTCATAGTCCCGGCGAGATGGGAAATATCACGATCGCATATGGTTATGCGCGTTGAACGGCGCGGGACCGCGTGCTCATGAGAGGCACGCGGGCGCTGCAGCGGAGAATCAGAAGGTGGTCCAGTCGTCGCCGGGCGGGGTGGCTTTCACTGCCACGGTTGATGCGCGTGGCGCGGTCGAGGCGGCAGGCTTGGCGCTCGTCACATGCGCGGGCGATGCCGAGGTCGGCGCGGCGGACGCTCTGGCGGGAGCCGACAGCTTCGGCTCCGCGCGCGACGATGCCGACGCAGAGTGCAGTGCCGTGCCGATTTCGCGCATTGCCGCCGCCGTTGCGGCTGCTTGCGGCGCCGCAGCCGTCGCCGTAGCCGTCACTCTCCGCGCCGCCACCGCAGCCGAATTCTGCACGGCAACGTCCGAACTATTCACGCGAAACGCGCTCACTGTGTCACGCAGACGCCCCGCCTGATCCTGCAACGAAGCCGCCGCGGCGGCCGCCTGCTCGACCAGCGCCGCGTTCTGCTGCGTCACCTCATCCATTTGCGTGACGGCGCGCCCGACTTGCGAAATGCCGCTGCTCTGCTCTTCGGATGCCGCCGCGATCTCGCCCATGATGTCGGTGACACGCTGCACGGCTTGCAAAATCTCGCCCATCGTCGTGCCGGCCTGCTGCACCAGCGTCGAGCCGTTATGCACGCGTTCCACCGACGCGCTGATCAACTGCTTGATCTCCTTCGCCGCCGTTCCCGAGCGCTGCGCGAGGCTGCGCACCTCGCCCGCGACGACCGCGAAACCGCGGCCCTGCTCACCGGCGCGCGCCGCTTCCACGGCCGCGTTCAACGCAAGAATGTTGGTCTGAAAAGCAATGCCTTCGATCACGCCGATGATGTCCGCGATCTGCCGCGAGCTGTCGTTGATCTCGCCCATCGTACCGATCACGCGGCTGACCACGTCGTTGCCGCGCGTCGCGATTTCGGACGCGTTATGTGCGAGTCCGCTCGCCTGCCGCGCGTTGTCGGCGTTCTGCTTGACCGTCGCGGTGAGTTCTTCCATGCTCGCTGCGGTCTCCTGCAACGAAGCCGCCTGCTGTTCGGTGCGCTGCGACAGATCGCCATTGCCGGCGGCAATCTGCTGCGTCGCCGACGCAATGGATTCGGCCGAGCGACGAATCTCGCCGATGGTCCGCTGCAAACGGTTCTGCATTTCATGCATGGCCGCCATCATGCTGGTCTTGTCCTGCGGACGAACCTCGACCACCTGCGTCAGATCGCCTTGCGCGATACTTGCCGCAAGCCGCGCCGCCTGGTCAGGTTCGCCGCCGAGGCTCGCACGTACGTTGCGGATGATCAGCACCATCGCCAGCGAGATGATCGCGCCGATCACCAGCACCACAGCCAGGTGGCCGAGCAGCGTCTCGTAGTACACCGTGTCGATGTCCTTGATGAACACGCCGCTCGTGATGTTCCAGTCCCACGGCGCGAAACGCACCACGTAGCTGATCTTCGGCACGGCCGTTTCGCTGTGCGGCAGGCGTCCGCGATACTCCGCGAAACCACGGCCGCTTGCCTTGGCCGCGTCGACGATCGCCACGTAGAGGAGCTTGCCGTCCGGGTCCTTGAAGTCGCCGACCGGCTTGCCGGTCATTTGCGGCAACGTGGGATGCATCAGCACGACGGGCTTCGAATCCATCACGAACAGGTAGCCGGATTCCCCATAGCGCATGGTCGAGAGACGGGCGAGCGCTTCGCGCTGCGCATCGGCCTCGCTCAGCTTGCCGCTTTGCGAGAGCGCGTAATAACCGCTCACGATGCCCTGCGCGGCATCGACCAGATTCACCATGCCCGCCTTGCGCTCGGCCAGCATCGTGCTGCGCGTTTCGACCGCGCTCCACAGCCCAACGCCCAGCAGCCCCAGCCAGACGAGCGCGAGCGACAGCCATAGTTTGCGATTCAAACTCATCCTGCTCATTGTTGTGGTCTCTCTCGTGTGATTCGTGTTCCGTTCGCAGTCGCAGGCACGCGACTGCGTATCGCGCGCAAACGATTGCTATAGATATAACGGCAAGACAAACGGGCAACTTGAGAGACGCTGCAAGGAAACCAGCCGCCTGGCGAGGGCGGCGTGCGTGCAGGCAGATCACACGCGCTGAATCGTTCTCTGACCGATAATCCGAGGCTGCGGCCGCACCTTTTAGCGGCACATTCCATTGCCAGAGAGAACGCCCATGTACGTCATCGACCTTACCTACACCGCACCGCTCGAACGCGTCGACGACGCGCTGGAAGCCCATCGCGCGTTTCTGACGCAGCAGTTCGAAGCAGGCGTGTTCGTCGCCGCCGGGCCGAAAGTGCCGCGCGACGGCGGCATCATTCTGGCGGTGCGCATCGAGCGCGACAGGCTGGACGAGATTCTCGCCAGCGACCCGTTCGCGCAGCAGAACCTTGCGCGTTACGAGGTGACGGAGTTCAAGGCGACGCGGCTAGCGCCCGGATTGAATTTGCCGATGCCAGCTTGAGTCTTGAAGCGCAGAGGAATCTGAAAAACGGACGCGTGATATGACACGCGTCCTTACGGCTGCAGGCGTCAGTCGAGCAGCAGCTTGATGTCGTGCACCCACGGCGTTGCGCCCTGGCCGTCGCGCGCGAACAGACGCAGCTTGCCGTCCGTATCGAACACATAGCTCGCTGCTGTGTGATCCATCGTGTAGTTGTCAGGCGTCTTGCCCGGCACCTTCGCGTAGTAGACGCGGAAGTCCTTCGTGATCTTGGTGAGCTGCGCCTGATCGGCCGGACGCAAGCCGACGAACGTCGGGTTGAACGCCGGCACGTATTGCGCGAGCAACGCCGGCGTATCACGATCCGGATCGACGGTGACGAAAAGCACCTGCACGCGCTTCGCGTCTTCCGGGCCGAGTTGCTGCAACGCCTGCGAGAGCTCGGCCATCGTGGTCGGGCAAACGTCCGGGCAATGCGTGTAGCCGAAGAACAGCACCACGACCTTGCCCTTGTAGTCCGCCATGCTGCGGAGGTGGCCGGCCGTGTCGGGCAGCGAGAAGTTGCTGCCGAACTGGGTATTGCCCGTGATGTCGAGATTCTGGAACGCCGGCGGCTGCTTGCCGCAGCCTGCGACCAGCGAGGCGCCACCGAGCGCGCAAGCGATCACGGCAGCACGCGCCATGCGCGCGAAGCGGTTATTGAGCATGGTATTACGCGCCGATCAGGACGCGCGCATAGTGGTCGATCAGCAGCGCAGCGAATAGCAGCGAGAGATAGACGATCGAATAACGAAAGGTCTTGCGCGCCAGATCGTCCGAGTACTCGCGATAGATCTTCCACGCATAGGCAAGGAACACGGCGCCCAGCAGCACGGCCGACGCGAGGTACACCACGCCGCTCATGCCGGAGATGAAGGGCATCATGGTGACCGCGAACAGGATCACCGTGTACAGCAGAATATGCAGGCGCGTGTATTTCTCGCCGTGCGTGTTCGGCAGCATCGGCAGGCCGGCGTTTTCGTAGTCTTTGCGGCGATACAGCGCGAGCGCCCAGAAATGCGGCGGCGTCCACACAAAGATGATCAGCACCAGGATCCAGGCGTCGCCGGGCACGTGGCCGGTGACCGCGGCCCAGCCGAGCGCCGGGGGCATGGCGCCCGAGGCGCCGCCGATCACGATGTTCTGCGGCGTGGCAGGCTTGAGCAGCAGCGTATAGATAACGGCATAGCCGACGAACGTGGCCAGCGTGAGCCACATGGTGAGCGGATTGGCGAACGTGTAGAGCGTCCACATGCCGAGGCCGCCGAGCACGGCCGAGAACAGCAGAATCTGCGTGGTGGTGATTTCGCCGCGC
The DNA here is from genome assembly GCF_046026985.1 of Paraburkholderia sp. RL18-101-BIB-B. Taxonomy (NCBI): domain Bacteria; kingdom Pseudomonadati; phylum Pseudomonadota; class Betaproteobacteria; order Burkholderiales; family Burkholderiaceae; genus Paraburkholderia; species Paraburkholderia sp. RL18-101-BIB-B. Next base: position 163,315 of record NZ_JARESV010000008.1, read on the forward strand.
GCGGACGGGCGCCACGAGGTGCGGCGCATCTTGGCGTCGATTTTCTGCTCGACGAGGCAATTGATGGCGAACGCCGCGCCGGCCAGCAACCAGATGCCGACGGTGCCGCCGATCAGGGGAGTCCACGGCACCATGCCAGGCGTCGACAGAAACATGCCGATGACGGCGCAGAACACGGCGAGTTGCGTGACGCGCGGCTTCGTCAGGGCGATGTACTGGGAGACCCGGCTACCGGGCGTTTGGGAGAGTGTTGTGCTGTCCATGTGGAGTCACGCTGGCGCGGCATCGCGCGCAGGGAGCACGGCGCGGCCGGGACGGCTATAAGCGATCCGAAAGTTTAACATAACGAGCAGAAGCAGCAGGATCGCGGCCCCGCCGTTATGCGCGACCGCAATGGGCAACGGCCATTGCAGAACGATGTTCGACAGCCCGGTGATGAACTGGATCAGCACGACCAGCAGCACGCCGTTTGCGGGCCGCCGCAGCGACTCGAAGCGGCGCAGTTTGAGCGCGAACCACGCCAGATAGGCGACCACGACGATGGCGAATGTGCGGTGCGTCCAGTGGATCGCCACCAGCGCATCCTGCGTGATCATGTCGCCGTCGCCGGTCATGCCGAGCGCGCGCCACAGGTGGAAGCCGTGCGCGAAATCCATCGGCGGGACCCATTGGCCGTTGCAGGTCGGGAAATCCGTGCACGCGAGCACCGCGTAGTTCGTGCTGACCCAGCCGCCCAGCGCGATCTGCGCGATCAGCAGCACGAGACCCGCGATCGCCGCCGCACGCCAGCGCGCGGCCTCGGGCTCGTAAGCGGGCAACGGCGTTTGCCGCGCGGCCAGCCAGCCGAGGGTGCCCAATAGCGCGAGCCCGAGCAGCAAGTGTGTCGTCACGATGATCGGTTGCAGCTTCATCGTCACGGTCCAGGCGCCGAACGCGCCTTGCACCAGAATCAGCAGCAACAGCGAGGTCGGCCACCACGGCGATACATGCAGCGGGCGTCGCTTGATACGCGCCGTCCACGCGATGAGGGTCTGCGCGATGATCAGCACGCCGATCGCCATCGCGAAGTAACGGTGGATCATTTCGATCCAGGCCTTCGTCATGCTGACCGGTCCGGTGGGCATCGCCTGATGTGCGGCCGCGATCGCCGCATGCGCGATGAACGGCGATGATGTGCCGTAACAGCCCGGCCAGTCCGGACAGCCAAGCCCGGAATCGGTGAGCCGCGTGAAGCCGCCGAACATCACCAGATCGAGCGTGAGGAAGGTGGTGAGCCAGACCAGCTTGCGGAATTTGTTGTCGTCGGCCTTGACCCACACGTAGGACAGCGGCAACAACGCGATACACAAGCCGATCAGAGCCAGTTGCAGTACGAACATCTCTCTTACCTATATTGCGGCGTCAGCCGATGCGCGACCATTTGAGCAGCTTGGTCAGGTCGCCTTTGATCTTGCCGGGGTTCGGATCTTTCGGGAAACGCATCATCAGATTGCCGTTCGGATCGACCAGGTAAATGTGGTCAGTGACTTTGGTGCCGCTATCCGTTGGCAGCCACGCGGACACCTGCGCCAGATCGGCGATCATCATGTCGGTGTCGGGGTAGGCCTTTTGTATCACGTCCGCGACGTTGCCTGCATCGGTGCGCAGCCATACTTCCACGACGCGCTCGCGTTCCGGGCCCTGAGCTGCGCGGATTTGTCGCATGAAGTAGAGCTTGGTGACGCACGCTTTGTCGCACGCGCTGTTGTCGACGGAAATCATCAGCCAGTGGCCGCGCAGCGTGGCGAACTTGACGGGCTTGCCATCCTCGCCGGTGACCGTGAGCGAATCGGGAATCGGGCGTTGCGGTTCGACCAGCGTGCCGTAGCTCGTGGTGCCGCCGGTCGGCCGGATCACGTAGTACGTGAAATACGACACGGCGATCGGCGCGGCGCAGATGATCGCCACCAGCAGCAGCATCCAGCGGCCGCGTTGCCACGAGCCTTTGCCGTTGGGTTGGCCGGGCGTGGCTTGAGACGTTGAGGGTTTGCCGGCTTGCGGCGAACGGGGAGATTGCGTCGACACTACTGGACCTCTATCAATGATTTGCGCGGCTAGTGACTCGAACCCTGGCCACAGACCGCATGTGCTGCGTTACACGCCCGGCGCGTGCTCTTTCTTCGCGGCGCGGCGCGCGGCATACAGGCCGAAGACCAGCGCCGCGGCCGCCATGCCCCACCACTGGAACATGTAGCCATAGTTGCGTTCGACGCCGCTAGTCGGCGCGGGCCAATCGCGCACCAGCTTGTCGCCGTCGTCGCTCAATTGCTGAATCACGAACGATTGCAGCGGCAAGCCGGTTTCCGCGGCGTACGCGGCGACATCCAGATTCTGACGGATTAGTTGATGCTCGGCCGAACCGCCCTGCCCCAACTCGTAAGCGCGCGACGCGTCGGCCCGCGCAATGCCTTCGATTTCGATGTCGCCTTGCGGCGTGGTGTACGGCGCGATGGTCTCGCGGTTGTTCATATTGCGTGGCAACCAGCCGCGATTGACCAGCACGTAACCACCGTCGGCCAGTTTAAAAGGCATCACGACGTAAAAGCCCGGCTGATCGTTATATGGACGATTATCGAGGTAGACGACCTTGTTCGCGACGAAACTGCCACGCGCTTTCACGCGATGAAACTCGATGTCCTTCAACTGAACCGGCGCGGCGCTCACCGGTTGCGCGGGCGCATTCTCGAACTGCGTGATGTGCGCTTCGAGCGCTTCCTTCTGATGCGCGCGGTCGCGCTGCCAGAAACCCAGCCGCACCGTCACCACGATCACCAGCAGAATCAACAGCGCGGGAACGAGGCGGAACTTCATCGCGCACGCTCCAACGTCGCCCGCGACGTCACGGGGAACGCACGGCAAACGCAGGCTCGCGGTGCGATAATAAACGTCTTGCCTCTGCGCTTCCTGGTTTCAGCCGGTTCCATGCACATTCTCGTTCCCATCGCCTTCGTCCTGATCATCGCCAGCATGGTGTCGGCGCTGTACTTCATGATGCATGACAAGGGAAAAACCAAGCGGATGGTCTGGTCGCTCGCCACGCGGGTGGGCCTGTCGATCTCGCTGTTCCTGTTCATCCTGTTCGCTCACTGGATGGGCTGGATTCAGTCGACCGGTATTCCTTACGGGCGTTGAGCCCGGCGGAAAAATCTCCACGCCGCCAAACAAAACGCCGCCCTGACAGGGTCGAGGGCGGCGCTGCATTGGTCTTGCATACTGCTCGCGCGCTGCGCCCCGAAGGACTTGGCGCACACGGCCTGCACACATTCCGGCTTGCCGGTCGGTGCAGGCGGGACTGCGTTACAGCCAGTACACGACGACGTACAGCCCGAGCCACACGACGTCCACAAAGTGCCAATACCAGGCCGCGCCTTCGAACGCGAAGTGATGCTCCGCCGTGAAGTGACCGCGAATCATACGCGCCAGCACGACCGCCAGCATCGTGCCGCCGAGGAACACGTGGAAGCCGTGGAAGCCGGTCAGCAGGAAGAACGTCGAACCATACACGCCCGACGACAGCGTGAGATTCAGTTCGTTGTACGCGTGGAAATATTCGAAGCCTTGCAGGAACAGGAAGCAGACGCCGAGCACGAGCGTTGCAGCCAGCCAGATGATCGCTTTCTTGCGATGATCTTCACGCAGCGCGTGGTGCGAGACCGTCAGCGTCGCGCCCGAGGACAGCAGCAGCGCCGTGTTGATGGTCGGCACCGGCCACGGCTGCATCGACTTGAAGGTCGAAACCAGCGCTGCCGGACCGTTGTTCGGCCACACCGCCGAGAAATCCGGCCAGATCAGCTTGTAATCGAGGCTGCCCAATTGATGCAGCGCGATCTCACGCGCATAGAACAGCGCGCCGAAGAACGCACCGAAGAACATCACTTCGGAGAAGATGAACCAGCTCATGCTCCAGCGGTACGACTTGTCGACGTTCTTGCCGTACATGCCGCCTTCCGACTCGGCGATCGCGTCGCCGAACCAGTGCCACAGCGTGAAGAGCAGCCACAACAAACCGGCGACGACGCCGATCGGCGCCCAGTCATGTTCGTTGATCCAGGCCGCAAGCGATCCGAGCATGACCAGCAACCCAACGGCGGCGCTAATCGGATGCCGCGACGGATGCGGTACGAAATAGTACGGGCTCTCGTTTTGACCGCTCATTCTTGATTCTCCACTTCAGTCCAGTTGTTCCGGAATCTCCGGCTGTATCTTCGGCGGCGCGTCGATACCGCACCGCTTCGCTCTAATTCGTGGGCGCTGTTCGCCCGATTCTACGTGTGCGCCTGGCACTTCACCCTACTACGGCCCGTACGATCAGAATCAGCACCACGATAAAAATTGCCGCGCAGATCAACGCTGCCGCGATCACGTGCAGCGGGTTCAACTGCGTGGCGTCCGCCTCCAGATCGCGACGCTTGCGCACCCCGAAAAACGACCAGAGCACCGCACGCATCGACTGACCAAAACTGCTCTTGCGCGGGCTGCCGCCGTTATCGCTCATCTCTTTTCTTCTTCCTTCGCCTGCGGCGCGAGCCGTCAGGCGGGATTGGCGGCGGTGGCCGCCGCGCGTGTATCCGTATTGGCCGTGGGTGCTGCGCTTCCGGCCGTCGCCGCTGCCGGCGTACTCAATTCAAAGAACGTGTACGACAACGTGATCGTTTTCACGTCTTTCGGCAACTTCGGATCGACCACGAACACCACAGGCAGGCGCTTCGTCTGATTCGCCGCCAACGTCTGCTGCGTAAAGCAAAAACACTCGATCTTCTTGAAGTACTCGGTGGCCTGCTTCGGCGCGTAGCTTGGAATGGCTTGCGCCTGAATCGTGCGCGCCTGTTCGTTGCTCACCTCGTACATCACCGTCGTCACTTCGCCCGGATGCACGTCGAGACTGCGCTGCTCCGGCTTGAAACCCAGCGGGCCGCGAGCGTTCGCATCGAATTCGATCGAAATCGTGCGGCTCATGTCGACCTGCGTATTCTTCGCCTCGCGCACCGTGGCGTCACGCTGTACGAGGTTGTTGATGCCGGTGATCTGGCAGATTGCGCGGTACATCGGCACCAGCGCGAAACCGAAACCGAACATCATCAACGCGACGATGAACAGCTTGATCAGCATCGAACGGTTAAAAGAGCGGTCGGCCTGAGCCGGCGGTTGCGTCGACATCTCAATCCTCAACAAACCTGCACACAGACTTGGATCAGTCCGTCAGGAAAACCACTTCTGATGGATGATGACGCTCGCGAAAAAGACCGCGGCGATCACGAACATCACAAAACCGATACGCCGGTTGCCTGCGCGAATCTGTTCCGGCGTACGTCTTTCCAGTGAATTGCGCGTCATGCTCGACTTTCTGAATACCTGCTTTCGTGACTACCGGTCGACAGCCACCGCTTAGGCGGCTGTCAGGTTCTGATGGCGATATAACTTGCGGCACCAGAACCCGCTACCTCACCAACTACCGATTATTCGACGGTCGGCGGGTTTTCGAACGTGTGGAACGGAGCCGGGCTCGGCACGGTCCATTCGAGGCCCGTTGCGCCGTCCCACGGCTTGTCGCCAGCCTTTTCGAGTTCGCCGCCGCCACGGTAGGCCGGCAGTGCAACCGCGAACAGGAAGTAGACCTGCGCCAGACCGAAGCCGAACGCGCCGATCGAGATGACCTGGTTCCAGTCCGTGAACTGTGCCGGGTAGTCAGCATAACGACGCGGCATACCTGCGAGGCCAACGAAGTGCATCGGCAGGAACGCGAGGTTGAAGAAGAACAGCGACGCCCAGAAGTGGATCTTGCCGCGCGTTTCGTTGTACATCCAGCCGGTCCACTTCGGCGCCCAGTAGTACCAGCCGGAGAACAGCGCGAAGAGCGAGCCCGCCACCAGCACGTAGTGGAAGTGCGCGACGACGAAATAAGTACCGTGATACTGGATGTCGAGCGGGGCCATCGCCAGCATGAGACCCGACAGACCGCCGAACGTGAACACGATCAGGAAGCCGACCGCGAACAACATCGGCGTTTCGAAGCTCAGCGAACCGCGCCACATCGTCGCGACCCAGTTGAACACCTTCACGCCTGTCGGCACGGCGATCAGCATGGTCGCGTACATGAAGAACAGCTGGCCTGTCACCGGCATGCCGGTCGCGAACATGTGGTGCGCCCAAACCATGAACGACAGAATCGCGATCGACGAGGTTGCGTACACCATCGAGCTATAGCCAAACAGCGGCTTGCGCGAGAATGCCGGAATCACCTGCGAGACGATCCCGAACGCCGGCAAGATCATGATGTACACCTCGGGGTGCCCGAAGAACCAGAAGATGTGCTGGTACATAACCGGGTCGCCGCCGCCTGCCGCGTTGAAGAACGACGTGCCGAAGTGGCGGTCGAACAGCACCATGGTGATCGCGCCTGCCAGAACCGGCATCACGGCGATCAGCAGGTAGGCGGTGATCAGCCAGGTCCACACGAACATCGGCATCTTCATCAGCGTGAGGCCGGGTGCGCGCATGTTCAGGATCGTCACGACGATGTTGATCCCGCCCATGATCGACGAAGCACCCATCAAGTGGACCGCGAAAATCGCGAAGTCCATGCCCGGGCCCATCTGCGTGGAAAGCGGCGCGTAGAGCGTCCAGCCCGCGGCGGTCGCGCCGCCCGGCGAGAAGAACGAGCCGACCAGCAGGACAGCCGCCACCGGCAGAAGCCAGAAGCTGAAATTGTTCATGCGGGCAAAAGCCATGTCCGATGCGCCGATCTGCAGCGGCACCATCCAGTTCGCGAAGCCGACGAAAGCCGGCATGATCGCGCCGAACACCATGATCAGGCCGTGCATGGTGGTCAACTGGTTGAAGAACTCGGGACGCATGATCTGCAGGCCCGGTTCGAACAGTTCGGCACGGATCATCAGCGCCATCACGCCCCCGGAGAGGAACATGGTGAACGAGAAGATCAGGTACAGCGTACCGATGTCCTTGTGATTGGTTGCGAACAGCCAACGACGCCAGCCATGTGGCGTTTCGTGAGCATGGTCGCCGTGCACGTGTTCGTGGCCTGCGACTACATCGTGTCCGATGCTAGACATGACAATCTCCTAAAGCGAATACTGCGGTGCTGACCATGAACACGTCAGGCAGCCGGGCTGATCTGAACACGCCGGGCTTCTTTCGCGTCGCTGCCGCCCGTGATCGTTTCCGGCTTCTTCAAAATAATATGGTCTTCGGCAATGCCGGCTGCTTTCAACGCGTCGCGCACGGCTTCGGCGCGGCTCTTCGCGAGCTTCGCGTTGAGGTCGGCGGAGCCGGTGGCGTCGGTGAAGCCCGACAGCGTGAATTTCGCGTCCGGATGCGCCTTCGCGTAGGCCGCGGCTGCGTCGACTGCGGCTTTCGCGTCGGCCGGCAACGTGCTCTTGCCGGTTTCGAAGTAGATGCTCGCCGGCAATGCTGCTTGCGTTGCCGCGCTGTCCGAAGCTGCCGGTGCCGCCGCTGCCGCGCCCGAGGCGCCGGATGCTGCCGCCGCCCCCGAAGCCGCTTCTGCGCCGCTCGCCGCTGCGCCTGCATCGGCCAGATGGTTGCCGCCTTCCGGCAGCTTGCCGTTACGGGCGTCCGCAACCTGCTTCGGCTGGAGAATGTCGCCGGTGTGGTTGCCCCACGCGTTACGTTCGTACGTGACCACCGAAGCGATTTCGACGTCGTTCAGCGTAGGCGCCCACGACGGCATCGCGTTCTTGCCCTTCAGCACCAGGCTGACGTGCTCGGCGATCGCGCCGTTGGCGATCTTGCTGCCGTCGAGCGCCGGGAATGCGCCCGCGCCCTTGCCGGTCGGCTGGTGGCAGACCGCGCAATTCGCCGCGTAGACCTTGCCGCCGCGCTCCATCAGCTCGGCCATGGTGTAGGTCTTGTTCGGATCGTCCTGGCCGGCGGCCATTTTCTTCTTCTGCGTGTCGACCCACTTCGCGTAGTCGTCGGCGGACAGCACTTCGACCACCACCGGCATGAACGCGTGTTCCTTGCCGCACAGTTCGGTACAGAAGCCGCGGAATGTGCCGACCTTCTCAGCCTTGAACCACGTGTCGCGCACGAAGCCCGGAATCGCGTCCTGCTTCACGCCGAAAGCCGGCACGTACCAGGAGTGGACCACGTCGTTCGCGGTGGTGATGATGCGGATTTTCTTGTCGACCGGGACGACCAGCGGATTGTCGACTTCCTGCAGATACGTGGTGGAAATCGGCTCACGGCCATCGGTTTCCGCACGCGGCGTGGCCAGCGTGGACAGGAAGTTGATGCCTTCGCCCGGGCCCTTCACGTAGTCGTAGCCCCATTTCCACTGATAGCCGGTGACCTTGATGGTGACGTCGGCGTTCGTGGTGTCTTTCATCGCGACCACCGTCTTGGTGGCGGGCAGCGCCATCAGCACGACGATGATGAACGGCACGATCGTCCAGATGATTTCGACGGTGGTGCTTTCGTGGAAGTTGGAAGCTTTGTGGCCTTTCGATTTGCGGTGCGCAAAGATCGAATAGAACATCACGCCGAACACGCCGACGAAGATGACCAGGCAAAGAACCAGCATGAACATGTGGAGGCTGAAAAGCTCCTCAGCGATTTTCGTCGCAGGCGGCTGGAGATTGATCTCGTTGACGGCAGGGCCGCCCGGAACATCGCCCACTGCCAGGGCCGCGCCGGCGAAAAGCAGTCCGCTCATCGCCAGCACGCCCATGAGGGCTCGCTTGATTGTTTTCATAGCTTCCTTACCCAAAATTTCCATTCAAACCCTCGACCCCGCTGGCAGGTTGCCTCGCGCTCCCCGTGAACGCCGCGCGACTCCACGCGTCTAAGAAAACGTCTGGGTCGCCCCAGGTTTTCTTCCCCCTTGGAGGGCCCGGCGCCAAGCGCCAGGTTTGGGGGCCCCTAACAACGCGTGAGCCACATACGCAATTCGCCTGCGAACTGCGCGCGCCGATACTGCGCGAGATGTTGCCCGATCATGATCGTCTGCCCGCGCGAGACCAGTTTGATCCGGTCACGCGGTGTTGCGCCCGCCTCGATCCGCACCCAGCGCGGATTGAACTCGAACTGCGTAAGCTGCTCGGCGCTGACCTGCTCGATGACGAGCCGGTTCTGAAACAACCGGATACGCTCGTAATCCACAGCATGACGCGCATATATGGCAAACGCGATGCCCACCGCCAGCAATTCGACACCGGTGAACGGCAACACCAGCCAGGCGCCGACCAGAACCAGCATGAAAGCAATTGCCAACGAGAACAACGCAAGCGACACGTAGAAACATACGAACTGCCGCGGCGATATCGAACAGTTGCGTTTCATCGTCCAGTCTTTGAGAACTGGTTCTGAATCCGCCAGCAGATCTGATGCTCCCATCGCTGCCTCCCGCCGATTGTCTCCAATCGCCGCCCGCGGCCATTGCTCGCGACCATTATTCCGGCCGCTCGATCACCGCTGCGCCATCTTATCTTGCTGCCCTGTGCCTCGGGCCTGCCGCCCCAAATGTGGGAACTCCGGGCGACAAACTGACGCATTATAGGCGCGATCCATAGCATCCACAAGCAAGCCTCTATTGGCCCACAAGCCAGGCGCGACAAGCCTCCGCGCCGTTTTGACGCACCTTTTGCGCGTCTTTTGAAGCGGTAATTTCAGACATAACAGATGTCCTCTTTACCGCCTCGTCGATTCCTCAACGATTCCTCGACGAACCGCGTCCGATGTCCTCGATTCGGACGATGCCGTGACCTTCCGCCGTGGTGCGCGGCACGGCTTTCCATGCGTGTCCGTAGATCACTTCGAAGGTCAGCGCGATCGTGCCGTCGGCACGCCGACGGGCTTCGAGGGCCGCCAGCAAAGCCTTGTGCAGCCGGCGCGCGGCGGCGCTCGACGACGCTTCGCGCTCGAACGGATAGGCGCCCCAGCGGCGCACGTCGGCGAGCAGCGACTGCGGCGACTTATAAGTAATGGTGAGCACTTCCTGGTCCATCACAGGAATCTCGAAGCCGCTTTCGACCAGCATGTCGCCGAGATCGTGCATGTCGACGAAGTCGATCACGTGCTTGCGCGAGGCAACGCCGTGCGCAGCCTCGACTTCGGCGTAGGCGCCACGCAATTCCTTGAGCGAGTCTGGACCGAGCGTGCTGAACATCAGCAGGCCGTTCACTTTGAGCACGCGCTGCCACTCGGGAAACACGAGATCGGGCCGCGAGTGCCAATGGAGCGCCAGGTTGGACCAGATGAATTCGAAGGCGCCGGCCGCGAACGGCAGCGCCGAAAAGTCGGCTTGCGCGAAACGCGGACCGCGGGCGCCGAGCGCTTTGCCGAGCGAGGCCGGCAGAAAGCGCCGCCAGCTCGTGTCGCCGGAATCGTGTTGCAGCGCGCGCGTGAGCATGCCGTGCGACAGGTCGGAGCCGAACACCGGCGCTTCGGGAAAGCGCTCGCGCAAAGCGGGGATGTCTTCGCCCGCACCGCAGCCGGCGTCGAGCACGCTCGCCGGCGTGACCTTGATGTAGTCGAGCCGCTCGCGCATGCGTTGCGCGATTTCACGAGGCAGGAACGCGACGTCGCTGAACGTCGCTGCGCGGCGGTCGAAGATCCGCCGGAGGCGCCGGGAATCATAGGCCGGACGGCCTGATTGAGCGGGAGTTGGGGACATGAGTGTCGTGCTGGCGTGGAGCAGGAAGTATACTCGCTCGCTTCCTTCCATTCAGCGTGAGAGGCCTTCGCGGGCGGTCCAATCATGCCATTCCGACCCAATTCGTCATTTTCCGGCGGCAGATTCGCGCGTTTCGCGCGCACCTTGCAATCGGCCTGGCCGCGCGTGATGCACGCCGCGTTGCCGAACCTCTGCGCGTTATGCGGCAATTTGTCGCATACGACGCTGTGCGCCGGTTGCGACGAAGCCTACTGGAACGAAAGCCGGTTGCGCTGCACCGTCTGTGCGGTGCCCTTATCCAGTTCGCGATGGGCGGCGCGCACGCAATATCGCTGTGCGGATTGCATCGACGAGCCGCCGCCGTTCGACGCGACCTTCGCCCTCGCCGACTATCGGGCGCCGCTCGACACGTTGGCGGTCGGCCTGAAATTCCGCGCCCGCCTGCTGCTGGCGCGCGAGTTCGCACAACGGCTCGCACGTCTTGCACAGGACTCGTGGCAAGACCTTACTGAATGGCCGGATGTGATCGTGCCCGTGCCGCTTGCAAGCAAACGTCTCACCGAGCGCGGCTACAACCAGGCGTGGCAAATCGCGAGGCCGCTGGCCCGCGCGCTGGATGTACGCAGCGACGCGACCTTGCTGAATCGCGTGATTCACACCGCGCCGCAGTCGCGGCTCGATCTCGACGCCCGCCGCCTGAACGTGGGTCGCGCTTTCAAGGTCGCCGGGCCCGTGCAAGGGCTGCACGTCGGCATCGTCGACGATGTGATGACGACCGGCGCCACGCTCGAAGCGCTGGCGCGCACGCTCAAGGCAGCCGGCGCGCGGCGGGTCACCAACTTCGTCGCGTTGCGCACACCGAAAAACTAGTCTCCACCTGAGTTCACCATGTTCAATGTCGTTCTCGTAGAACCGGAAATCCCGCCGAACACCGGCAACGTGATCCGCCTGTGCGCCAACACCGGCGCCCGGCTGCATCTGATCGAGCCGCTCGGCTTTCCGCTCGACGACGCCAAGTTGCGCCGCGCCGGCCTCGACTATCACGAGTACGCGCAGATGAACGTGCACGCTGACTGGGCGGCGTTCATCGCCAAGGAATCGCCGGACCCGGCGCGCATGTTCGCCTTCACCACGCGCGGCTCGGGCCGCTTTCACGAGCACGCGTTTCAATCCGGCGACTGGTTCGTGTTCGGCGCCGAAACGCGCGGCCTGCCCGACTCGGTGCTCGACCAGTTCGCCAACGAGCAACGCGTGCGCCTGCCCATGCGTCCGGGCAACCGCAGCCTGAATCTATCGAATACCGTCGCGGTCGTGGTGTTCGAAGCGTGGCGTCAGACCGGCTTCGAAGGCGGCGCCTGACGGCGTTTCAATTCGGCCGCGTAGCGCGCGAACATGGCGTCGTCGAAACAGGCGAACACTACCTGCTCGATCTGCGGCGTGCGCGGCAACGTGTCGAGCACCGTGCCGACCGCAATTCGCACGGCCTCGTCAGCGGGAAAATGGTAGATGCCGCAACTAATCGCGGGGAACGCGATGCTGTTGCACTGCGCCTCGCGCGCCACCTCCAGCGAGCGCTGATAGCAGGACGCGAGCAAGTCGGCCTCACCATGCGTCCCGCCCCGCCAGACCGGGCCGACGGCATGAATCACATGTTTAGCCGGCAGACGGTAGGCGCCGGTCAGCTTCGCGTCGCCGGTCGCGCAACCGCCCAGCGTTTCACATTCGCGCAGCAAATCCTTGCCGGCCGCGCGATGAATCGCGCCGTCCACGCCGCCTCCGCCCAATAGCGACGTATTCGCGGCGTTGACGATCGCATCCACGGCGAGCGTGGTGATGTCGACCACGCGTGCTTCCAGCGTGCAACGATTGAATCTGAGCATGGGAACCTCGCTGATCCGAAGCGTCGATAAAAACGTGGACAGCGATAGCGGGCAGCCGTTCAGCGCATTTGTGCGCTAAACGGCTGAAAGACAAGGCTTATTCAGCTTTGGAGTCGCGCCGCAGCAAGGCGCTGACGGCGTCGCGCGGCGCCACGCCGTCGAACAGCACGGCACAGACCGCCTGCGTGATCGGCATCTCGATTGAATGAGCGCGGGCGATCGCGAGGACCGCTTGCGCGCAACGCACGCCTTCGGCCACGTGACCGAGGGCGCCGAGAATATCGTCGAGCGTGCGGCCTGCGGCGAGTTGCAGGCCGACCGTGCGATTGCGCGACAGATCGCCGGTTGCGGTCAGGATCAGATCGCCCAGGCCGGTCAAACCGGTGAACGTTTCCGCCCGTCCGCCGAGCGTCACGCCGAGGCGCGACATTTCAGCGAGGCCGCGCGTGATCAGCGCCGCGCGTGCGTTCAGACCGAGGCCGAGGCCGTCGGCGATGCCCGTTGCAATGGCCAGCACGTTTTTCACCGCGCCGCCCACTTCCACGCCGACGACGTCGTCGCCGGTATAGATGCGCATGGCGCCATGATGAAACGCGGCGACCGTGCGCTCGCGGCACGCCGCCGACGCGCTCGCGATGGTCAGCGCGACCGGCAAGCCCTGCCCGACTTCGCGCGCAAAGCTCGGACCGGACAACACGCCGTTACTGCCGTGCTCCGGCAATTCGGCCGCGACCACCTGATGCGGCATCAACTGCGAATCGGCTTCAAAACCTTTGCACAACCACACCACATGCGCCGGCACTGTGCCCGCGTCGCGCATGGCCTGAAACAGACCGCGCAGTCCGGCGACGGGCGTCGCCACGACGCATAACGCATCGTCGGCGAGCGCGTGGTCGAGCGCCGCGTTCAGATCGGCTTCATAGCGAAGCGCCGGCGGCAAAGCAACGCCCGCCAGATAGCGGGCGTTTTCGTGCGAAGCGGAGAGATCGGCAATGAGCGCGGGCTCCCGCGCCCACAACACCGTGTCGTGCCGTACGGCCAGATGGCCGGCGAGGGCTGTGCCCCACGCGCCGGCGCCAAGGACAGCAACCTTCATGGCCGGCACTGCTTGCGACACCGCGTGTGACACATCAATGCGTGACGCCGTTCTGCGCCGCGCCGTCCTGGCCACCCATCTGCGCGAGGCGTTGCTCGTACAGCGCCTGGAAGTTGATCTCGGCGAGGTGGATCGGCGGGAAACCGGCGCGGGTGATCGCGTCGGCGATGTTCGAGCGCAGGTACGGGAACAGGATGGTCGGGCAGGCAATGCCGACCAGCGGATCGATCTGCTCAGCCGGAATGTTGCGGATGTCGAAAATGCCGGCTTGCTTGGCTTCGATCAGGAACGCAACCTTGTCCGACACCTTGGCCGTGACCGTGCCCGTGACGAGGATTTCGAACACGGTGTCGGCGAGGCGCTCGGCCTTCACGTCGACTTCGACTTCGACCGAGGGCATTTCCTGCTCGAGGAAGATGCCCGGCGAATTCGGCTGCTCGAGCGACATGTCCTTCAGGTAGATGCGCTGGATGTTGAAGAACGGCTGGTTATTCTCGTCGGACATGATGAAGTGATTCCCTGATAGGTATGCATGGCGGCGGCCCATGCTTGCATGGGCCGCCAGATCGTTGCGGCGCGCCGCCCGCCCTGAAGAGGCGAGGCGCGCCGGCTTGGTGTTCATCCGCCCTGCTCACGCGCCTGCGGGCGCGCGAATTCAGGCGGTTGCTTCGAGCAGCGGCATCAAACCGCCCGCGCGATCGAGCGCGGAGAGGTCATCGTACCCGCCCACATGCGTCTCGCCGATGAACACTTGCGGCACCGTGCGGCGACCGGTCCGGGTCATCATTTCCTCACGACGGGCCGGGTCTTTGTCGATCAGTACCTTTTCAACGTGCTCGACGCCGCGCGACTTTAAAAGACGTTCGGCCATCTGGCAATACGGGCACACCTGGGTGCTGTACATGATCACTTTGTTCACTTCGCTGCTCCTTGTTTCACAACCGGCATACCGGCTTTCTGCCAGGCGTCGACACCGCCTTCGAGAACATGGACTTCCGCATAACCTGCATCCTGCACGATACGCGCTGCCTTGTTCGACTGCTGGCCGGTCTGGCATACCAGCAGCACCGGGTTGCTCTTGTTTTTCACGAGTTGCGCGACTTTTGCCTGCAACTCTGCAAATTCAAGGTGCCGTGCCGCGGGCAAATGCCCTTTGGCGTAGTCGGCGGACGGACGCAGATCGATGACCGCCGCATTGCGCCGGTTGATCAGTTGCGTGGCTTCAGCGGCCGACAGGCCGCCACGGCCGCGCCGGCTGATCGTCGGCCACAGCAGCAACCCACCGGAGATGAGGACGATCGCGATCAGTACAAGGTTTGTGTAATCAGTGAAAAACTTCACGGAAAATCCGCCGAAAAAGGGAGAAATCGGAAAGGGCAATCCAGCCATTATAAAATAACCATCTGACGCGATGGCGGCGCTCCTCTAGAGGACCTCCGCGGCGCTTGACGGCTTCTTCACTACCGACCGGCAATCTCATGTACAAACTCGTTCTCATCCGCCACGGCGAATCGACGTGGAACAAGGAAAACCGCTTCACGGGCTGGGTCGACGTCGACCTCACCGAGCAGGGCAACAATGAGGCGCAGCAAGCGGGCGTGCTGCTGAAGGAATCGGGCTACACGTTCGACATCGCCTACACGTCGGTGCTCAAACGCGCGATCCGCACCTTGTGGCACGTGCAGGACAAAATGGATCTGATGTACCTGCCGGTGGTGCATTCGTGGCGTCTGAATGAACGCCACTACGGCGCGCTGTCGGGGCTGAACAAGGCGGAAACGGCCGCCAAGTTCGGCGACGAGCAGGTGCTGGTCTGGCGCCGTAGCTACGACACGCCGCCGCCGGCGCTCGAACCGACGGACGAGCGCGCACCGTACGACGATCCGCGCTACGCCAAGGTGCCGCGCGAGCAACTGCCGCTTACCGAATGCCTGAAAGACACGGTCGCGCGCGTTCTGCCCCTGTGGAACGAGTCGATTGCGCCGGCCATCAAGTCGGGCCGCAAGCTCGTGATCGCGGCCCACGGCAACTCGATCCGCGCACTGGTGAAATACCTGGACAATATTTCGGACGACGACATCGTCGGCCTGAATATTCCGAACGGCGTGCCGCTCGTCTATGAACTCGACGAAAACCTGAAGCCTATCAAGCACTACTATCTGGGCGACCAGGAAGCGATCGCCAAAGCGCAGGCTGCCGTCGCCAAGCAGGGTAAGGCGGCGGGCTGATCTGCCATCTTGCCGCCATGCTGCTGTCAGAAATGCAGCGCAATGGCGGCAGAAGGGCCGCGCCGCCCGGCAAGACGCACCGGTCAGCGCGGCTCACGTCATTTGCGAGCGCCCTTCTGGCCGCCATCAGTCCGTTACGGCACATTACTTCATAGTTGTGCGCGCAATCCCACGAACCGGGCCCGGCGCGTGCTGTCGAATCACGATTGGCTGCGCCGCGCCCTGAGTTGGCGGGTGTGCAGTTATACTTGTCCGTCCCCATCTCTATCGACGCTGCCACGCGCTTCCGACCGCAACAGACTCTATGCGAAAGAACCTGAAAAATATCGGCCTGATTGCCGCGGGCCTTGCTACCGGTGTATTTGCCACCCTGCAACTCTCGGCTTCGGCCCAGCAACCCGCCAGCGCAGCGTCGAACGCTGTTGCACCGCTGCCGCTGGACCAGCTCAGGCTCTTTGCCGAAGTCTTCGGGCAAATCAAGCACGAGTACGTCGAACCGGTCGACGATAAAAAGCTTCTCACCGCCGCCATCAAGGGCATGGTGTCGAGCCTCGACCCGCACTCGTCATATCTCGACAAGACCGATTACGAAGAACTGCAGGAGCAGACCAAGGGTCGCTTCGCCGGTCTCGGCATCGAAATTTCGTCCGAAGACGGATTGATCAAGGTGATTTCGCCAATCGAGGATACGCCCGCGTTCCGCGCCGGCATCCGTCCGGGCGACCTGATCACCCGTATCAACGACAAACCCGTGCGCGGCATGACGCTCGACCAGGCGGTCAAGCAGATGCGCGGCGACCCGGGCACCAAGGTCACGCTCACGATCTTCCGCAAGACCGACGACCGCACGTTCCCGCTCACCGTCACGCGCGCAATCATCAAGGTCCAGTCGGTCAAGATGAAGATCCTCGCGCCGGGCTACGCCTATGTGCGGGTAACCAGCTTCCAGGAGCGCACCACGCCTGATCTGGCCGCGAAACTGCAAGACATCGCGCGTCAGCAGCCGAATCTGAAGGGCCTCGTGCTCGACCTGCGCAACAACGGCGGCGGTCTGCTGCAAAGCGCAGTCGGCGTGGCCGGCGCGTTCCTGCCGCCGAATTCGGTTGTGGTGTCCACCAACGGCCAGATTCCGGATTCGAAACAGGTCTATCGCGACACCTACGACAACTACCGCCTGCAATCCTTCGACAGCGATCCGCTGAAAGACGAAGCGCCGATCTTCAAGACCGTGCCGATGATCGTACTGACCAACGCGTACTCCGCGTCGGCGTCGGAAATCGTCGCGGGCGCGCTGCAGGATCAGCATCGTGCGCTGATCGTCGGCAAGACTACGTTCGGCAAGGGTTCGGTGCAGACCGTGCGCCCCATGACGGCCGACACCGCGCTGCGTCTGACCACGGCGTACTACTACACGCCGAGCGGCCGTTCGATCCAGAACAAGGGCATCCGTCCTGACATCGCGGTCGATCAATACGCAGAAGGCGATCCGGACGACGCACTCGTCACCCGCGAAGTCGACTACTCGAATCACCTTGCGAACACGCAAGACCCGAACGAGAAGAAGGAAGCGGAACAGCGCGAACAGGAACGCATGGACCAGTTGCGCCAGCTCGAAGAGCAGAACGATAAGAAGACGCCGGAACAGCGTCAGAAGGATCGTGAGCGCAAGCCGGTGGAATTCGGTTCGACCGACGACTTCATGCTGCAACAGGCTCTGAACAAGCTGGAGGGCAAGCAGGTGCAGGAATCGAAGTCGCTGACCGAGCGCCGTCTCGCGCAGAACAAGCCGGCCACGTCGGCGTCCGCGCCGGTCGCGGTGAAGCCGACGCAACCGGTGCCGGGCGCATCGGGCCCGGTACCGGCGCCTGCTTCGCAAAGCAACTAAGCAGCAAAACCTGACGTGTCTTCGCAGCGGAACATGCTGCGAAGACACGCTGTCATACCCGGCACCAGCAAGAACACCCGCTCCCGGCGCGATTAAAATATCGAAAACGCGCACGGCAGGCCCATCGGTCCTGCATCTCAGCGCGCGACACATTCACGCGCCCCGCCATGAACGACGATCAACTCCTTCGCTATTCCCGCCACATCCTCGTCGATGAAATCGGTATCGAGGCGCAGCAGCGCTTTATCGACGCGCACGCGATCATCGTCGGCGCTGGCGGCCTGGGTTCGCCCGCTGCGATGTATCTGGCGGCGGCCGGCGTCGGCCGCTTGACACTCGTCGATGCCGATACGGTCGACCTGACCAACCTGCAGCGGCAGATCCTGCACGTGACCGCTTCGGTCGGACGCAAGAAGGTGGAGTCCGGGCGCGACGCGATCGCGCAGATCAATCCCGAGGTCGTGGTGAACGCGGTGGCCGAGCGCGTCGACGACGCGTGGCTCGACGCGCACGTGCCGAATGCGACCGTCGTGCTCGATTGCACCGACAACTTCGCGACGCGCCATGCGATCAACCGCGCCTGTGTTAAGCACGGCGTGCCGCTGGTGTCGGGCGCGGCGTTGCGCTTCGACGGCCAGATCAGCACCTTCGATTTCCGCGACGAAGCGTCGCCCTGCTATGCCTGCGTATTTCCCGAAGACCAGCCGTTCGAGGAAGTCGCGTGTTCGACCATGGGCGTGTTCGCGCCGACGGTCGGCATCGTCGGTTCGATGCAGGCCGCCGAAGCGCTCAAGGTGATCGGCGCAATCGGCACGCCGTTGCTCGGCCGCCTGATGATGCTCGATTCGCTGCGGATGGAGTGGACCACGATGCGCATCGCGCGCCAGCCGGATTGCCCGGTATGCGGGCAGACGCACACGGCTTGACGCCAGCGCCTCAGCCACGCACAGAAACAGAAACGCCGCACATTGCGCGGCGTTTCTGTTTCTGACGATGTGAACGCGGCGACTCAGGCCAGCATCACGCGCTTGAGCGCAGCCTGCACTTCTTCCGGTTCGAACGAAGCCAGCACATCCGCCACCGGCTTCTCCAGCGTCTTCAGATGCGAGCGCAGCACTTCCTGTTTTACCACCAGCAGTTGGCTCGGATGCATCGAAAACTCGGTGAGGCCCATGCCGAGCAATAGACGCGTCAACGCCGGATCCCCCGCCATCTCACCGCACACCGAGACCGGTACGCCGGCCCGCTTCGCTTCGCGCAGCGTGAATGCGATCAGATACAGCACGGCCGGATGCAGCGGGTCGTACAGATGCGCGACCGAGTTGTCCGCGCGATCGATCGCGAGCGTGTACTGGATCAGATCGTTGGTGCCGATCGACAGAAAATCGAGCCGCTTCAGGAACAGCGGCAACGCGATCGCGGCAGCCGGGATCTCGATCATCGCGCCGACCTGCACGTTCGGATCGTAGGCCATGCCCGCGTCGTCGAGCTGGCGCTTGGCTTCGCGAATCAGATCGAGCGTCTGGTCGATTTCCTGCGCATGCGCGAGCATCGGAATCAGAATCTTCACCGAGCCGAACGCCGACGCACGCAGAATCGCGCGCAACTGCGTGAGGAACATCTGCGGCTCGGAGAGGCTCCAGCGAATCGCTCTCAGCCCCAAGGCCGGGTTCGCTGCGGTTTCGTAGCCGTCGCCCCCGCTCATCGAATCGAGCGGCTTGTCGGCGCCCACGTCGATCGTGCGGATCGTGACCGGCAGGCCGTTCATCAACTCGACCGCGCGACGGTACGCGCCGAACTGCTCTTCCTCTTCCGGCAAACGGTCCTTGTGATTCATGAACAGGAACTCGGTGCGGAACAGGCCGACGCCCGTCGCACCCGCGTCGATCGCGGCGAGCGCGTCGTCCGGCAACTCGATGTTCGCGCACAGTTCGATGCGGGTGCCGCATAGCGTCTGCGTGGGCGAAAACTTCAGCCGCTGCAGCTTGCGCTGTTCGAGCGCTTTCTCGCTCTGCCGATATGAGTACTCTTCCAGCACGATCGGCGCGGGGTCGACGATCACAATGCCGTGATCGCCGTCGACGATGATCAGGTCGTCCTGACGAATCAGCGCGCTCGCGTGCTGCACGCCGACTGCGGCCGGAATGCCCAGGCTGCGCGCGACGATCGCCGTATGCGACGTGCGGCCACCGAGGTCCGTGACGAAACCCTGAAACGTCTGGGTCTTGAACTGCATCATGTCGGCCGGCGCGATGTCGTGGGCGACCACGATCATCTCGTCGCAGGCGCCGTGCACGCCAGCGCCCAGCGCCACCGACGCACCGGCAAGCGCCTTCAGCACGCGCTCCACCACCTGTTCGATGTCGGCTTTGCGCTCGCGCAGGTACTCGTCTTCGATATCGTCGAAATGACGCGACAGGCGCTCGAGTTGTTCGGTCAGCGCCCACTCCACGTTGTAGCGGCGCGTGCGGATCAGGTCGAAGGTTTCCTGCACGAGCATCGCATCGTTCAGGATCATTGAATGAACGGTGATGAACGCGCCCATTTCACTGGGCGCGTCCGCGGCGAGATCGGCGCGCAGCGTGTCGAGCTCTTGATGCACGTGTTGCTGGGCCGCGCGAAAGCGTTCGATCTCGCTCTCGATCTGGGCGGGTTCGATCAGATAGTGGTCTACGTCAAGTGCAGCCGGGGCGATCAGATAAGCCCGCCCGATGGCGATACCGCGTGACACGGGAATTCCATGCAGCGTGAAGGACACGCGCACCTCCTCTAGTTGTGTAATGCCGCGGCAAACCGCTGCAATGCTCTCAGACACTGGTCGTCATTATAAATTCCGCGCCCTTTGCAGGTGCGCTGGGGCTGTGTGCAGTGCAGCACGAATACCGTAAGCAGCCGTAGTGATACGCCTTCATCCGTCTCGCGTTTCGGCAATGCGAATCCTGCATGTGCATCTCGACGCGCGCGCCCTCACGCGCGTTTCGTCCGGCCATTGTCACGCGCTAAAAAAAACGCCGCGGACAACCGCGGCGTTTTTTGCTCATCGCAACGTGGACGCGTTAGCTCACTGCCCTTCGCCGAATTTATCGGCAATCAGTTTCAACAATGCGTCCATCGCTTCTTTTTCGTCCGAGCCTTCCGTTTCGATCAGCACCGTGCTGCCGATGCCCGCGGCCAACATCATCACACCCATGATGCTCTTGGCATTGATGCGGCGGCCATTGCGGCTCATCCAGATTTCCGCCTGGTAGTTGCCCGCGAGTTGGGTCAACTTGGCCGACGCGCGCGCGTGCAGCCCCAGCTTGTTCACAATAGTCGTTTCCTGTTGCAGCATGTGATGGTCCGAAGCGCGGGTAAGTGTTGTGAAAAGTGAAACTGCTAAGCGGTTGCAATGCGTTTGACACCCTGACACGCCGGCCGAGCTACTTACAAGCCAGCCGAGTCGGCTTTCTGCGTCAGGTCGGCGTCGGCCGGCAAGGCGGGCAAGCACGCGCCACCGCACGCCGCATCGGGCGGCAGAGCCGGCAAACAGTCGCCGGACTCCGCAGTCGGCGCGACGGGCGCCGGGGTCGCCGGTCCGATCGCATGCACGCCCTTGGTGGCGCCGGCGAGTGCCTTGTCGACCAGCGTGTCGAGTGGCGTGGCGCGATAACAGACCGCGCGCACCAGCATCGGCAAGTTGACGCCGCACAGTACGCGCACGTCCGGCAGCGACGCGAGCCGTCCGGCGATATTCGCCGGCGTGGCGCCGAACATATCCGTGAGGACGAGCGCGCCGTTTTCTTCCTTGAGGCGCTCGATTTCCGAGTTCGCAAACGCAACCTGCTGTACGGGATCGCAATCCGGCGATACGTCGATTACGCCGATGCGAGCCGGCAAACCACCATAGATGTGCGAAATACAATCGCGCAACGCGGTGGCGAACGGAGCGTGCGCAATGATCAGAATGCCTGCCATGTCAGCCTTACTGCAAAAGAACGGCCCCGAACCGTGGACCGGGCTCAAGCCCGGTTCGTCAGCGCCCTCTGCCGGCCGTGGGCCATGAGGGCCGGAACGCATCGTTTGACGAGCGGCCCGCCGCGCATGGCCTCGTGCCTGCGCCGGCGAAACACTGCTCGCCTACAGTCCGCAAACCATGCCTATGACACCCGTCAGGTGCCAGCGATTGCGCCTGGCGCGGAGGAGCGGGCATTGTATCAGGCTCATTTTCGCGCCAAATCGGGCGTGCTGCGTGATGCGGATTTACTACACAGTTTGGGGGACATGGCGGGCATTCAAGTGCCGCCAATCGGCCGCGCCATCAAGCCGCCGCGCGCTCCAAGGCGTCGATGAACATGGCGGCGACGTCGAAGCCGGTTTGATCCATGATCTCGCGGAAACACGTCGGGCTGGTCACGTTCACTTCGGTCAGCCAGTCGCCGATCGCGTCCAGCCCCACCAGCACCAAACCGCGCGCGGCCAGCACCGGCGCCAGCGTATCGGCGATCTTGCGGTCATGCTCGGTCAGCGGACGCGCCACGCCGAGGCCACCGGCCGCGAGATTGCCGCGCACTTCATTGCCCTGAGGAATACGCGCGAGCGAATACGGCACGGCTTCGCCACCGATCAGCAGGATGCGCTTGTCGCCCTCCTTGATCTCGGGGATGAATTTTTGCGCCATCACCGAACGCGCGCCATCATGACTCAGCATTTCGATGATCGAACCGAGGTTCATGCCGTCGGCCTTCACGCGAAACACGCCCATGCCGCCCATGCCGTCGAGCGGCTTCAGGATCACGTCGCCGTGCTCCTCATGGAAGGCGCGCAAGCGGGTTGCGTCGCGCGTAACCAGCGTGGGCGCGACGAACTCCGCGAACTCGCCGATCGCGAGCTTTTCCGAGTGATCGCGAATCGCCTGCGGTTTGTTGAAGATGCGCGCGCCGCCGCGTTCGGCCATTTCGAGCAGCCACGTCGACGTGACGTATTCCATGTCGAACGGCGGGTCTTTGCGCATCACCACGGCGCTGAAGCTTTTGAGCGTGCGCGGCGCGGCCGGTTCGGCGTCGTACCAGACTTCGCGATGCAGATCGGTGACGTCGCCGACAATCGCAAAGCGCTGCACGTTCGCCTCGACGTCGCCCCCCGTCCACGCCAGATGCTTCGGCTCGCACGTGTACACCACGTGACCGCGGCGCGCCGCTTCGGCCATCATCGCGTAGGTCGAGTCTTTGTAGATCTTGAATTGCGTGAGCGGATCGGCGATGAAAAGAATGTCCATGAAGGTCCCGGTGCGCCCTGACGGGCTTGGCATTGATCGTAAATATAGTCGTTGAAAATGGCGATGGCGGCACGCATGCCGCCATCGACCACCCAAGGTGGCTTAGACCTGAATCGCTTCCGGATCGGTCTTTTCCAGTTCCACCGATGCGGCCAGCAGTCCGAGCCGCGCCACCACGCCGTACATATAGAAGCGGTTCGGCGGCGCCGCGCCGGGCTTGGCGTGCGCGTCGGGCAGCGCCGTATGCTCGAAGCCGAGCGGCACGAAGTGCATGCCCGGCGCGTTCAGATTCTGATCGCGCTCGCGGCTGCCGTGCACGCGATAGAAGCCGCCCACGACATAGCGGTCGATCATGTACACGACCGGCTCGGCCACTTCTTCCCCGATGCGCTCGAAGGTGTACACGCCTTCCTGCACGATCACGTCATGCACTTCGAGGCCATCTTTGGTCGCGGCCATCTTGGCGCGTTCGCGCTTGGTAAGCGCGGCGACTTCCGACGCGTCGTGCACGGTCATCACACCCATGCCGTACGTGCCCGCATCCGACTTGATGACGACATACGGTTTTTCGGAGATGCCGTACTCGCGATACTTCTTGGCGATCTTCTTCAGCACCCCGTCGATCGCGTCCGTCAGCGCTTCCTCGCCGGTGCGTTCCTGGAAGTCGACGCCTTCCACGTGCGCGAAGTACGGATTGATCATCCACGGATCGATCTCGACCATCTTCGCGAACTTTTTCGCGACGTCGTCGTAGCAGGAAAAATGCGTCGATTTACGGCGCACGGCCCAGCCCGCATGCAGCGGCGGCAGCAGATACTGCTCGTGCAGATTTTCGAGCACGGGCGGAATGCCGCCCGACAGATCGTTATTCAGCAGAATCGAGCACGGGTCGAAATTCTTCAGGCCGAGGCGCCGCTGCGAGCGCTCGAGCGGTTCGAGCACGAGCTTCTGGCCGTCGGAGAGGGCGATCGTGACCGGCCCGTTGATGGTTTCGTCGAGCGTGCCGAAACGCACGTTCAAGCCGGCCTGGCGCATGATCGCGGCCAGACGGGCGACATTCTCGAGATAAAACGCATTGCGCGTGTGGCGTTCGGGAATCACCAGCAGGTTCTTGGCGTCCGGGCAGATCTTCTCGATCGATGCCATCGCGGCCTGCACGGCGAGCGGCAACACTTCCTGCGGCAGATTGTTGAATGCGCCGGGAAACAGATTGGTGTCGACCGGCGCGAGCTTGAAGCCCGCGTTGCGCAGATCGACGGAACAGTAGAACGGCGGCGTGTGCTCCTGCCATTCGAGCCGGAACCAGCGTTCGATGGCGGGGGTAGCGTCGAGGATCTTCCGCTCAAGATCGAGCAGCGGGCCGTTTAACGCCGTAACTAGGTGCGGAACCATTGATCACTCGCAGACTGGAGAAAAAAGATTGTAGAGCAAATGCTTTGTCCATTTGGGGACGGTTTCTCCATTCGCAAGCGGACGCGAATGCATTCTCGCTATCGCCATGATAGGCGGGGAAAACTACCGTTTACAAGATAGCCCGCAAGAAAAAAGCCCGCCATGAAGGCGGGCCAAAATCGCTGCGCTTATTCGTGATCCAACGAGCCCGGGAGCGCGGGCTCGCGGTGCGTTGCTTATTCGACGTGTTCGCCGTGCAGCGTCACGTCCAGACCTTCGCGTTCCTGTTCTTCGGTTACACGCAGGCCCATCACCATGTCGATCACCTTCAGCAGGATGTAGCTCACCACACCGCTGTAGATCAGCGTCGTCAGCACGCCCTTGGCTTGCAGGATCACGCTGCCGTCCGCGCCGCCGATGTCCTTCACCGCGAACACACCGGTCAGCAGCGCACCCACGATACCGCCGATGCAGTGCACGCCGAACGCGTCGAGCGAGTCGTCGTAACCGAGCTTGTGCTTAAGCCAGGTTGCCGACCAGAAGCAGACCACGCCTGCCACGATACCGATCACCAGCGAACCCGCCATACCGACGAAGCCCGAAGCCGGCGTGATCGCCACGAGACCCGCCACTGCGCCCGACACGATACCGAGCACCGACGGCTTACCCTTGGCTGCCCATTCGGCGAACATCCATGCGAGTGCTGCTGCCGCCGTTGCCACTTGCGTGGCGAACATCGCGAAACCGGCACGGCCGTCAGCCGCCACTGCCGAACCCGCGTTGAAGCCGAACCAGCCTACCCACAGCATGGCGCCACCGATCAGCGTGAGCGTCAGGTTGTGCGGCGCCATCGCTTCCTTGCCGTAGCCGACACGCTTGCCGAGCACCAGAGCGCAGACCAGCGCCGCGATACCGGCGTTGATGTGCACCACCGTGCCGCCTGCGAAGTCGAGGATGCCCGCGCTAGCCAGCCAGCCGGTCGGTTCCCAGACCATGTGCGCGATCGGCGAGTAGACGATGATCGACCACAGCGTCATGAACACCAGCATGGCCGAGAACTTCATACGGTCGGCGAACGCGCCCGTGATCAGCGCCGGGGTAATGATCGCGAACGTCATCTGATAGACGACGTAGACCGTTTCCGGGATCGTCGGCGCGAGGTGGCTGACGGTCAGTGTCGTGGCCTTGTCGCCCTTGATGTAGTTCATGCCCGACATGAAGAAGCGCGAGAAGCCGCCAATGAACGATCCGCCAGGCGTGAAGGCGAGGCTGTAGCCCACCACGACCCAGATGATCGACACGAGGCAGGTGATCGCGAAGCTTTGCATCAGGATCGCGAGCACGCTCTTCTTGCGGACCATGCCGCCGTAAAACAGCGCCAGACCCGGAATCGTCATGAACAGCACGAGCGCGGTGGAGGTCAGCATCCAGGCGGTGTCGCCCGAATTGATCTTCGACGAATCGACCGAGAACGGCGCGGTCGGGGCAGCCGGCGCAGCGTCCGATGCTGCGGGTGCGGCGGCAGCCGCGCTGGCAGCCGGTGCGGCGGACGCGTCAGCGGCCGGTGCCGAAGCCGCGGCGGCAGCAGGTGCTGCCGAAGCGTCCGGCGCCGGCGCGCTCGCCGTCGTATCGGAAGCAGCGGCCGAGGCGGCTGCGGGGGCGGAAGCGTCGTCCGCGAGGGCGGCGCCGATACCGCCCGCGAGCAGCGAACCGGCCATCAGCAAGGACATCATTAATTTGCGCATCTTTCGTTTCCTCTTGTCGCTATCTGTGTCGCTATCTTTTGGTATTACAGAGCGTCCGCGCCGGTCTCCCCGGTACGGATCCGAATCACTTGTTCGATCGGCGTGACGAAGATCTTGCCGTCGCCGATCTTGCCGGTGCGTGCCGCGCGTTCGAGCGCCTCGATCGCCTGGTCGACGATGTCGTCCGAGACAGCGGCCTCGATCTTCACCTTCGGCAGAAAATCGACGACGTATTCAGCGCCGCGATACAGCTCCGTATGGCCCTTCTGGCGACCGAAGCCTTTGACTTCCGTCACCGTGATGCCCGAGACGCCGATGGCCGACAAGGCTTCGCGCGCCTCATCGAGCTTGAACGGCTTGATGATTGCGGTAATGAGTTTCATGAAATCCCTCGCTTAGTTGCGTAACCCGTTTGCGTAACCCGTGTTGCCTGACTTTCGTTGCGTAACTCTCGTGCGTTCCCGTAACACGTTCGCGTGGTCTCGTTCCGCTGCCGGTAAAAAGGCGCCGGCAGTGCGCGCGGGGCAGTAACAGCAACTCGCATGCCATGTTGTGTCAGACTCCGCACCGTGGCCGTCGCAAAAGGGGCGCAAGCCGCCCTGGCCGGACGGCCAACGTTGGCGGGGGCACGCTGGCGCGGCGTATGGATCGTTGCTAGAGTGTTCGAAGGTTTTGAACGCACGGGCGCGCACCAAAGGGGCTCATGCGGCAGCGGCACGCAACGGGCCATGCACCAACACCGCCCATTTGCCGTCACAAAGCACAGGCGTAACGAAACATGCACAGTTTTTGTGCACCTAGGGGAACACCATGAAACAACCGAACGATGTTTTTAACGACTTTCAGGCCCGCATGAGCGAGCTGTTCAAGAACTCGCCGGCCAAAGATGTCGAACGCAACGTCAAAGCCATGCTGTCGCAGGGTTTCTCGAAGCTCGATCTGGTCACGCGTGAGGAATTCGATACCCAGACCCAGGTGCTGGTGCGCACGCGCGCTCGCCTGGAAGAGCTGGAACGCCGCGTCGCCGAGCTCGAACAGAAGCTGCCGGTCACGCAAACGCCGTAACGCTTTGCTCGCGGCGGAGTCGCCGCGCAGTGCTGCACATCACAGGCAAGCGAGCCGTGACGTCATCAGCGTTTTAGGGGACTTGCGCGCGCCCTCGGCGCGCCGTCCGACGGGAGAAAACATGTCGCTTGCCGTGGTGCGCAGTCGCGCGCCGGCCTCTGGCCGCGCGCCCGAAGTAACCGTCGAGGTCCACCTCGCGAACGGATTACCCTCTTTTTCGATCGTCGGCCTGCCTGATCTGGAAGTGCGCGAAAGCCGCGAGCGCGTGCGCGCGGCGCTGCAGAACTGCAATTTCGACTTCCCCGTCCGACGCATCACCGTGAATCTAGCGCCCGCCGATCTGCCCAAGGAATCCGGCCGCTTCGATCTGCCAATCGCGTTGGGCATCCTCGCCGCGAGCGGCCAGATTCCCGCCGAGTCCTTGCTGCATCGTGAATTCGCGGGCGAACTGTCGTTGACCGGCGCGCTCAGGCCGATGCGCGGCGCTTTCGCCATGGCGTGCGGAACGGCGCGCAGCGCCGTGGCTCAAGGCGACGGTGCGGCGCAGTCCGGCGAGATTGAGAGCTCGCTTGCCGCATGCGAGTCGCCCGCTCATTCCACGCCTCAGCTCTATCTGCCCGCTGCAAGCGCGGCGGAAGCGGCGCTCGTACCCGGCGTCGATGTCTACGGCGCGACCGATCTGCCTTCGTTGTGCGCTCATCTCGCGGGAGCGCCGGACGCGCGGCTCTATCCAGTCGCCGTGCCGGACCTCGCCGAAAGCCCAGCCGCCGTCGTCCCGGACATGGGTGATGTCATCGGGCAACGCGGCGCGCGCCGGGCGCTTGAAGTCGCCGCGGCCGGCGGCCATCATGTCTTGCTGGTCGGGCCGCCGGGCGCGGGCAAGTCGATGCTCGCCGCCCGCCTGCCGGGCCTGCTGCCGCCCATGACCGACGACGAAGCGCTCGCCTCCGCTGCGTTGCTGTCCGCCAGCCGGGCCGGTTTCACGCCCTCGCAATGGCGTCGACGGCCGTTTCGCGCCCCGCATCATTCGTCGAGCGCCGCGGCGCTGGTCGGCGGGCGCAATCCGCCGCAGGCCGGTGAAATCACGCTGGCGCATTTGGGCGTGCTCTTTCTCGACGAACTTCCTGAATTCGATCGCCAAGTCCTCGAAACGCTGCGTGAGCCGCTTGAAGCCGGGCGCATCACGATCTCACGCGCCGCCTTGCAAGCGGATTTTCCGGCAGCCTGCCAGTTAATCGCCGCCATGAATCCGTGCCCATGCGGCTGGCGCGGCGATCCCAACGGCCGCTGCCGCTGCACACCCGAGATCGCTGCGCGCTATTTGCGCAAGCTTTCCGGGCCGCTGCTCGACCGGATCGACATCCAACTTGAGATACCAGCGCTCACGCCGGCGGAACTGTCCGCCCGTTCAACGGCGGCCGGCGAGACAAGCGCGGCCATTGCGGCACGCGTCAGCCGCGCCCGCGAGCGGCAATTGAGCCGTCAGGGCAAAACCAATCGCGAACTGGGAGGACGAGAAGTGGACGAGGTCTGCCGCCCCGACTCGGCGGGCGAAGCCTTGCTGCGCGAAGCAGGCGAGCGCTTCGGCTGGTCAGCGCGTGCGTACTACCGGGTTCTGAAGGTGGCGCGCACCATCGCCGACCTCGCCGGCGCGACCATGCCGAGCGCCGCGCAGATCGGCGAAGCGATCCAATATCGCCGGGCTTTTGGCTCCCTATGAGGTGAAAAATCTGCTGTCAAGACTTGACTTATGCACACGCGCACGTTCCAGATAGATTTTGAAACAACTGAAAGGTACGTCGCGGGCAGCATCCAAAAAGCATTGATTTAATTGACTTTTTTTAACGACCTTGTGCGAGGCGAATCTGACAGAGTGCCCATAGAATGGGCATCTCCGGCCAATTTGCCCGAGTTCTCAACAGAGTTATCCACAGGCGCGGTGAGTAACAGGAAAACTTCAACGTAAACCGGGAATTAGCGCGCGATGCTGCGAAGGAACTTTCACTGTGCGCAGCGCCTCAGTTGAGCCCCATCACGCGCCGAATCGGACTAAAATACCGCTCTCAATACAGTTGGAAGGACGAAAAAAATTGGTCGATCTGTTCCTGTTGCATCGGCTTGGATGCAATGATCGCCGCCTGATAGACGTGCCGGCCGCGCGCGACGAGTCGTGCGTAGACGGTGCGCGCTTCGTGTTGCGAACCCGCCTCGCCGCTCAGCTTCATTTCCAGGCCAAGCACCTGGCCGCCGGCCGCCAGCGGGATCTGCACGGCACGCGCTTCGGGCGCGGCGCCCACGTTGCGGGCCAGGCCGTTGCGCAGGAAATCGAGTGCGGCGCGTTGCGTGGCCGCGTCGTCGTTGGGCAGCATCACGGTGCCGACCGCGAAGACGGCGTCGCCAGCTTCGGCCGTCTGCATCGCCATCTGCATCGGCGTGCCGTTGATCTGCACAGCCCGCTGATCGTTGCCCGGCTTGGCGGGCAAGTCGACGGTATAACCGTTGTCGTTATTCATGATGGTCCGCCAGTCGAAGGTCGGCGAGCAGGCGCTCAGCGCGGCACCCAAAACGACCGTGCAAGCCAGCGTGCCGAGGATTGCACGCGCGCTCGACAGCCGAGACGTGGAGTCGGCCGCCACACAACGCGGAGAGCGCTCCGTCGAGCGGCTGGCAGAAGTAGGACGGGACGGAATTCGAGCGAGGAAGTGACTGACGCGGCCAACGCGACTGACGCGAAAAACAGTTCGGAACATGGGGACAGAAGATCGGACTGACGAGAACGTAAAACCCTATTATCCGCTCCCGGCCGACGTCCTGCCGCGCCGCCGGAATGGGGCTACAATAGCGACGCTGTTCAGCACGGGCCGTAAGCCCAAACCGACGCACTGTCCCGCGCGTTCCGCGCGACTCTCGAGGTTCCGTTCATGAGCTCCACCCCGTCCACCGCCGCCCGGCGCGCGAGTCCGCTTCGCTACATCATCATCGCCGCCGTGGCCGTTGCGATCGCCATCGCCGGTTATTTCGCGTTTGCCGGCCAGCAGCGCGTGCCTGATGCGACCTTCACGTTGCTGTCCGGCCAGAAAGTCTCGACCGCCGACCTGAAAGGCAAGGTCTACCTCGTCAACTTCTGGGCGACGAGCTGCGATACCTGCATGAAGGAAATGCCGCAGATGGTCCAGACCTATAACCGCTTCAAGGGGCAAGGTCTCGAATTCGTCGCCGTGGCCATGAACTACGACGCGCCGATGTACGTGGCCAACTACACGCAAACTCGCCAGTTGCCGTTCAAGGTGGCAATGGACGACGGCTCGGCCGCCAAGCAGTTCGGCAACGTCCAGCTCACGCCGACCACGTTCCTCATCGACAAGGACGGCAAGATTCTGAAGCGCTATGTCGGCGAACCGCAATTCGCGGAACTCGACCAGTTGCTGGAAAAGGCGCTCAAAGCGGCTTGACGGGATTCAGTTGATTCAAAAAAAACGCCGGCCTCGCATCTCAAGGCCGGCGTTTTCATATCCTCACCGTTCCCCTTCCCCTTTGGCCGCGAGGCCATATCGCTTGATCTTTTCATAGAGCGTCGCCTTGCCGAGTTGCAGCTTGTCTGCCGCGACCGCGACCACGCCGCCGGTCTGCTCCAACGCCTCCGCGATCACCGCCCGCTCGAATTGTTCGACGCGCTCCTTCAAGGGCTGCGTGTCCGCACCGTCGTCGCCGAAAGACATGACCGGATCGTCGGCGATGCCGAGCACAAAGCGGTCGGCGGCGTTGCGCAACTCCCGCACGTTGCCCGGCCAGTCGCGCTGCATCAGGCTCGCGCGCTGACGATCGGTGAGAATCGGCGCGGGGCGTTGATAACGCACGGCCGCGTCCAGCAGGAAGTGTTCGAAGAGCGGCACGATATCCTCGCGACGCTCGCCCAATGGCGGCAGCGCGATCGTCACCACGTTCAGCCGGTACAACAGATCGCGCCGGAACGAGCCGTCCGCGACATGCTCGGCCATGTCGCCCTTGGCGGCGGCGACCACGCGGCAATTCACGCGAATCGGCTGATTCGAGCCGAGCCGCTCCAGCACGCCGTCCTGCAGCACGCGCAGCAGCTTGACCTGCAAGGCGAGCGGCATGCTCTCGATTTCATCCAGAAACAGCGTGCCGCCCGACGCATGTTCGAGCTTGCCGATGCGGCGTTTCGCCGCGCCGGTGAAAGCGCCCGGCTCGTAGCCGAACATTTCCGACTCGAACATAGGCTCCGGCAACGCGCCGCAGTTCACCGCGATAAACGGTTTGTCACGGCGCGGAGACAGTTCATGCAGGCTGCGCGCGATCAATTCCTTGCCCGCGCCCGTGTCGCCGTTGATCAGCACCGAGGCGTCGGTCGGCGCGACATTGGCGATCAGCCGCCGCACCTGTTCGATGGCCGGACTCCTGCCGATGATGCGCGGCGCCACCGAGTTCTGTTCCGCCAACTCACGGCGCAGCGCGAGGTTCTCCAGCACCAGCTTGCGACGCTCCAACGCGCGCCGCACGGTTTCGATCAGACGTTCGGACGCGAAAGGCTTTTCGATGAAGTCGTACGCGCCGTCGCGCATCGCCTGAACGGCCATTGAAATATCGCCATGGCCCGTCACCAGAATCACCGGCACGTCGGGCGCGCGCTCGTGGCATTGCGCGAGCAGATCGAGGCCGCTTGCGCCCGGCAGGCGAATGTCGCTGACGATCACGCCGGAGAAGTCCGCGCTGATCGTCTTCGCCGCGGACTCCACCGAGGCATGGCCGATCACGTCGAAACCCGCCAGTTGCAAACTCTGCACGCTGGCGCGCCGCACCAGTTCGTCGTCTTCGATATACAGCACTTGCAGGCCGTGGTTCAGCATGGCGTCTTCCGTGTGATTCAGGAGCCCGTGGTCAGCGGGTCCGATGTGTGGTTCGTCTGCACGCGCGCACGGCGCAGCGTCAACACGAATAATGCACCGCCGTCCTGCGCGTTGCGCGCCACCAGCGTGCCGCCGCAATCGCGCGCGATCGACGACGAGATCGCGAGGCCGAGCCCCAGCCCGTGGCCCATTTCCTTGGTGGTGAAGAACGGTTCGAACAGATGCGGCAGGACATCGTCGGGAATGCCGGGGCCGTTATCGCTCACGGCGAACGACAGATTCGCATCGGCGACTTCGATCTCGATCGAAATGCGCGGCGGGTGCACGTCGGCGGTTGCATCGAGCGCGTTGCCGAGCAGGTTGATCAACACCTGTTCGAGCCGCAGATCGTCGCAATGCGCGATCAGTTCGGGATGATCGTCGGCGAGATTCAGCGGCGTGCGCATGCCGCTGTCCGCATCGAGCAAAGCAAATTCGACCTCGACGCCCTGCAAGCGCTTTTGCAACAGCGCGACGACATTGCGCAACGCCCGCACGATCGGCGCGCGCGCACTGCGTGGCCGCGCGCGTCCGACGAACAGTTTCAACTGATTGGTGATCTTGCCCATGCGCTCCGTGAGCGCGGCGATCGCTTCGAGATTTTCGCGCGCCGACGCCTGGTCGCCGCGCTCGAGCAGCACACGCGTGTTGTCCGAGAAACCGCGCAACGCGGCGAGCGGCTGATTCAGTTCGTGCGTGATACCGGCGGCCATCTGACCGAGCGCGGCGAGCTTGCTCGCCTGGATGAGCTCGTCGTGCGCGGCGCGCAACTCCTGCTCGGCGCGCGTGCGTTCGGCCACTTCCTTCTGCAACTGTTCATTCGCCTGAGAAAGATCCGCGGTGCGCTCGGCCACTCGCCGGTTCAGTTCAGCGTAGGCTTTTTGCAGAAGCGCGCGGCTGCGCATCACCTCGCGCACGCGCGCCCGGCGCATTCTCCAGTAGAACGCGAGCAACACCAGCGACACGTAGCCGAAGGCGGTCACGATGGTCGCCTTGCGCGCGTCGGCGTCGACCGGATCGACGGGCGACAGGGTGATCAGATGCCAGTCCGGCTCGCCCATGCCGCGCCGCGATGCCAGATAACGCGGAGCGTAGCGGCCGCCGCCAATGCGCACGATCTGCGCGTTGCCTTCGAGCGTGCGTTCGATCGACACCGGCAGCGCCGCGATCGGCTGCTGCGCGTATTGACGCGCCTGGTAGATCGAATCGGCGATGGGCCCCGACAGCGGCCGGATCGTATGGTATTTCCACGCCGGTACCGACGACAGAAAGATCACGCCGTGGTCGTCGGTCACGACGAGCGGCTCGGACGCATCCGCGCCCTGAAACCATTCGAGGTCGAGTTTGACGACCGCCACGCCGACGATCTTGCCCTCGCGCCGCACCGGCTGCGAGATGTAGTAGCCCGGCGCCTGCGAGATCGTGCCGATGCCGAAGAAGCGCCCCACGCTGCCTTTGACCGCATCGAGAAAATACGGCCGGAATTGATAGCCCGCGCCGACGAAGCTGCCCGGCCCGCGCCAGTTGCTCGCCGCGACGCAAAAGCCGTCGAGCGGAATGATGTAGGTGACCGTGGCGCGCGCGTGGCGGTTCAGGTCTTCAAGATAAACATTGGCGCGCGCGACATTGGCCGGAGTGGGACTAACCAGCACGTCCTGCACGATGGGATGTTCGGCCAGCAGATAAGGCAGCGATTCGTAGCGTTCGAGCGTGCTCTTCAGCGCGCTGGTCGTACGGTCGACCCGTACCGAGGCGTTGCGCCGCAAATGGTCGATGCCGCTTTGCCACGCGATGCTGTACGTGAGCCCGCACGCCACCACGAGCCCGGCGACGAGCGCGAAGAGGATCAGCAGGCGTCGCGTCACGTTGGCAATATCCGATCGATGAGGATCGTTTATTGTGGCATAAGGCGACGCGTCGTCGGCGCTAGCCTCGTCGGCCGACGGCGCGGGAGTCTGGCCGGCGGGCACCGGATTCATACGCTGGTGTCCGCGGCCGGGAGGGTTGCGTTACAAGACGTTGCCGATGCGCGGCTT
Source organism: Paraburkholderia sp. RL18-101-BIB-B (assembly GCF_046026985.1). Lineage (NCBI taxonomy): Bacteria > Pseudomonadati > Pseudomonadota > Betaproteobacteria > Burkholderiales > Burkholderiaceae > Paraburkholderia > Paraburkholderia sp. RL18-101-BIB-B. The sequence goes on from NZ_JARESV010000008.1 coordinate 197,490, forward strand.
AAACGCCGGCCGGCTCTTTGACCGTCACGTCGCCACGCAAGGCGGCGTTCAGCTTGTTGCGGTCCAGTTCCTTTTCCCACGCCGACACCACCACGGTCGCCACGCCGTTGCCAACGATGTTCGTCAGCGCGCGGCATTCGCTCATGAAGCGGTCGATACCGAGAATCAGCACCATGCCCGACAGCGGAATGGTCGGCACCACGGCCAGCGTCGCGGCCAGCGTGATGAAGCCCGCGCCGGTCACCCCGCTCGCGCCCTTCGAGGTCAGCATCGTCACCGCCAGCAGCGTGAGCTGCTGCGTCCACGTGAGGTCGGTGTTGGTGGCTTGCGCGATGAACAGCACGGCCATCGTCATGTAGATGTTGGTGCCGTCGAGGTTGAACGAATAACCGGTCGGCACCACGAGGCCCACCACCGAACGCGAGCAGCCGAGCTTTTCGAGCTTCAGCATCAGTTGCGGCAGCGCGGCTTCGGACGAGCTCGTGCCGAGCACGATCAGCATCTCTTCCTTGATGTACGCCACGAAGCGCAGGATGTTGAAGCCCACCGCACGCGCGATGATGCCAAGCACCACCACCACGAACACGATCGAGGTCAGATAGAACGTGCCGATCAGTTTCAGCATCGGCAGCAGCGAGCCGATACCGTACTTGCCGATCGTGAAGGCCATCGCGCCGAACGCGCCGATCGGCGCCAGCTTCGTGATGATCCGCACAATGCCGAACAGGATATGCGAGAGCCCGTCGATGAAGTTCGTCACGACCTTGCCCTTCTCGCCGGCCGTCGCGAGCACCGCACCGAACAGCAGCGCGATCAGCAGAATCTGCAGGATTTCACCCTGCGCGAATGCCGACGAGAGCGTGTCCGGAATGATGTGCATCAGGAAGTCGACCGTGGTCTGGCCGTGCGCCTTGGCGGCGTACGACGCGACCGACTTGCCGTCGAGAGTCGCCGGGTCGATGTTGAAGCCGACGCCCGGCTTCAACACGTGCGTGGCGATCAGGCCGAGCACCAGCGCGAAGGTCGAGACGATTTCGAAGTACAGCAGCGCCTTGCCACCGACGCGCCCGACCTTCTTCATGTCTTCCATGCCGGCGATGCCCGTCACCACCGTGCAGAAGATGATCGGCCCGATCACCATCTTGATCAGCTTGATGAAGCCGTCGCCGAGCGGCTTCATGTCGACGGCTAAATTCGGGTAGAAATGCCCGAGCGCGATGCCGATGATGATCGCCACGATCACCTGGACGTACAGCACTTTGTGGATAGGTTTCTTCACGATGGTTCCTGCGATGTGGATGAGCTCAATGGCCTGCCACGCTGCGCATCATGCGAACGAATAGTCGTCACGCCTGTGCACGGCATTAGGCCGCGACAAGACGACGAATTCAGAAATACCGGGAAGGGAAATCGGACATCGTTGTCTCCTTGCTTTAGTTGTCGGACCGTTGCGGCCGCGGCTTCTATTTCGCAAGGTCGATGCCAGCTTGATGCCGGGCTCGGCGCCTTGATTCTTATGGGTTTTCTGGCGCTTCATCCTATGTGCCGTCCGGGATTCCGGAAATCCGGACAAGGGCTGTCGGGGAATCCGGAATCCATTGTGGCGGCAGCCTCGGGATAACCCGTAGGGCTTTCTACGGCGTGCACTGCCGGACGCAAGCGCCGCCTGACTCGTATCGTTTAAACGCTGCCCTCTTCCAGCACCAGCAGATTCTCGTGCGAGAAACCGAGCGACACCGGCTGCCCGCGTTCGGGCAAACCGCGATTCGGGTCGTTGAATATGTCGAGCGAAATCACGGCGTCTTTCACGCGGGTTCGGATGCGCACTACGGCGCCGAGGAAATTCACTTCCTCGACGGTGGCGTTCAACGTGTTGCGGCCAGGCGCGGCCGGCTCCAGCACGATAGCTTCGGGCCGCAGCGCGAGCAGGCGTTTCTTGCCCGCATCGTTCGACGGCAACTCCTGCGTGGTGGTCAGCTCCTGGCCGTCCACGATCATCTTGCCGGTCGCCGGATCGACCACATGTCCGGCCAGGATATTCAGCGTGCCGACGAACGACGCAACGAAGCGTGTGCGTGGAAAGTTGTAGATCTCCGAGGGCGTGCCGATCTGTTCGACGCGGCCCTCGTTCATCACGACGATGCGGTCGGAAATCGACAGCGCCTCTTCCTGATCGTGCGTGACAAAAATCGACGTGATGCCCAGTTCGCGTTGCAACGCGCGAATGTCCTGGCGCAACGAGATGCGGATCTTGGCGTCGAGTGCGGAGAGCGGTTCGTCGAGCAGCAACACCTGCGGCTTGCCGGCGAGCGCGCGCGCGAGCGCCACGCGCTGCTGCTGGCCGCCGGACAATTGCCACGGATAACGCCCGCCGAGATGCGGCAGCTTGATCAGTTGCAGCATCTCCTCCACGCGCTGACTGATCTCCGCCTGCGGCCGATGCGTGATCTTCAGTCCGAAGCCGATGTTCTCGGCCACCGTCATGTTCGGAAACAGCGCATACGACTGGAACACCATGCCGACCTTGCGTTGCCGCGTGCGAAGGTGCGTGACGTCCTTGTTGTCGAGCCGGATGATGCCGCGCGTCGGCGTTTCGAAGCCGGCGATCATGCGCAGCACCGTCGTCTTGCCGCAGCCGGACGGTCCGAGGAAAGTAATGAATTCGCCGCGTTCGATCTGCATGTCGAAGTGATGCAGCGCAATGTTCGCCCCGAAGGACTTATGCAGATTTTCGATCTCAAGAAATGCCATGATTCGCCGCCTCAGTCCGTCAAACTCATTGGTCACACTTTCTGGCCGCTCATCGCGCGGGCCGAGCCGAATACCTGAATCAATCCCATCGATGCCCACGTGATCACGAACGCGATGATCGCGAGCGCCGACGGCTCGTACGCGCGGTTCGCACCAATCAATTGCAGGTACGGACCGAACGCGGGACGGTCGAGCAGGCTCGCCAGCGTGAACTCGCCGATCACCACCGCAAAGGTGAGAAACGCGCCGGACAGAATGCCCGAGCGGATGTTCGGGAAGATCACCTTGAAGAGAATGGTCGGCCAGTTCGCGCCGAGACACTCTGCCGCTTCGGTGAGCGAGCGCACGTCGACCGCACGCAGCCCGGCATCGACGGCGCGGTACATGTACGGCAGCGAGAGCGTCACATAGCCGAACACCAGCAGCAGATCGGTGGCGCGCTCGTTGCCCGTGAGCGGCAGAATCGAACTGCTGTTATAGATGCGCAGATAACCGAACACGATCACAATCGCCGGCACCACCAGCGGCAACAGCGTGATGAATTCGACCAGCGGCCGCAGCTTTGGCAAGCGCAACTGCACCCAGTACGCGGTCGGCACAACCAGCAACACGCCGACGACGATCGTCAGCAGCGCCATCAGAATCGAGTAGCCGAACGAGGCCTGAAAGCGCGGATCGCCGAGCACGACGCTGTACGCTTCGAAGCTATAGGTGCCGCGCTTCATGCGCAGGCTGAACTCGAATGTCGCGATCAACGGAATGAGAAAGTACAGCGAACCGACGATCATCGCGGTCCACGCACCCACACGCGATTGGCTTTTCATCGACGTCCCCTTTCAGCGCGCGAGCGCAGCCAGATGTAGCCGCCATTCGAAAGGCCCGTGACAAGCACCATGCCGAGCGCGAGTGCATAGCCGAGATTCTGGTTGTGCATCACGTCGCCGCGAATCTGCGCGTACAACAGGATCGTCACGATGTTCAGCGAACTGCCGGTCAGCGCATAGGCCGTGGCGACCGCGCCGAACGAATTGGCGAACAGCAGCAGCGCGGCGCCGAGCACGCTCGGCCACAGCACCGGCAGCGCGACGTAGCGCCAGTATTGATATGCGGTGCCGCCGAGGCAATCGCAGGCCTCGCGCCATTCGCGCTTCAGGCCGTCGAGCGCGGGCGTGACGATCAGCACCATCAACGGAATCTGGAAATACAGATAGGTCAGCGTCAGACCGGAAAAGCTCAGGATGCTGAAGCCGGTCGAGTACAGATTGAAGCCGAGGTATTTCTTCAACAGCACAGTGACGAGCCCGACCCGCCCCAACGTGCAGATGAAAGCGAACGCGAGCGGCACGCCGGCAAAGTTCGACGCGACGCCCGAAAACGTCATCAAGGTCGGACGAATCCACCCGGGCAATTTGCCCTGCACCGCCGCCCATGCGAGCAGCGAGCCGATCACCGCGCCGCCGATCGAGGAGGCGGCGCTCACCTTGAAGCTGATCCAGTACGCATCCATCACGGTCGGCTGGAGCAGGTCGCGGAAATTGGCGAGCGTGAAATGGCCTTGCGAATCCTGGAACGCGCCGACCATCAGAAAGCCGGTCGGCAGAATCAGGAACAGCAGCGCGAACGTGAAAAACGGCACCACGCCGATCCAGGCGAGCAACGACGACGCGCGGCTTGGACCGTTGACGCGAGGCGTTGGGGTGGGCACAGGCGGAACCAGCAATTCCGGCTGCACCGATCCAGCATCCGATGAAGCGCTCATAGCTCACCCTTGGGGCAATCTGGCAAACGCACCCGGCGCGCAGCGCTCATCACGAGCGGCGGCGCGCCGGGGCGACAAAACTTCAGGCTTCGGTTCGGCGTCGCGGCGCGCGTGCTGCGTTGCCGCCGCGACTCACGCTATGCCGCTTACTTGACGTTCGCGCCAACCGCTTCGTCCCAGTGCTTCGTGATGGTGTCCTTGTACGCGTCCTGTTGCGAGAGCGTCGGGAACACCACGTTCTTGTAAGCCGACGGCGGCGGCAGCTTGTCGAGCAGCGCTTGCGGCACTTTCTTGCCGCTCACCAGTTCGTTGTAGCGCATCGGATGGCAGTAACCCTTCAGCCAGCCGATCTGGCCTTCGTCGGAGTACAGATACTCCATCCACAGCTTGGCTGCGTTCGGATGCGGGGCGTAGGCGCTGATCGCCTGAACATACACGCCGGCGACCACGCCCGTTTTCGGTACCACCACTTCCACCTTCGGATTGCCCTTCAGCGTGTCGCGGTCGGCCAGCGCGTTGTAGTCCCAACGCACGATGATCGGCGTAGTACCTTGCGCGAGCGATGCGGCCTTGCCGATCACCGGCACGAAGTTGCCGCTCTTGTTCAGGTTGGCGAAATACGTGAGGCCGGCCTGTCCGGCTTTACTCGCATCGCCCTTGCTTTGCGACAGACCGGCGGCGTACACGGCTTGAATCGCCTGGTTGGCCGAGCGCGGGTCGCCGGCCAGCGAGACAGCGTTCTTATAGTCCGGCTTGAGCAGGTCGCTCCAGTCCGACGGCGCCTTGTCGATCATGTCGGCGTTGACTTCGAACGCGAGCACGCCGTAGTAATCGCCATACCAATAGCCGTCGGCATCCTTCGACTCTTTCGGAATCGAGTTCCACGTGGCGACCTTGTACGGCTGCAGCAGACCTTCCGCCTTCGCCGACGGACCGAACGACAGACCCACGTCGATCACGTCGGGCGCCTGTGGACCCTTGTTGCCCTTGTTCGCCTTGATGGCTTCGATTTCATCGCCCGAACCCGCGTCCGGATTCAATTCGTTGATCTTGATGCCGTACTTCTTCTGAAAGCCGGCCACCAGTTCACCGTAATTGCACCAGTCGTGCGGCAGCGCGATCACGGTGAGTTGGCCTTCCTGCTTGGCGGCGGCGATCAGTGCGTCGAGCGGCGCGGCCGAAGCGCTGCTGCTGACGCCGGCGGCGGTGACACCCGCAACGGCCGACATCGAAAGTATGCGAGCTAACGCGGTGCGGTTCATAGTCTTTCCCCATCCTCTGCCGAAATTGCTACGTTTGGAAAATTTCTAATTCGAGCTTCGGGGCGCGTCGTGCACTCCTGCACTTGCGCGCCCACGCCATGTTCAGGCCGGGTTGGCCGGCGCCGAGAACATGTCGGGTCGCAGTGTATCGATGCGATCTGTACAAATCATGTCGACGCCCCATTGCGCGAGCAGTTGCGCGCGCGCCGTGTCGTTGACCGTGTAGGCGAGCACGCGCAGGCCGGCGCAGTGAATCTCCGCAACCAGCCGCTCCGTGAGATAGCGTTGGTTCGCGTGAAAGGACACGCAGTCCAGTTCACGCACGATGCGCAGCCAGTCGTCAGGCACCTCGTCGAACAGCATGCCGCGTTGCACCGACGGCGCCGCGTCGCGCGCCGCGGCCAGCGCCTCGAACGAAAACGACGACAGCAACGGCGGCGTCTGGCCTTGCCATAACGTCAGCGCGCCGCTTGCCACCAAAGTGCCGGTGATCTCGTCGCGGCCCGGACACGGTTTGATTTCGATGTTGGCGGCAACGCCGTCGCGCGCGCAACGCTCGGCCGCCTCGGCGAGCGTCGGCAAACGCGTGCCGGCGAACTGCGGTCCGTACCAAGCGCCGGCGTCGAGCGTTGCCAGTTGCTGCCATGTGTGTTCGGCGGCGGCGCCGTGGCCGTTGGTGGTGCGCTCGAGTGTGTCGTCGTGCAGCAGGAAGAGTTGGTTGTCGGCGGATAGCTTGGCGTCGAATTCGACCATGCGGTACCCATAGCGCACGCAGGCGTCGAAACCGGCTAGCGTGTTTTCCGGCGCCAGCGTGCCGCCACAGCGATGCGCGGCCAGTCGCGGATAAGGCCAGTCTGCGGATAAGGTGCGATTAATCCCGTTTCCCACGTCTCGTTACCTTTCAGATAGAGCGGGTTGACTATGCTCTCGACACGTTCCCGGCCATCACCGCTGCCTCGGCCATCATGAGGCAGCGCGGCCTCATGCTGTCTCCACGCGCGAGCCCGTGCGTAGTATCGCGCTAAGGCGAGCGCGGCGATACCCGGGCGTACGCTGCATGTTCTCATCGCGCCGCACACTGCAATGCCATTGTCAGGATGACGAAGCGTGGAGTCATCCCGCAGCGCGAAACATCACCGGCCAATCGCCCGGACGGCAAACCCCAAGAGCCATTATGGCGGCGGCACGGGTCAATCAAATCGCCAAAAACGCCGCGAAATGCTCGGAACCGGACATTTCAATTCCTTTTCGAACATTTGATGTTCGAAATAGACTCAGCGCTTCGATCTGCGAAGGCTAAGTTGAAATACACAAACTTGCAAGCTGCCAAAAAAATACAACACAATTCGGCTAAAGTAGTACGCTTGACATCCTCCGGACACACATTCGTGACCACGATGTCGCAGTTAAATACAAGCTGAATCAACGCGCGTACGCATCCAGGGAAAAATGCATGTGGCAGGAAGACCGGCATCAAAGAATTCGCGCGTTGCTGTCCACGCTGCAACGTGTGTCCACGGAACGGATCATGGCGGATCTCGGGGTGTCGCGCGAAACCGTGCGGCGCGACCTGCTCGATCTCGAAGCGCTAGGTGAACTGCGGCGCGTGCACGGCGGCGCGATCAAGCCCGCCGACGAAGCGCCGATCGCCGAACGCGCCCATATGCGTGTCAAATCCAAAACGGCGATTGCGAAGGCGGCTACGCGTTTGATCGCGAGCGGCCAGACGCTTTTCATCGACGCCGGCACCACCACCGCCGCGCTAGCCGAAGAACTGGCGAAACTCGCGAACCTCACCATCGTCACCAATTCGATCGATGTCGCGCTGAAGATGCGCGGCGCCGTCGATCAAACCGAAGCCGCCAACGAAGTCATTCTGCTTGGCGGCTCGATCAGCGACCGCGCCATGGCGACCACGGGCGCCACCACCGTGCTCGACATCCAGCGCTATCGCGCGGACCTCGCGCTGCTGTCGCCGGTCGGCATCGATCACCGGCATGGCGCGACCAACTACGATCACGCCGAAACCGAAGTCGCGCGCGCGATGGTCGCCAACGCGGACCGCGTGGTGATCCTCGCCGACTACAGCAAGATCGGCCAGCGCAGTCGTATCTCGTACTGCCCGGTCGAGCGGATCGACGTGCTCGTCACCAACAAAAAGGCGGCCGAAGCCGCCGAGTTTGCATCGCTGAAAAAGAAGCTCGAAGAGATCGTGCTCGCTTAGGGCTTGGGCCTTAGGTCAGGAGACTCGAGGTCTATTCCTTCACATGCATCGTGTCGAGCGAACGCTTGCGCAAGCGGGTGTCGTGCAACGCGCCGGCTGCGTCGAGTACCGGATAGGCGGTCGAGCAGAACAACGAGTTGAGCCGCTTCATGTCGCTGATCAGATCGAGATGCAGCGCACTGGTTTCGATGCTTCGCAAGGTCTGTCCGGTGAGCCGGTCCAGATGGCGGTATGAATACGCGCGCTCCAGATCACGAAAGCGCTCCTTCTCCGCGAGCAGGCGCTCGGCACAACGCAGATCGTTGTTCAGAAAGACCGACAAGCCAAGCTGCAAATTGCTGACGAGCCGCGCCTGCAAGTCGTCCAGTTCACCCAGCCCTTCCTCCGAAAACGACAGACGGTGGGCGATCTTCTTTTCCTCGATGTCGCGCACGATCCGCTCGATGATGTCGCCCGCATGCTCCAGATTGATCGTCAATGAAATGATGTCGGTCCAGCGGCGGCTGTCGGCTTCGTCGAGTTGCTCGCGCGAGATAAGCGTCAGATAGGTTTTGACGGCGGCGTAGAGCTCGTCCACGTCGTCGTCCATGCGCGCCGTTTCGCGCGCTTTGTCCAGATTGTTGTTATGGATCAGGTCCGCGACGTTGTCGAGCATAGTGCGCACAATGTCGCCGATCCGCAGCACCTCGCGTGCGGCATGCGCGAGCGCAAGCGTCGGCGTGGACAGCGCCGCGGTATCCAGATGGAGCGGCCGCAGCTCGCCATTCGGCATCGGCCGGTCGGGCAAGATGCGCACACAGACGCGCGCCACCGGATCGATCAGCGAGAGGCACGCGCAGCAACGCAGCGTGTTGTAGATCAGATGGAAGCCGACCGTGGCTTCACGCGGATTCGCGATCAGCACCGGCAGACCGCGCGCGAGCAGCGTAGTGAACGGCAGGATCAGCAGCGCGCCGGCCAGCTTGAACGCAAAGCTGCCCAACGCGAGACGCCGCGCCGCCGCATTTTGTGCGACGGTGCCGAGGAGCGCGAGCAAGCCGCTGCCAAGATTAGCGCCGATCACGAGGCACAGGGCGACCTTCAGCGAAATCACACCGGACGAGGCGAGCGTCGCGGTCAGCAACACCGCGGCAAGGCTCGAATAGGACAGCATGGCAAACGCGGCGCCGACCAATGCGTCGAGCATGGTGTCGCCAGTCAGTGCACCGAACATCACGCGCACGCCGGCGCCTTGCATCATCGGCTGAGCAGCTTCGACGATCAGACGCAGCGCCAGCAGAATCAAGCCGAGGCCGATCAACGTTCGGCCGGCCTGGCCGAGACGGGTTTGCTTTCGCGAAAGGAACAGCGGCACGCCGAGCAGAATCAGGATCGGCGACAACCAGGACAGATCGAGTGTGAGGATCCGCGCCATCAACGCGGTGCCGACGTCGGCGCCGAGCATGATCGCGAGACCACTGGTGAGCGGCAATAGTCCCTGCGCCGCGAACGACGTGACGATCACCGCAGTGGCATTACTGCTTTGCACGAGACTCGTGACGCCAACACCCGAGAGGAAAGCTCGCCAGCGGCTACTGGTGCTGCGCCCCAACACGCTGCGCAGGTCGGCGCCGAGGACTCGCAGGATGCCGGTGCGCACAATGTGCGAACCCCACACGAGGAGCGCCACACCGGCCAGAAGGTTTAGGAGAATCAACATAATGCACTGCGCATCCGTTCCTGCTGCCATGACCCGAACCGCATGCCGCGCGAACCGGCACCCGGGGCGTATGACAGTAGTGTTGCACATTTTTGCCTTATTGTAATTTTGTGCTTTTAAATATAGGCTCGTGTCAAGCTGTGGATGGCTGTGTGCCGGCTCATGGTCAGTCATACGGGGAGTTCGACCACTCGACCGCTCGCCCACTTAATCACGAGGACTCTGGATGAGCCGCAACCTTGCGCTGTTCGACCTGGATCACACGTTGCTGCCGCTGGATAGCGATCAGGCGTGGGCCCACTTCATTGCGGGATTGGGTATAGAAGGCGCCGCGCGGCACGCGCAGGAAATCGACGATTACTACCGGCAATATGTGGCCGGCACGCTCGACATGGCTGCTTACCTGAACTACACGCTCGCGCCGCTTGCCCGCCGCTCGCGCGAGCAGCTCGACACGTGGCATACGGAGTTCATGCAGCAGGTGATTGCGCCTGCGATCCTGCCGGCAGCGCGTGCGCTCGTACAACGCCATCTGGATGCGGGCGACCTGTGTTGCATCGTTACCGCCACTAATGTGTTCATCACGGAGCCGATCGGTAAGGCGCTCGGCTTCGAGCATCTGCTGGGAATCGAGCTTGGCACCGAAGGCGGCGATCCGTTGGCGCGCTTTACGGGAATGGCTGTCGGCACACCGACCTTTCGCGAAGGCAAGATCACGCGCACCGAGAGTTGGCTGGCCTCGCTCGGGCATCGTCTGCAGGATTTCCCGCAGAGCTGGTTCTATAGCGATTCGATCAACGACGTGCCGTTGCTGGAACGCGTTACGAATCCGGTTGCGACCAATCCTGACGCGCGGCTGCGGGCTATCGCCACGGAACGCGGCTGGCGCGTGATTGAGCTGTTTGCCTGAGTCTTGACCTGAGCCTGAGCCGCCGCGCTACGCGCGCCCTTTCCACGGCACGAGCCGCCGTTCCAGCGCACGCATACCGAGATCGAAGAGCCACGCGATCAGCCCGATCAACACGATGCCCATTACCACCACGTCGGTGCGTAGAAAGCTCGATGCGTTCAACACCATCTGACCCAGGCCCGCAGTGGCCGCAACCATTTCGGCGGCGACCAGCGTAGTCCAGCCGAAGCCGATCGCGATGCGCAGGCCGGTCAGAATCTCCGGCAACGCCGCAGGCAAAACCACGTGCCGTACGATCTGCGAGAAGCGGCCACCCAGCGAATAGGCCGCATGAATCTGCTCGATGGTCGCGCTGCGCACGCCGCCGCGCGCGGCCATGGCAATAGGTGCGAAGCAGGCCAGATAGATCACGACGATCTTCGCCGTTTCGTCGATGCCGAACCAGATCACCACGAGCGGCAGATAAGCGAGCGGCGGCAGCGGTCGATAGAACTCGAGCGGCGGATCGAGAAGGCCGCGCGCGACCCGGCTCACTCCCATCAGAATGCCGACCGGCACGGCCGTGACCGCAGCCAGAGCAAACGCGCCGAACACACGCAAGGCGCTCCACGCGAGATGCTCGGAGAGCGGCAAGCCGCCTTGAATGCGGCCGTGCCACGCGTCGAGAAATGCGCTCCACACCGCTTCCGGTGTCGGCAGAAAGAGCGGCGGCAACCAGTGCAGATGCGTGGCAAGCCACCACAACGCCGCGAGCGTCGAGACCGAGACCGCGCTTAGCGCCGCGCTCGGACCTTCGCCCGGCAAACGCCAGCCGCGCACGAGCCGCGCGGCACGCTGCGGCCGCTTGCCGGCCTGGGCGAGCGGCACCTTGCCCAAGGATTCACGCGAAGCCGTCACGACAGCACCTCTTCCTGATTGCGCTCATGCAGCCGATGCACCAGCCGCTCGCGCCATTCGATGAAATCCGCCGACGACTTCACCGCACGTGCGTCGCGTGTCTGTAGAAAACGCCGCGCGAACGGCAAGTCGTAGCTATCGGCGATGCGGCCCGGGCCCGGCGTCATGACGACGAGACGGGTCGCGAGAAAAAGCGCCTCCTCGACGCTGTGCGTGATGAAGAACACCGTTTTGCGCGTGCGGCCCCAGACATCGAGTACGAGTTCCTGCATCGACTCGCGCGTCATGGCGTCGAGCGCGCCCATCGGTTCGTCCATCAGCAGCACGTGCGGATCGCTTGCGAGTGCACGGGCGATACCCACACGCTGCTGCATGCCGCCCGACAACTCATAGACCCGCGAGCGCGCATGCTTCTCAAGCCCGACGAGCTTCAGCATCTCGAACGCAATGCGCTCGCGCTCCGCCTTCGGCACGCGCTGAAAGCGCAAACCGAGCGCGACGTTGTCGAGCACGTCGAGCCACGGCATCAACGCGTACTTCTGGAACACGACGCCACGGTCCGCGCCCGGCCCGAGCACGGGCTCGCCGTTCAGCCGCACCTCGCCTTCCGTCGGCGGGATGAAGCCGGCAATGCAATTGAGCAAGGTCGTCTTGCCGCAGCCCGACGCGCCCAGCGCGACCACGAACTCGCCGGGTTCGATACGCAGATCGACATCGGCCAGCGCGACATGTGGCGCCGCGCCGCGCGCGCCTTCGTAGGCGACGTGCAGTCGCCGGATTTCAAGACCGCTCATCGCCGCACCTCATGATGTCGATAGGAGACAGCGCGCGACGATCAATGCGCCGCGCGTTGCACGAACTGCGGATCGACGCCGGTCGAGTAGTCGGCCAGCACGTTCTGGATCGTGCCTTGGGTCTTGAGAAACGCCGCGGTGGCGGCCAGCGACTTCGCCGCACCCGATTGCGCGCCGCCGCCAAGCCATGCATTCGAAGCCTGTTGGGCCGGCGTCGGGAACGCGTACAACGCGAGGCTCGCCGGCACTTCCTGCGCGTTCGCGCCCGACTCTTTGGCGACCGCCTCGACCTGCGGCGACGCTGCCGTCCATGCCGACGTGTGATCGCGGTAATTCGCGTCCGTCGCGGCCAGCACCTTCACGAAGCGCGCGACGAACTCGGCGTTCTGACTGGCGAACTTGCGATCGACGACAAAACCGTCGAAGGTCGCCTTGCCGGTCTGCTGCGCAACCTGCCCCGAGGTGATGAGCACCTTGCCGTTCTTCTTGACCTTGGCGAGCACGGGGTCCCAGATATACGTCGCGTCGATGTCGCCGCGCTCCCACGCCGCCGCGACTTCAGGCGGACGCAAGTTGACGATCTTGACATCGGACGTATTCACGCCGGCGCTCTGCAACGCGACCAGCGTGTGAAAGTGCGACGTCGACACGAACGGCACGCCGATTTTCTTGCCTTTGAGACCGGCGACGCTCGTTACATTGGAGCCGTCGCGTGCGACTAGCGCTTCGGCGTCGTTGATATTGTCGAGAATCCAGAACAGCGAAATATCCACGCCTTGCGACAATCCCGCGGCGATCGGACTCGAACCGGCTTCACCGAGTTGCACCGAGCCGGACGCAAGCGCGCGGATCACGTCGGCGCCGCTGCCGAGTTTGCGATAGGTGACCTTGTAGCCGGTGGCTTTCTCCACTTCGCCGGTGGCCTGCGCGTAGCGCCACGGCACCACCATGTCCTGATACGCGATCACGACTTCTTTGGTGTCGGCGTGCGCCGTGGAAACAAACGACGCGGACAGTGCAAGCAGCGTAGCGAACGCGGCAAGCGGACGGCGGAAGCGGTTCATCGGAATGCCCCTTGAGCAGGTGTTGTTCGGGAGGCTTTCGACTATAGGCAGTTTGTTCGCGGCCGGTTCTAACTAATCCGCGATTGCTAATCACGCTGTTCGAGCATTGCTTTTCACGTTCGGTTGGTTAGCGGCGACTGCTGTTGCGGGGGGGGTGGACGGTTCCAGCGAATGATGGCGGATCGTGGCGCTTATATGCAAGCTGGCCGTTCGGCAGATTGACCTGCAGTTGACCGGAGCGGGATCATCTTTGCGTCGCCAAAGCTTCGCATTCCTATGATCGATTTTATTGGGCGCATTTGCTGGTTGCTTTTCAACGTCGGCGTGCCAGTGTGCGCGCCCTTTGCGCTGCTGCCTCTGTTGAGCTTCTCGCGCTTCTATCGGGAGTCGTCGAAAGGGATTGCGATACGTTCCGTGCAGAACGGACAACTTCTCTGGGTCGTCATTTCGATGTGCGCCAGCGCGTGCTACGAGATCGGCAGCGCGCTGGGCGAGGCTTCGACAAATAGCACGCTAGTCTTCATGCTGGCCGGATTGCTCTGGCATGTTCTGTTTCTCGTCGTGGCGTCCATCCTCGTCACGTTCGGCGCGGCTGACTCGGCGCCGCATCTTGATTATCATCGCGGCGACGAGGCACGCGAACGAAGGTTGATGTGGACATCGGCGATCATGACTGCAGCGGTGGCTGCCTCATTTACCCTATCTCATTATTCGTTAAACTAACTAATTGGCAATCGTCAGAGCTATACTTTCAAGCACGTCTAACAGGGAGAACTTAAATGCCCAATCTGATCGACTACGTCATGGAAAATCGCGAACTGCGCAATCGCCTGATCGAACTTGCCGCTCCTTTTTCAATCATCGGTAGCACGATTGCCTCGATCTGCATGCTGCTCGCACGGCACTACCGGTAACGCTTCGCAGAGAAGCGCAAAGATGCGCAGTGCCGGCAGTCAAAGTCTGACCGTCCAAAAGAAAAAGCCTGCAACACGTGCAGGCTTTTCTCAAACTGACAGCTCTAGCTAAGACATTCAGACCACGCCAGCTCCATGCGCCTGCAAATCGGCGTGGTAGCTCGAGCGAACCATCGCGCCCACGGCTGCGTGTGTAAAACCCATCTTGTACGCTTCTTCCTCGTACATCTTGAACGTGTCCGGATGCACGTACGAGCGCACCGGCAGATGGTGTTCCGACGGTTGCAGATACTGGCCGATCGTCAGCATGTCCACGTCGTGTTCGCGCAGGTCGCGCATCACCTGCAGAATCTCTTCTTCGGTTTCGCCGAGGCCGACCATCAGACCGGACTTGGTGGCGACGTCAGGGTGCAGCGCCTTGAAGTCCTTCAGCAGCTTCAGCGAATGCGCGTAGTCGGAACCCGGGCGCGCTTCCTTGTACAGACGCGGCACCGTTTCGAGGTTGTGATTCATCACATCGGGCGGGGCGGCGTTCAGAATACCGAGCGCGCGATCCAGACGGCCGCGGAAGTCCGGCGTCAGAATTTCGATGCGCGTCTCGGGCGAAAGCTCGCGCGTCTGACGGATACATTCCACGAAGTGGGCCGCACCGCCGTCGCGCAAATCGTCGCGGTCGACGCTGGTGATCACCACGTACTTCAGCTTCAGCGCGGCGATAGTGCGCGCGAGGTTACCCGGCTCGTCCACATCGAGCGGATCCGGGCGGCCGTGGCCGACGTCGCAGAACGGGCAGCGGCGCGTGCACTTGTCGCCCATGATCATGAAGGTCGCCGTGCCCTTGCCGAAGCATTCGCCAATGTTCGGGCAGCTCGCCTCTTCACACACCGTATGAAGATTGTGCTCGCGCAGAATCTGCTTGATTTCGTAGAAGCGTGAATTGCCGGTCGCCGCTTTGACGCGGATCCAGTCGGGTTTCTTCAGCTTTTCGATCGGGATGATCTTGATCGGAATACGGGCGGTCTTGGCTTGCGCCTTCTGCTTCGCGGTGGCGTCGTAGGCCGGCACGGCGTCAGGAGTGGGGGAAGCTGCGAGGTTCGCGGTAACGTCAGTCATTCGTTCGGTCCAGTCAGGCGGTGAGGGCACCGGCCTGTGGTTGGGCGACGGCCGCGGGACTGCCGTCGAGGTTTGCGGTGAGGCGTTCTGCAAAGGTACGGGCCACGTCGTCCCAGCCGGCGGTCACGCCAAGCGTGGCCATATCGACTGTTTCGAGCCCTGCGTAGCCACATGGATTGATGGCCAGAAACGGCCGCAAATCCATGTTCACGTTCAGGCTCACGCCGTGATAGCTGCAGCCGTTGCGGATCTTCAAACCCAGCGCCGCAATCTTGGCGCCGGCGTGCCGCCCGGCGTCCGGCCCAGGCGCCACGTAGATACCGGGAGCGCCCGCCTTTCGTTCTCCGGCGAGATTATACGCCGCAAGGGTGTCGATCACGGCTTGCTCGATCCGCGTGACCAACTCGCGCACCATCAACTTGCGGCGGCGCAAATCGAGCAGCAGGTAGGCCACCACCTGGCCGGGCCCGTGATACGTGATCTGCCCTCCCCGGTCGACTTTGACCAGAGGAATGCCGCTGTCGGCGGCGAGCAGATGGGCGGGATCGCCCGCCTGGCCTAGCGTGAAGACGGGTGGGTGTTCGACCAGCCAGATTTCGTCGGGAGTGTCGGCCGTGCGCCCGTCGGTGAACGCGCGCATGGCTTCGAAACTGGCTTCGTAGGGTTCGCGGCCACGCCAGCGCAGCGTGAGCGGCACCGCGAGGGGCAAGGGAGTCGGGGAAACCGGGGTGGCGCACATGATCCCGGCAGTTTACCGAAATCTGGGAATTCCCGCCGGAGGCGGCTACATTAGGAATGTGTTAAATCGCGCGACGGCGCGGCCGCGCCGGGCCGTCGCCAGAATCAATTGCGCGGCGCGCCGTTCGTCCGAACCGGCGCGCCGCGAGCCACGTCCTTCGATCAAACCGTGCGCCAGCCGCCTCGCATACGCGCCGCCAACCGTTCGCCGATGCGCGCAAACCAGTTCAGCGCACGCTCGTCGCAGCGCGTCGGCACGGAAAACGCCACTTTCGCCTGTCCGTTGCCCTCGGCGCTCAACCACAAACGTTCGCCGCGCCGCAGTCTCAGCGTATGGCCGGGCTGCAGCCAGTAGTCTTCCGTATCGTCGCTGCGCGTGACCCACACCGCACCGCCACGAACGACCAGCTTGGTGCTGCGCGCCACCTTCAGGGGAACTGTTTCGCCACTGCGGATTTCAAACGCGATGCTAGAGGAAATTTCTCGCATGATGCCCTCGCCAAAAATCGTTTCATGACTACAATCCTAGGCGTAACAAGGGTTTACGCAAAACGATCTATTTTCACCTCTATGTGAGAAATATTGCCATGGACCTTCGGCAATTACCGCCACTGAACGCGATCAAGGCATTCGAGGCCGCCGCCCGCCACGAAAGCTTTTCGCGCGCCGCCGACGAGCTGTTCGTCACCCACGGCGCCGTCAGCCACCAGATTCGCGCGCTCGAGGCCGAACTGGGCGTCTCGCTGTTCGCGCGTGACGGCAAGCGTGTGCGGCTCACCGAGACCGGCCGGCGCTACGCCACGCACGTGCGCTCGGCGCTGATGGCGCTCGCCGATGCCACTCGCGAAATCCGCGCCGGCGACCGCGAGCGGCGGCTGGTGGTGTCCATGCTGTCGTCGTTTGCGGCGCGCTGGGTGACGCCGCGCGTGGGCAGCTTTATCGAGGCGCATCCGCAGTGGGACCTCGAACTGCTGTCCACCAACGCGCTCACGGACTTTGCGCGCGACGACGTCGACGTGGCAATCCGTTTCGGCTTCGGCAAATATTCGGGTTTGCATTCGGAGTTGCTGCTTGAGGAGATTTTCTTTCCCGCCTGCGCGCCGAACTTCAACGGCGGCAAGCTGCCGAAAACGCCGGCCGATCTGGCCAAAGTCCCGCTCCTGCGCTCCGACGACGAACTCTGGCGTCCCTGGTTCGACGCCGCCGGCCTCACCGACTGGCCCGAGCCGAAGCGCGGCGTGCTGTATCAGGATTCGTCGAACCTGTTGCAGGCGGCCATCGACGGCCAAGGCGTCGCGCTCACGCGCCGCTCGCTGGCCATGCACGAGATCGCGGCGGGCCGCCTCGTGCGGCTATTCGATGTGGATGGGCCGAGCCCGTGGCAGTACTACCTCATCTGCCCGCCGCAGATGCTCGAGACCGCCCGCGTGAAGGCGTTTCGCGACTGGGTGTTCGAGGAGGTGGGACGCTTCAAGCAGCTTTTCGACCGGGCTTGCGAGTTGAGACCCGCCGCAAGCGCCGATCTGTCCGAGGACGCATTGCGCGTCACGCCGTAATACGAACGAGGCGGCGAGCGGGGCTTAAAGCACCACTTTGACCATCGGATGGCCAGTGAGCGCGCGATAGATGTCGTCGAGCTGCTCACGGCTCGTAGCGCGCACCGTGACCGTCAGGCCCGTATAGTTGCCGCCGCTGGACGGGCGCGTTTCGATGCGCGAGGCATCGACTTCATTGTCGAACTGCCGCACAACCGTGACGATCGTCTCGGCGAACTCGGGATGCGATTTGCCCATGATCTTGATCGGGAAATCGCAAGGAAACTCAAACAGTGACTCGTTCACGGGACTCATTCTCTACTCCTTGCTGCGCCTCGCGCGCTTCCTGGGTCTTGGCTCGCTGATAAGCAGCGTACAGCGCCGCAAAGACCGCACCGGGCTTGCCCTCGCCGACCGCTTGGCCGTCGAGCTGCGTGACCGGCAGCACTTCCTTGGTTGCCGAACTGACGATGATCTCGTCAGCCGCGCGCAGTTCGGCTTCGCTAATCTCACGCGCTTCGAAACGGATGCCGCACTCGCCCGTCAGTTCCTCGATCAGACCGTAGCGGATCCCTTCGAGGATCTTGTGGCTGCGCGGCGGCGCGGACAACACGCCGTCCTTCACCATCCACACATTCGACGACGATCCCTCGGTCAGCATGCCGTCGCGAAACTGGATCGTCTCGAACGCGCCGTTCTCGGCGGCATATTGCGCCATCAGCACATTGCCGAGCAGCGACACGGACTTGATGTCGCAATTGAGCCAGCGACGATCTTCCGCGCTCACGCAACGCACGCCTTGCGCGCGCTGCGCCGCGTTCGGCAGGTTCAGCGGCGTGACCATCACGAACACGGTCGGCCGGATGCCGGCTGGAAACGCGTGACCGCGTTTGGCGACGCCACGCGTGACCTGAATATAGGCAATTGCGTCCTGATCGGCACGCAGACCGCCGTCCGCCTCGTTCGCCGCGACCACGCGCTCGATCAGCGCGCGCCAGCCGGCATCGTCGAACGGATTGACGATGCCGATCTTGTCGACGGAACGCGCGAGCCGCGCCAGGTGCTGCTGGAAGCGAAACGGCGTACGGCCGCGCGCGCCCCCAGCTTGCGCATACAACGGCGCGACTTCGTAAATGCCATCGCCGAAAATAAAGCCGCGGTCGAGAACCGGCACGCGCGCTTCGGACAACGGCACCAACTCGCCGTTCAGATAGACAATCGGATCAGGCGACACATCGGAAACAGCGGTCATCGCAATCGGGCTCTTACTTCTTCTTGTTGAACATGAGCATCAGGGAATCCCACACGCGGCCGACCACGCCGGCTTGCGGCACAGCCTGCAACGCCACGATCGGGAATTGCGCCAACACCTTGCCGTCGGCGACCAGCTTCGCCGTGCCGACCTGCTGACCGTTTGCGATCGGTGCGATCAGCGGATCGACCTGCTCGATCTGCGGCTTCACCTTGTCGCCCATGCCCTTCGGCACGGTGATGTACTGATCGCTCTTCACGCCGATCTGCACGCTATCCTGCGCACCCTTGTAGACGCGCGGCGTGCCCACCACCTGATTCGCCTTGTACAGACGCACCGTGTCGTACGCGCTGTAGCCGTAGTTCAGCATCTTCAGGCTGTCCTGCACGCGGTCGTGTTCCTTGGTCTCGCCCATCATGACCGAGACGAGACGGCGCGACGCATCGGTCGCGCCCGGCAGCGAACGCTTCGCGCTCGCGATCAGGCAGTAACCGGCGGCTTGCGTGTGACCGGTCTTCAGACCGTCGACCGTCGGGTCGATCCACAGCAGGCGGTTGCGGTTCGGCTGCTTGATCTTGTTGTACGTGAAATCCCTGACCGAGAAGATGTTGTAGTAGTCAGGGAAGTCGCGAATCAGACGCGCCGACAGCACCGCGAGGTCGCCCGCCGTGGTGTAGTGCTGCGGATCGGGCATGCCGTTCACATCGGCGAAATGCGTGTTCTTCATGCCGAGGCGCTGCGCTTCCGTGTTCATCATGTTGACGAACTGCGACTCGCTGCCGCCGACCAGTTCGGCCAGCGCGATCGCCGCGTCGTTACCCGACTGGACGATCATGCCGTACACCAGATCGTGCACGGTCACCGGCTTGTTCGCTTCGATGAACATGCGCGATTCGTCGGTGCGCACGCGGCGCACCGCTTCGCTCGGCATGACCGTCTGGTCCATGTTGATCTTCTTCGTCTGCAGTGCTTCGAAGACGAGGTACGCCGTCATCAGCTTGGTCAGCGACGCCGGTTCCACGCGCTCGTCGGGGTTGCCCGAGGCGAGCACCTGGTTGCTGGTCGCGTCGACGAGCACCCATGAGCGCGCGTTCACGGCCGGCGGCGGCACTTGCGCAAACGCGGTGCTGGCGACGAGCGTGGCCGGCAGCACGACACCGAGGGTCACGGCACGGCTAAGCGCGGAAGGAACGAAGGAAGCAACTGAAGGGAATGACGTGCGGCCGGAGGTGGAGAAACGCATAGGGTCGATTGGTGCAGAAAAATACATCGCGCGCAGGGCGCAAAGTTTGGAAGAGCCGGTCGGCGAGCGTCTGGCCGTAAAAACGGCGCGGCGCCCATTGGACTTCCGGCCACGCGATCGGTTCGCGCAGCACGCCTTGCATCCGGCACCGCTGCGCGCGAAAAGACGCTACGCGTCGCGCGAACTGCCGGATGGGCGGCGCTGCGCCCAAAAAAGAGTCGCCATTATACGCGCGCTATCCCGGTTACTTTGCGCCAAGGTCGGCGATTAATTTGCGTTTGTGCGTACCTGTACCCCGGAAAACACACATCGCCTGCCGATTACCGCCACGCGTCGACGATGATCCGCTTCAGCACGTGCAGCTTGCGATGCAGAAAATGCTCCGCCCCCGGAATCACGACGACCGGCAATTCCTGCGGCCGCGCCCAGTCGTAAACGGATTGAATGGGAACCGTCTCGTCGGTTTCACCGTGAATCACGAGCGTGTTTTCCGGCACGGGCGCGACGTCCCAGCGGCTCGCCGCGGTGCCGACCAGCACCATTCGCTCGATCTCCTGACCTTCTTCGCGCAACTGCGCGGCCACGTGCGACAACACGAACGTGCCGAACGAAAAACCCGCCAGCACGAGGGGCAGATCGCCTTGACCCGGTTCGGCGCGCATGTGATCGAGCACGGCGCGCAGGTCGTCGCGCTCGCCGATGCCCGCGTCATGCTCGCCTTGCGTTTCGCCGACACCGCGAAAATTCGAGCGATACGTCACGTAGTTCAACTGCACGAGCGTGCGCGCGAGCGTCTGCGCGACCTTGTTGTCCATGGTGCCGCCGAACAGCGGATGCGGATGCGCGACCAGCGCGATGCCGCGCGGCGCGGCGCCGTTATCGCGCGTCTCGTCGGGCAGATCCAGCGCGACCTCGATCTTGCCGACCGGGCCGTCGATCAGATACTTCCTGGTGTGTACGTTCATGGCGACGCTTTATTGATCGATTTTCAGACGCTCGACAATCTTGCCGTTCGCGAGGTGCGAGTCGACGATTTCGTCGATGTCGCTCTCGTCGACGTACGTGTACCAGATACCTTCCGGATACACGACGACCGTCGGACCGAGTTCACAGCGGTCGAGGCAACCGGCCTTGTTGATGCGCACCTGGCCCGGACCTGCGAGACCGAGTTTCTTCACGCGTTTTTTCGCGTACTCCTGCATCTCCTGCGCGTTGCAGTTCGCGCAGCTCGGGCGCTCGGCGCCGGGCTCGCGCTGATTGAGACAGAAGAAGACGTGGTACTTGTAGAAGGAGTCCATGATGTCCGGGGGCGAGGCTGTCAATGTGGGGAACGGCGCTGGAAGCACGGCGGCGCGCCTGTTGTCCGAACGATTATAACGAGCGGGGCTGGCGGTCGCTGATGCTGTCTACGCTTGCCCCACGCTCCGAGTGCGCGCTTCACGTGTGCTTCATGCGCCGTTTGAGCCATGCCTGCTCGACGATATAGGCGAGCCACACGAGTGCGGCATATGGCCAGATCCACGCGAGCCAGTGCGCCAGACCGTTGAAGTGCAGATAACGCCCTTGCCGCCAGTCGGCCAGCACGGCATCGAAATACGGATTCACCGGCAGCAGATTGACGAACACCAGTGCGACGGTCAGCGCGGCGCCCGCCAGCGCCGCGCGCGATCTGCGCCGCAGACGCAACGTGAAGAGTGCCGCGCCGGTACCGCACACAAGGCCCGCCAACGCGCCGGGCGTCGCCCAGTCGAACGCGAGACCGGACTGCGACTGCAGAAACGTCGCGCCCACCTTTACGCACAAGGTCATCACGATAAACAGCAGCAACAGGCGCACGCGCGGCGCATGGCGGCGCACCGGCAACGACGCCAGCGCGAGCGCGGCGAACAGGTTGAGCGTGGTGATCACCGCTTCCCACACGTCGTCAGGCATCCAGGCGGCGGCGAGCGCCGGCCATGTACCGACGTGCCAGCCCGGTGGCGTCCACGCGAGCAAGGCATCTTGCGTCGTCGAATCGAAACGCAGCCAGAGCGCGCGCGGCCAGTTGCCGAGACCGAACAGACGCGGCGCCGGATACATCGTCGCGAACGGCCAGGCCAGCACCAGGCACGCGAGCGCCGCTCGGTCGCGCTCGAACCACAGAAGCCGCACGCGCCGCAGCAAGCCGCGATCGAGCAGCGCGCCCGTCGCCGGCGACATGATCGCCGCGCCGAGCAGCGCGCCGAGCGCATTGGCGGCGAGATCGAGGTTGGAGGCGACACGCGTGGGCAGATAGGTTTGCACGGCTTCCATCACGCCGGACAGCAGCCCGCCGAGCACGAAGGCAAACGCGACCGCCAGCGTCCCGCGCCAGCGCGGATAGACCGCGAGCA
Organism: Paraburkholderia sp. RL18-101-BIB-B; assembly: GCF_046026985.1. Classification (NCBI taxonomy): domain Bacteria; kingdom Pseudomonadati; phylum Pseudomonadota; class Betaproteobacteria; order Burkholderiales; family Burkholderiaceae; genus Paraburkholderia; species Paraburkholderia sp. RL18-101-BIB-B. The sequence continues at coordinate 220,017 of NZ_JARESV010000008.1, forward strand.
CCACGAGCGCGCCGAACGGCATATAGCCGAGCACGTTGGTGACGACGTCGAACGCCGTCAGGTACTGCGGCATGGGATCGGACAGGTAGGCAAACGGGCCGAGCCCGAGCGAACGCCAGCCCGTAAACGGATACCACGAACCGTAGACGATCAACGCGGTATACAGCACCAGCGCCTGCCGGGCGAGCACCGACGGACGGCGCGCCCAGGGTTTTACGCTCATGCAGCGCTCCTGTGTGTGCGCTGCAAGCCGGTCATTGCGCGGCGACCAGCGCCTGCACGCCGAGCCATGCGCCGATTTGCGCGACCAGATCGTCGCTGGCGGTGGCGAGCGCTTGCGCGCCGCCGGCGGCGTCCGCCGAACTGGACGGTGCGCGCGCGATGAACGTGCGCTGGCTGAGCACCTTACCGTTCTGCGTCAGAGTGGCGCGCGCGGTGACCGCGGCGTGACTTTGGGACTGGCTGTCGAAGACCTGTTCGAATTCGCTCAGATCGACCTTCAGCACCGGCGCGGCGACACCGTCGGCGCCCGTCAGCACGGTGCCGCGCGAACTGAGCGCGCCACGCAGACGCTGGGTCAGCAACTGCGAAGGCGTCATGGTCCAGTGGCTGTTCGCGTACGCGGCCGTCTGCTGTGCGTCGGCGTAGCTCAGGCGGTAAATCAGCTTGTCCGACTCGAGCACGTCGGGCGCGCTCACATCGAGCACCTTCACAGCCGGCGACGTGCCCGCTGACGCTGCCGGACTCGGCGGGCCGAAGTCGTAGCGGATGTCCGAGAGCGCTGCGGGCGTACCGGCGCAGCCCGCGGCGAGCACGCCGAATGCGAGCAGCACCGCCAACGCGGCGCGCGAGGACAAGAATCGGTGAATCGAGCGTGACATGACAATCTTCCTTTCTTCAAACCTTCAAAATCATTGAGCAGCGCGGGCGGCGGGCCACTTGAAGCCTGCTTCACCGGGGCCGGGCGCCGCACCCGGCGCGCCGAACAGGACGCTGCGCGGGCTGGTGCTGAACGTATCGGCGGCGCGGTCCACCGAGCGGGCCGCGGAGCGCACGTCTTCCGCGAGCGAGTTGACGCGCGGCAAGGTGTCGTAGCCGACTCGCGCCGACAGTTCCTGCACGACGCCATTGATCGACACCAGCGCGTCGCCGGCCTGCTGCGCGGCCGTGCCGACCTTGTTCAGGTTGGTCTCGAACGGGCCGTTCGGCTGGTTCAGGCCGGTGATCAGCTGGTTGGTCGACACCAGCGTGCGATCCAACTGTTTGATCGTGTCGGGCAGCATGCCGGCGGCCGGCGTCATTTTCTGGCTCAGCGTGGCCACGCCGTCGGCGGCTTTCTGCAGGCTTGCGGCCGTACCTTGCAACTGGTCGGCCATTTCCGGCGACAGCAAATTGTCGACGTCGTCCGCGACTTTTTCGAGTTTGCGCAGCAACACGTCGCCGCGTTGCTGCAGTTGATCGAGCAAGCCGGGGCGCATCGGCAACTGCGCCACCTGTTTGGCCGACGACGGCAGCGGCGACGGGTCGCGCCCATTGTCATCCAGCTGGATGAAGGCAATACCCGTCACGCCCTGGAACCCCAGGCTGCCGAACGTCGAATGGGTAATCGGCGCGTGCGTATCGACAAGGATGCGGATCAGAATCTGCCCCGGATGAGCCGGGTCGAATTTGATCGACTGCACCTTGCCGACATCGAGCCCGCGATAACGCACCGCTGCGTCGGTAAACAGGCCCGTCACGTTGGTGCGCGCAATCAGATCGTACGGCACCCGCACGGCACGGTCGACGTTGAACAAAAATGCCGCCAGCGCAATGGCCACCAGCAGAACGATCGTGAAGAGCCCGGCCCAGAAGGCATGTGATTTGTTTTCCATTGTCAGGTTCCCTGGTTCACAGCGGCAATTCGGACGATGCCGGCTCGAGCGCCGCCCGCGGCAGCCTCGCGCGGCGCTCCGGCGGCAGCGCCTGCAACGCGCGGCGTCCGCGCAGGCCGAGGAAATATTCGCGGATGAACGGATGATCGACCCCCGCGGCCTCCTCCACCGGCGCGGCGACCAGCACCTTGCGATCGGCCAGCACGGCGACGCGGGTGGACAGCGCGATCATCGTGTCGAGATCGTGCGTGACCATCACCACCGTCAGGCCGAGCGCGCGATGCAGCGCGGAGATCAGTTCGACGAATTCATCCGACGCCTGCGGATCGAGCCCGGCGGTCGGTTCGTCGAGAAACAGCAACTCGGGTTCGAGCGCGATCGCCCGCGCAATGCCCACGCGTTTGATCATGCCGCCCGACAGCGCCGACGGCATTTTCGACGCGTGCTTGCATGGCAGACCGACCATCTCTAGCTTGAGCATCACAATGTCGCGCAACAGATCTTCGGGCACCTTGCCGAGTTCGCGCACCGGCTGCGCGATGTTGTCGAACACCGAGAGCGATGAGAATAGCGCGCCGCGCTGAAACAGCATGCCGGAGCGGCTGCGCATCAGCAGCGCGGTTTCCGGCGAAATGGTCGCGAGATTCTCGCCGAACAGCTTGATGGTGCCCGACGAAGGACGCTCGAGACCGAGAATCTGCCGCACCAGCGTGGTCTTGCCGGAACCCGAGCCGCCGACGATCGACACGATCTCGCCGCGCCGCACGTCCAGGTTCAGATGCTGGTGCACGATGTTGCGGCCGTAGCGCTTGGTCACGTCGATCACTTCGATCACCGGCTCGGCGATCGAGGGCATCGGCTGGCCGCGCACGGCCTGAGTGAGTGGCGCGATCATCCGAGCCCCACGTTCTGGAAGAGAATCGCGAACACGGCGTCCGCGAGAATCACGATGGTAATTGAGGTCACCACCGAGGTCGTCGTGCCTTCGCCAAGACTCTGCGAATTGGCCTTGATACGGAAACCGAAATGACAGCCGACGATCGCGATCAGCATACCGAACGCGACGCCCTTACCCAAGCCGATCCACAGATTCGCGACCGGCACCACGCTCGGCAAGGCCCGCGCGAAGTAGTTCATGTCGATGCCGAGCGCGATCTTGGCGGCGAGCGCGCCGCCCGTCAGCGCAATGATGTTAGTCCACATCACGAGCAGCGGCATGGCCACGCCGAGCGCGACCACGCGCGGGAGGATCAGCCGCAGGCCGTGCGGGATGCCCATCACGCGCATCGCGTCGAGTTCCTCGGTCACGCGCATCACGCCGATCTGCGCGGTGATCGCCGAGCCCGAGCGGCCTGCCACCAGAATCGCCGCGAGCACGGGCCCGAGTTCGCGAATCACCGAAAGGCCGAGAATATTGACGATGTACTGGTTCGCGCCAAACAGCCGCAGTTGCTGCGCCGACAGATAGCTGAGCACGATGCCGATCAGGAACGCGACCAGCGCGGTGATCGGCATGGCTTTGGTGCCGGCGTTATAGATATTCGCGGAGATCTCGGTCCACGGCGTGATTTTCGGTTTGCGCGCGATCGCCAACAGATCGAGCACGACGCGCCCGAGCATGGCCACGCCGCCATACAGATGCTCGAAGAACGAGAAGATCGCGAGCCCCAGCCGCGTGAACGGATCGAACTTGATCACGGGCTCGGCGGTTTCGCGCACGGTGTCCAGCAGGGCGATGCGCTCGAAAATGTCGCGTTGCGTGTCGGTGAGCGTGGTGTCCGGCGGCATCTTGTGGCCCCACACGCGCCACAGCGCCTGGCCGCCGACGTGGTCCATCCGGTCGATACGCGACAGGTCCCATTGACCGATGCCTTCGGCGCCGACCAGCGACCGCAATAGAGGGATCACGTGCCCGGTGGCCTTATCGCGCGCGAGCGCGAGCGCCGTCCACTGGCCCGAGAGCCGGACGATCTTGCCTTGGCTGCCTGCCGCGACTTCGAGGCCGGGCGGAGTGTCGTAGTTCAAGGATCGTTGAATCTGGTTATCGGATTAGCGGCCATTGTAACGAAGGCGCGGCGCAGGAACCGTGCGCGCGGGCTTACCGGGTTCGCTGTCGCTACAATATGAACCATGAACGCTTCCAAGACTCCCCCTCAAGCAGACTGGCGCATCGATCGCGAACGCGCAGTCGCCCTGTTCGGCCCGCACGCGCATGACTGGCCGATCGAAATCGTCGAGGAAACCGGCTCGACCAACGCCGACCTGATGGCACGCGTCAAAGCGCTGCCGCGCAAGGCCGGCGCGCTGCCGCGGCCGATCGTGCGGGTCGCGTATCTGCAAACCGCCGGGCGTGGCCGCCGTGGCCGTCCGTGGTATGCAGAGCCGGGCAATGCGCTGCTGTTTTCCGTGGCGTGCGTGCTGCCGTGTCCGCTCGAAGGGCTCGCGGGCCTGAGTCTCGCGGTGGGCGTCGCGCTGGTCGACGGGCTGCGCTCGCTGCCGGTCGCCGGCCCCGGTCAGATCGCGCTGAAGTGGCCGAACGACGTCCTGCTCGAAGGCGACAAGCTGGCAGGCATCCTGATCGAGACCGCGTGGAGCACCGACGACGCCAGCGCGGTGGTGATCGGCATCGGCACCAACGTCAAGGGCGCGGACGAACTCGCGGCCAAGGTCGGCGCGCTGAACGCCGGCGTGCCGCCGCAAGCGCGCGGCACCGCGCCGACCGCGCTGCAGCGCGCGCTGCCCAACGCCAACCTCACCGACACGCTCGCCGCCGAGTTGAACGCGCTCGAACCGGCCTTGCAGCGCTTCGGCGCTGAAGGCTTCGCGCCGTTCCAGGCGCGCTGGAACGCGGTGCACGCCTACGCGGGCCGCGAAGTGGTATTGCTGGAACAAGGCGAAGAACAGATGCGCGGCGTGGCGGCGGGCGTCGACGAGCGCGGCCAGTTGCTGCTCGACACGCCGACCGGCCGCGAGACCGTGGCGACCGGCGACGTCTCGCTGCGTCTGGCCGACGGTGCCGCATGACGAGCGGCGCGCCCTGGTTGTTGATCGACGCGGGCAATAGCCGCATCAAGTGGGCGCTGGTGCAGGCGGACGGCTCCCAGATCGCGGCCGGCGCGCTGACGCATGGCGGCGCGGATCGGCCGGACTGGTCGGATTTGCCGGCGCCCGGCGGCGCATGGTTGTCGAATGTGGCGGGCGAAAACGTCGCCGCACGGATTGCCGCATTGCTCGACGCGCGCTGGCCGCAACTGCCGCTTACGACGATTCGCGCCTGCGCGCAGCAATGCGGCGTGACCAACAGCTACACCACGCCGGATGCACTCGGCAGCGACCGATGGGCCGGCATGATCGGCGCGCATGCGGCGTTTCCCGGCGAACATCTACTGATTGCGACGTTCGGCACGGCGACCACGCTCGAAGCATTGCGCGCGGACGGCTGCTTTGTCGGCGGCCTGATCGCGCCGGGGTGGAGCTTGATGATGCGCTCGCTCGGCGAGCACACGGCGCAACTGCCGACGCTCGACGCCCAAGCCGCGCGCGGCCTGCTCGACGGCAGCATGCCCGATACGACGCGCCGCGGCCCGTTCTTCGCGACGGACACGCCGCGCTCGCTATCCGCCGGTTGCACGTTGGCGCAAGCGGGCTTGATCGAGCGCATGTGGCGCGATCTGCAGGATGAATGGCAGGTTCCGGTGCGCCTCCTGGTCAGCGGCGGCGCCGTGGACGAAGTGGCGAGCGCGCTGAAAGTGCCGCATACTCGCCACGATTCGCTCGTGCTCTCCGGTCTTGCGCTGATTGCTGCCGAGCGCGTCATGGAACGCGGCAACTGAATCGCGGCCATAGGGATAACGGCGGCTCAACTTCTGGACGGGGAAAACCAACAATGCTGCGCTGGCTGATCGCCATATTGTTTCTTGCCAACATGCTGGCATTCGTCGCGGTGCGCGGCGTATTCGGCCCGACGCCTACAGCCGGCGGACGCGAGCCCAACCATCTGAATCGCCAGGTTCATCAGGAATGGTTGAAGGTGCAGCCGGTCACGGCGTCGGAGGCTGCCGATCTGGCTGTTGTCGGCGGCCCAGCGCCGGTGGCGCCGATCGCGGCGTCCGCGCTGTCGCAGTAACGCAAGCAGTAACTCGAGCAGTCACGCAACGAGCGGACAGACTTCGCGGCGGGCGACGCGAGACGCGAAGTCGGTGCGTTGCTCGCGCGGCAGTTGGCCTTTAGCCCTGCGTACGAACTTTCTTCAGCAGTGCGGTAGTCGAGCGGTCGTGTTCGAAGGGAATCGCTAGCGCCTTACCGCCCCAGCTTCGCACAATGGCCGACTCGGGCAGCACATCCATGTCGTAGTCGCCGCCCTTGACGAGCACGTCCGGCCGCACCGCCGAAATCAACTCGACGGGCGTCTTTTCGCCGAAGCACACCACGTAGTCGACACTCTCTAGCGCCGCCAGCAAAGCCATCCGGTCAGCCTCGTTATTGATAGGCCGATCGTCGCCTTTGCCGAGCATACGAACCGACGCATCGCTATTCACGCCGACGATCAGGCAGGCGCCCAGAGCCTTCGCATCGGCGAGATAAGTCACATGCCCGCGATGCAGGATATCGAACACGCCGTTGGTAAACACCACCGGCGCGTTCAGCGAAGGACGCAGCGTCACCAGTGCGTCGCGCGTCAGCATCTTGCGTTCAAAAATGGCAGCCATGGAGGAATCGGAAAGGACAGGAAGGTGCCGTCACCATACACGATGGGCCGCATGAAACAAAACGGCCTGGCGCACATAAGTGTGCCAGACCGTTCTTTTTTTCAAACCAGTTCGCAGCGCGTGGCGCCGCGAAGCCGAGTCACCTGCTCGCGACCATCAGGCCGGCTGTTCAGCCGACTTCTGATCCGCCTGCAGACGCGCGACCACTTCCTTGCGGTAGCGATTCAGTTCCTGCGCCGTGTTGAACGTGCGCTCGAACAGAATGGAAAGGTTGTGCAGAATGCGCTCCACCACCTTCTTTTCCCAGCCGTCGTCGAAACGGATCTGTTCGTCGAGCCAGCGTTCGAGCCATTCCGGATCCGGCAAACGCGATTGAATCGTGTCGCGCGGGAACAGCGCCTGGTTCACGTGCAAGTTGGTGGGGTGCAGCGGTTTTTCCGTGCGGCGAGCCGATGCCATCAGGACACCGATCTTCGCAAACGCGGCACGCGCGATGTCGCCGGTTTGCGCCATCGCCTTCTTCATGTAGCGCAGGTACGCGCCGCCATGACGCGCTTCGTCGCGCGAAATGGTTTCGTAGATGTGCTTGATGACCGGCTCGGTGTGCCATTCGGCGGCACGGCGATACCAGTGATTCAGGCGGATTTCGCCGCAGAAGTGGAGCATCAGCGTTTCCAACGGCGGCGCCGGATCGAATTCGAAGCGCACCGCGTGCAGTTCCTCTTCGGTCGGACACATTTCCGGCTTGAAGCGGCGCAGATATTCCATCAGCACCAGCGAATGCTTCTGTTCTTCGAAGAACCACACGCTCATGAACGCGGAGAAATCGCTGTCGTGATGGTTGTCACGCAGAAACATTTCCGTGGCGGGCAACGCCGACCATTCGGTGATCGCGTTCATCTTGATCGTCGCTGCCTGCTCGTCGGTCAATAGCGATGCATCGAATTTGTCCCAGGGAATGTCTTTCTCCATGTCCCATCGAACGGATTCGAGCGATTTATAAAGTTCCGGATAAAGCATGGTGTTCATAGTCCCACCCCTGTTCTGCGCATACTGTGTGTGTCTGTCACTACTACGTGTAGTACTTTTGCTCACGACGAACGGATGTGCACCGTTTGCCGGCCAAGCATTCAATTTTACGCGGTAATCGGCCGCCTAGATGCACCCGACGGCAAAGAAGTCCAGGCATTTGCGCCCGCGCGCCTACCCCTACGTTACGCGCTGCGCGGCCAACCGTGGGTGAGGGATACCCTGTGCCTGAGGTCGAGCCAGTTTGCGATGAAAACCGCACCGTCCAGCCCTGCGCCGGTGTTGCCGGCGGTGAATGGAGCAAGGGCGGCTGGATTGGTAGTTTTCAGCGCACGCCCAAAAGCCAAAAATAAAGCTTACACAATGATAGCACGCTGACCTGGCCGAACCCGCGCCGTAACAGCCGCAATTCCGGTGCCTGCTGACCTTGCGCAAGAAAACGCGCGATTCGCGGAGTGTGGCGGACGATCGGGGTCAAAACCATGACAGACGGCGAACTCGCCTTTCTGTGCTGCGTCGTCACCCGCGTCACGCCACCGCGTTTCATTCCCGCCTTTAGACAGACTTTTTCGTGGCTTTCGGGCTGGCGCTCGCGCCGCTCGTGCGCTTCGCGGCCACCGGCGCCCGCTTCGCCGCCGGTCGCCTGGCCGCGGATTCCGCGTCCTGTGCCGGCGCCTGCGGCGCGTCGGCCGCTGGCCCGCCGCCGGCTGCCGAAGCCTCCGCATCGTCGGGCACAAAATCAGATGCCTCGGCACCCGCACCGGCGTTCGGCGGTTGCGTCATCGCGAACTGGGCGATCTGGTTGAATTGGGATTGCAGCAGATTCCACCACGCGGATGCGTCGAAGGGCGGCGTGCCGGGCGCCTCCTCTTCCCCGCCGGCCGGCTCCTCAGCCGACGAAGCGGCGCTCGCCGAAGCGGCCGGCGCTGGCGCCGGGGCAGGCGCCGCCGGATGCGGCCAGCCCGTCGCCGGCGCGGGACTCGGCGCGGCCGACTCTGCGGGTTGCGCCATCGACGACTGCGCGAAAGCGCCGAACGCGCGTAGTGTCGCGAGCGTCGCGCGTTGCACTTCGAGCGCCTGAATCGCGGATTGCAACATGCTCAGGTTCAGCTTGAGCCATTGCTCGACCGCGCGCATGTCGGTGATGCGCTTGTCGAGTTCCTCGACGTTGGTGAGCGGCGCCATCATGTCGGACATCATCGAGAGCGACGGTCCGAGGCCGCCGCCGGCCGGCTGCGCGCCGGAAAAAGCCGAGCCGAACGGCGACAGCCGCATCATGCCCCACATGCGTTCGAGCATTTCAGCGGGCGGGAAACCGGGAAAGCCGGGAAAGGGCGGCGTGGAGCCAGGAGTATCGGTCATGCTTGTCGCCTCGCTGCGTAAAGTAAAGAAGGGGCGCCGTCCCGCGCGCGTCTGTTTCGATCATACCGTGCGGCAGGCGGCCTCAGGAGCCCTCGCCGCCTGTCGCGCCGCCGTTCGACGGCGGTGCGCGCCACGGGTCGGCGCCGCCGAAATCCGGCGCGCGCCGCTCGCGCAGCGAGTTCACGCCTTCGCGCACGTCCGGCCCGGCAAAGCCCATGAATTCCAGCGCGAGCGACGTATCGAACGCCGGTCCCGCCGAGCGCAGCCAGTTGTTCAACGCGTACTTGGTCCAGCGAATCGCCGTTTGCGAGCCGTTGGCCAGCTTCTGCGCGACATCGAATGCTTTGGGCAACAAATCTTTCTCGTCGACGGCGAGCGAGACGAGCCCAATGCGCTCCGCCTCCTCGCCGCTCACCGGCTCGCACAGCATCAGGTAGTACTTGGCTTTCGCCATGCCGCACAGGAGCGGCCAGACGATCGCCGCATGATCGCCCGCGGCCACGCCCAGACGCGTATGCCCGTCGATGATGCGCGCAGTCTTCGTCGCGATGGAGATGTCGGCGAGGAGGCCCGCGACGAGCCCGGCACCCACCGCCGGTCCGTGCATGGCCGACACAACCGGCTTGCTGCAATTGATCACGTTGTAGACGAGATCGCGCGCCTCGCGCCACACTCGCGCGCGCACGTCGAAATTGGTCGCCATGTCTTCGACGAGTTGCAGGTCGCCACCCGCCGAAAAGCCCTTGCCTTCACCGCGAATGATTGCCACACGCGTATCGGGATCGCGGTCGATGTCGCGCCAGATCTCCGCGAGTTCGAAGTGCATGCGCGCGTTGGCGGTGGCGAGCGCGCTCTTGTTGGCGCCCTCGCCGCTCATCACGACTTCGAGCACGCCGTGCGGATGGCGATGCAACTGGAGCGACTGGTAGTGCGCGTAAAACGCGTCGTTACGGTGTGGTGCCTGAGACATGATGAGCAGTCCGTGTATCGTGTGTCGGTTGAACCGTGCCGCGTTCATTCAACGCGGCTGATAAATCCACTTCGCATTCTTGATTTCCACCATCACACGCGCCCGTTGATCGAGCCCGAGGTGATCCGTGGCGCTCATGTTGACGACGCCGTTGGTGTCCGCGAGACCGCGCGTCGCCTCGAGCGCATCGCGCAGCGCGCGACGAAATTCCGGCGTGCCCGGCGCGCCCCTTTTCAGCGCGATCGGCACAGCGTTGCTGAGCAGCATGCCGGCGTCCCATGTGTACGAGCCGAACGCCGACACGCTGCCCGCGCCACGCACCGCTTCGAAGCGCGCGATGTAGTCGAGCGCGAGGCGCTTGGCCGGATGATCCGCCGGCAATTGCGCGGCGACCAGCACCGGACTCGCGGGCAGGAACGTGCCGTTGCAGTCGGCGCCGCACACGCGCAGGAAATCGTTATTTCCGACTCCATGATTGTGATAAATCATGCCTTTGTAGCCACGCTCCCTGAGCGTCTTCGGCGGCAACGCGGCGGGCGTGCCGGCCGCGCCGACCACTACCGCGTCGGGGTGCGTCGCGAGAATCTTGAGGACCTGGCCAGTCACGCTCGGATCAGTGCGATTGAAGCGCTCGCTCGCCACCATCTCGATGTGATGCAGTTGCGCGAACTTCGCGACCTCGGCGTAGAAGGTCTCGCCGAGCGCGTCGGCCTGGCCGATGAACGCGATGGTTTTGACGCCGTGCAGGCTCGCATGTTCGGCAATCGCCGACGCCATCATTGCGTCGGTTTGCGGCGTCTTGAAGACCCAGTGGCGTTTTGCATCCACCGGCTCGATGATCTTCGCCGACGACGCCAGCGAGATCATCGGCGTTTGAGCTTCGGCGACCACGTCGATCATCGCCAGCGAATTCGGCGTAATCGACGAACCGATGATCGCGTCGACGTGATTTTCGGAGATCAGCTTCTTGGTGTCCTGTACGGCCTGGGTCGTGTCGGACGCGTCGTCGAGCACGATGTATTCGACGCTCTGACCGCCGATCTGTTTGGGCAGCAGCGCGACCGTATCGCGCGCGGGAATGCCGAGCGACGCTGCCGGCCCGGTGAGCGACAACACGAGGCCGATTTTCACTTGCGCCAGCGCGATGCCGGGCAACACGCCGGCAAGCGTCGCGCATAACGCAACGGCGCGGCGCGCAAGCCGATTGCGCCAGGGCGTCAAGCCCAAGTGGTTGGATGCGCGAGCGCGCCGGGTTCCAGGTTCAAGAGATTCGAATCGCGGCATGCTGTCTCCTCACGTTGGTTTTTCGTTTTTGATGTGCTGCCGATGTCCCGGCTCATGCCCTGCTCACGTGCCGTTCACACGCGGCTTTGCGACGGTCCTGCGATGAACCCGCAGTCGGCCACCCCCGCCACGCCGTCGCGCCAGTCAGTGTAGCCGCGCGCACTCGCCGCGGCATCGGGCGAAACCCTTTCGAATCCGGCGCGGCGCGCTGCGGAACGCGGCCCGGACGCCGCACTCCGCACAAAAGCGGTGCTTCAATCCAGCGGCGCGATGCCCTGGTCGATCGAACCGAAAATCGACTTGCCCGCTTCGTCGAACATTTCGATCTTCACCGTATCGCCGTACTTCATGAACTCGGTCTGTGGCGCGCCGTGCTCGATGGTTTCGAGGCAGCGCTTCTCGGCGATACAGCAGTAGCCGCGCTTGGCGTCCTTGTTCGACACCGTGCCCGAGCCGACGATCGCGCCTGCTCGCAGGTTGCGTGTCTTCGCCGCGTGCGCGATCAACTGGCCGAAGTGAAACACCATGTCAGTGCCGGCGTCCGGCTGACCGACCTTCCTGTTGTTCCAGTGGACGATCATCGGCCGATGCACGCGGCCTTCGCGCCAGTGTTCGCCGAGTTCGTCGGGCGTCACCGCGACCGGCGCGAACGAGGTGGCCGGCTTGCTCTGGAAAAAGCCGAAACCTTTCGCGAGTTCGGCGGGAATCAGATTGCGCAGCGAGACGTCGTTGACGAGCGTGATCAGACGCACGCTTCTGAGCGCCTGGTCGGGCGTGGCGCCCATCGGCACGTCGGAGGTGATCACGGCGACTTCCGCCTCGAAGTCGATACCGAATGCTTCGGATGCGCACAGCACGTCGTCTTTCGGCCCGATGAAGTCGTCGCTGCCGCCTTGGTACATCAGCGGATCGGTCCAGAATTCCGGCGGCATTTCCGCGCCGCGCGCGCGCCGCACCAGTTCGACATGATTCACATACGACGAGCCGTCGGCCCATTGAAACGCGCGCGGCAGCGGCGCCATGCATTCCTTGGCGTCGAACGAGAAGGTGTTGCGCGCGCGGCCCTGATTGAGCGCGTCGTACAGATCGTGCAATTGCGGCGCGTAGAAGGCCCAGTCGTCGAGCACGCGCTGCAACGTGGGCGCGATCACGTCGGCGATAGCCGCGGTGTGCAGGTCGCGGGACACGACGATCAGCTGGCCGTCGCGCGTGCCGTCCTTCAGCGTGGCAAGTTTCATAGAGGAATGAACCGTGTTAGTGACGATAGAAGGAATCTATTCTACGATGGTGAATCGGCGCGGCCCAAGTCCCCGCAGTCTGCGTCATCCGTGTACCACTTTTTGAATGCGCTGCGCGCGCCTCGCTCATGCCTCCAAATGCCCGCTCCGGCGCGATCCATACCGACGCCGACTCCGCTCCACCGCTCGACCCGACCGAACCCGACGACGACAGCGTCGAGAGCGGCGAGGAAAAGCTGCGCTCGGGCATCCAGTCGATCGAAGTCGGCTTCAAATTGCTCGACGTGCTGACCCACGAGCCGCGCGCCATGATGCTGCGCGATCTCGCCCAGCGTGCGGGCATGAGCCCGGCGAAGGCGCATCGTTATCTCGTGAGTTTTCTGCGCCTCGGTGTGGTGTCGCAAGACCCGCTGTCGGGCCGCTATGAGCTTGGCGGGTTCGCGCTGCAATTGGGACTCGCGCGGCTGGCTCGGGTCGACGGCGTCAAGCTCGCACGCGTCGCGCTGTCGGAACTGCGCGACCGGCTCGATCTCACGGTGGGCATCGCGGTATGGGGCAATCAGGGGCCGACCATGGTGCACTGGATGGAATCGAGCTATCCGGCCAAGGCGTCGCTGAAACTCGGCGATGTGATGCCGCTGCTCAGTTCCGCCACCGGTCTGCTGTTCGCCGCGTACCTGCCATCGAGCAAGACCGCTGCGATGCTCGAACGCGAACTGGCCGACTCGCGCCGTTCGTCGCATATGGGTGGCCCGCGCACGCGCGACGAAGTCGAGCAGGTCCTCGCGCAAGTGCGGGAGCATCAGGCGGCGCGCGTGGAAGGCATGTTGCTGCCGACCATTCACGCGTTCTGCATGCCGGTGTTCGATTCGACCGGCGAACTCGCGCTCGGCCTCGTCGCGCTCGGTCATGAAGGCGCGTTCGATATTCGCTGGGGCGGCGAGATCGATACGGCGTTGCGCGAGTGCGCGGAAAAGCTCTCGTATGAGCTAGGGTATAGTGCGTCGCCACGCGACGAATAGGCGTGTTGTTGCGCGTTGGGCGCTTGTTGGTCGCAAGACTTGAAGCGAACTCAGTCGGCAAGGCGACGATACGGCGTTGCATGCGTGGTTCTGCGTACTGAACGTACGCGTGTTTTCATCGGCGCGGAACATCGCTCGCGGCTGTGCGGTCGAATCGGTTCGCTGCCTGCCTCGTACGCATCAGGCATCAGGCCTGGCGCCTTTTTCGCAATAATCGCCGCTCGCACGCGCCGCTCGTCGATCCCGAAGCTTTCCGCCCGCACACATTCACTGACCGATGTCCTCAGCTCCCGTGACCCGCCGATCCGATCGCACGCCGCCCAGCGGGCCGCGCACCGGTTTGCGCGTGTGGCGCTGGATCGTGGTGCTGCTGGTCGTGGCCGTTTTGCACTGGATCGCCGCGCAATGGGTCGAGCGCAATCGCGCGACGCTAAACCCCTCGGACAATGAGCATGTTCCCGTGCAGGTCGCGTTGCTGACGCCCGAACGCATCGAACGCAAACCGGCCGCCGCGTCACCCGTGCCTGAACCGGCACCGGCGCGCCACGCCGCGGCGAGCAAGCCGCGCGAACATGTGCTCACCGCCTTGCAACCGGCAAAGCAGGCCGCGCCAGCAGCACCTGCCGCGGCATCTGACGTCATGGCAAGCTCCCCGGCCGCAGCAGGCCCCACCGCGGCACCCAATGCCACCGCCAGCGCCGCCGGCACAGCCAGCGCGCCCGCTGCCGCGAGCGCGCCGCAAGCGTCGCCCGGCGTGAAGTTCTCCGTCCCGCCATCGGGCGAACTGCAATACGACACGTTCTACAACGGTGTGCGCAACCAGCCCGGCACGATCCACTGGACCAGCAACGCGCAAAGCTACGAAATGGTCGTCTCCGTGCCGCTGCCTTTCATCGGTACATTCGTGTATTCGAGCCACGGCCGCATCGACGCATTCGGCCTCGCGCCAGAGCAGTACGTCGAAAAACGCGGCCGCCGGCCGGAAGACATCGCGATCTTCAACCGCACTGACAAGAAAATCGCCTTTACCCGCACCCCGACCACGCTGCAGTTGCCCGACGGCGCGCAGGACCGTTTCAGCATGGTGATGCAACTCGCCAGCCTCGTGCGCGGTGACCCGGCCGCCTACAAACCGGGCGTGACGCGGCAGTTCTTCGTGGTGGATAACGATAGCGGCGAAAACTGGCCGGTCGAGACGATCGGCGACGAAACCATCCGCACCGCCCAAGGTTTCCTCGACACGCGCCATTTCAAGCGCCTGCCCCGCCGTGATGGCGATTTGCGCCGCATCGACGTGTGGCTTGCGCCGTCGCTCGGCTGGCTGCCCGCGCGTATCGTTCAGACGGAACCTAACGGCACGCAATTCGAACTGGTGTGGCGCGGCAAGCTCAATGCCGACACGGCCGGCAGCCCGCCCAGCAGCAATGGCGATGCAAGCACGGCTTCCCCTGATATTTCGACCAGCCCGCCAGCGCCGGCCGCATCGGCAGTTACGCCCGAGGCCATGCCCTCATCTCCGGTCGATCCGACCGATCCCGCCAATACACCCGGCATCATCAAACCATAAGCAACGAATCCGAACTAGGTCTCCATCAGATCGGCGAAACTTCCGCACTAAGGTTGACTCGCACCACCTGCTGCAACCGTTCGCGCCTATGCTGCGTATATGGATCAGCGGTAATTAGCCCATGACAGATGGGACACAGCGCGCGCGAATGGACCCTTCCACTGCGTTCCCCTTCAAAGGAGCCCGCATGCAAGTGAACATCAACGGTATCGAGACGCGCTATGTGCTGAGCAACGAGGGCGGCGGCCCGTGGCTGACGTTCATCCATCAGCTCGGTGGTGATTTGTCCGTGTGGGACCAGCTCGCAGGCTATTTCCGCGACGACTACACCGTGCTGCGCTACGACGTGCGCGGCCACGGCAAGACCGCCGCATCCGGCGCGCCCTTCAGCATCGCCGATCTGTCGCACGATCTCGTCACGCTGCTCGATGCACTCGACGCACCCAGTACGCATCTGGTCGGCATGTCGATGGGCGGCATGATCGCCCAGCAATTTACACTCGATCATCCCGCGCGCGTCGACTCCTTGACGATCGCCGACAGCAGCGCCGGCACGCCGCCGGAAGCCCGCGCCACGTGGGATCAGCGCGCCGCGGCGGCCCGCCGCGACGGGATGGCGTCGCTCGTGCCCGCGACATTGAGCCGCTGGCTGACGCCCGATTTTCAGGCCGCGCATCCCGAAGCGGTCGAGCAGATCCGCGACGTGTTGACCCACACGTTGTCAGAAGGCTACGCCATGGCGTGCGAAGCCCTGCGCGATTTCGACGTACGCAGTAAGCTGGGAGCAATCCGATGCCCAACATTGACCGTGGCGGGCCGCCACGACACGGGCACGCCGCCTGCTTCTACACAGGCAATAGCAGACGCCATCGAAGGCGCACGTTTCGAACTGCTGGATGCCGCTCATCTCGCGCCCATCGAGCAACCTCACCGTTTTGCTGCACTGCTTGAAACGTTTCTTGAAAGGCCGGTCTAACCGGTAGGTTCGGAACTTTACAAGCGTCAATCCGGACCCACCCCTTGAATTCCAAACCATACGCTCCACCTATGGCGCAGGAATGGCCAGGAGCCAACGGAAATAAGGAGTGTCGCCATGCAAATGATCTACAACAGCCCCAACTATTGTGTCGTCGAGTTTCCGCCGCAGGAAGGCCCGCTGGCCATGAAGTCGGGCGGCTACGAGATCGTCGACAAAAACATGCAGCGTGAGATCTATATCGACGGAGCAATGGCGGCGCGTTTTCGCGAGCACGTGCAAAAGCTGATCGAAGAGGAGCCGTCGCTGGATGAAGTAGACGAATTCCTCGGCCAGTTCGACAGCCTGATGCATCAACCGGTGATTCTTCACTAACGGCAGGGTTCGATTTAACGTTTTTGGCGACATACATCGACCGCGCCGTCCGGCCCCGTAACCGGGTAACCCGGCGGCTTTTACAAGTCGGTCGGCAAATATGAAGCGGCCCAGCAGGCTTTTGCCTCGCTGGGCCGTTTTCTTTGCCGTGCCGGTTTAACGTTTGCTTTAACGTTCGCTTTTACGTTCGCTTTTACGTTCTTTTCGATGCAGCGCACCTCGACAGCCCGGGTGACTGCGCCTCGCCCGCGCCGGGCGGATCTGCCCGGCAGCGGCTACAATGACAGGTTTCCCGAAAAAGCCGGCGCAAGCCCTCGTCCGCCATGAACCAGCCCGCTCAAACCGCCACGCCAGTCCGTCCCGACGCCGCCTACACGCGCGGCACGGGGCTGCCCGCGCTGCTCAAGTCGCGCATCCTGATCCTGGACGGCGCAATGGGCACGATGATCCAGCGCTACAAGCTCGACGAAGCCCGCTATCGCGGCGAGCGCTTCAAGGACTACGGGCGCGACATCAAAGGCAACAACGAACTGCTGTCGATCACGCAGCCGCAAATCATCAGCGAGATCCACGAGCAGTATCTGGCGGCGGGCGCGGACATCATCGAAACCAACACGTTCGGTGCGACCACGGTTGCCCAGGCGGACTACGGCATGGAAGCGCTCGCCGTCGAGATGAATCTCGAATCGGCGAAACTGGCGCGTGCCGCCTGCGACAAATTTTCGACGCCCGACAAGCCGCGCTTCGTGGCCGGCGCGATCGGACCGACGCCGAAGACCGCGAGCATTTCCCCTGACGTGAACGATCCGGGCGCGCGCAATGTGACGTTCGACGAACTACGCGCGGCCTACTACGACCAGGCCAAGGCTTTGCTCGACGGCGGCGCGGATCTGTTCCTTGTCGAGACCATTTTCGACACGCTCAATGCGAAGGCTGCGCTGTTTGCTCTCGACGAACTGTTCGAAGACACCGGCGAGCGTTTGCCGATCATGATCTCCGGCACCGTCACCGATGCGTCGGGCCGCATTCTGTCGGGTCAAACGGTTGAAGCGTTCTGGAACTCGCTGCGTCATGCGAAGCCGCTCACGTTCGGTTTGAATTGCGCGTTGGGCGCGGCTTTGATGCGCCCGTATATCGCCGAATTGGCCAAGCTTTGCGACACTTACGTGTCGTGCTATCCGAACGCCGGCTTGCCGAATCCGATGAGCGATACGGGCTTCGACGAACTGCCCGCGGATACGTCGGGTCTACTGAAGGAATTCGCGCAGGCCGGGCTTGTGAATATTGCCGGCGGTTGCTGTGGCACGACGCCGGAGCATATCGCGGCGATTGCGCAGGCGCTGGCCGAAGTGAAGCCGCGCGCGTGGCCCACGCAATACCGCGACGCAGCCTGAGCCCAGCGGCGCCTCGCCGAGCAGGCGCCGCCGCACTTCCGCTATCGAACACGACGCACTTAATCGCAGCAATCGAGCACATACGCCATGACCGATCACACCATGCGCCTTTCCGGCCTCGAGCCGTTCAACGTCACGTCCGGGACGCTTTTCATCAACGTCGGTGAACGCACCAACGTGACCGGCTCGAAGGCGTTCGCGCGAATGATCCTGAACGACCAGTTCGACGACGCGATCGCGGTGGCGCGGCAGCAGGTCGAAAACGGCGCGCAGGTCATCGACGTCAACATGGACGAGGCGATGCTCGATTCGAAAGCGGCGATGGTGCGCTTCATGAATCTGATCGCGTCGGAACCGGATATCGCGCGCGTGCCGATCATGATCGACTCGTCGAAGTGGGAAGTGATCGAAGCGGGCCTGAAGTGCGTGCAAGGCAAAGCGATCGTCAACTCGATCTCGCTGAAGGAAGGCGAAGAAGCGTTTCGCCACCACGCGAACCTGATTCGCCGCTATGGCGCGGCCGCGGTGGTGATGGCCTTCGACGAAAAGGGCCAGGCCGACACCTTCGAGCGCAAGACGCAGATCTGCAAGCGCTCGTATGATTTCCTGGTGAACGAAGTCGGTTTTCCGCCGGAAGACATCGTCTTCGATCCGAACATCTTCGCGATCGCAACCGGCATCGAAGAGCACAACAACTACGCCGTCGACTTCATCAACGCCACGCGCTGGATCAAAGAGAATCTGCCATACGCAAAGGTGAGCGGCGGCGTGTCGAACGTGTCGTTCTCGTTCCGCGGCAATGATCCGGTGCGCGAGGCGATCCACACCGTGTTCCTCTATCACGCGATCCAGGCGGGCATGGACATGGGCATCGTCAACGCGGGCCAGCTCGGCGTGTATGCCGACCTCGATCCGGAGTTGCGCGAACGCGTTGAAGACGTCGTGTTGAACCGCCGTGAAGACGGCACCGACCGGCTGCTCGAAATCGCCGACAAGTTCAAGACCGGCGCGGCGAAGAAGGAAGAAAACCTCGAGTGGCGCAACCAGCCGGTCGAGAAGCGTCTGTCGCACGCGCTCGTGCATGGCATCACCAACTTCATCGTCGAAGACACCGAAGAAGTCCGCGCGAAGATCGCCGCGGACGGCGGCCGCCCGATCAACGTGATCGAAGGGCCGTTGATGGACGGCATGAACATCGTCGGCGACCTGTTCGGCCAGGGCAAGATGTTCTTGCCGCAAGTGGTGAAGTCGGCGCGCGTGATGAAGCAGGCCGTCGCGCATCTGATTCCGTACATCGAAGAAGAAAAGAAGCTGATGGCCGAAGCGGGCGCCGACGTGCGCGCGAAGGGCAAGATCGTCATCGCCACGGTGAAGGGCGACGTGCACGACATCGGCAAGAACATCGTCTCGGTGGTGCTTCAGTGCAATAACTTCGAAGTGGTCAACATGGGCGTGATGGTCTCCTGCAACGACATTCTCGCCAAGGCGAAGGTCGAAGGCGCGGACATCATCGGGCTCTCCGGCCTGATCACGCCGAGCCTCGAAGAGATGGCGTATGTCGCCTCGGAAATGCAGCGCGACGACTACTTCCGCATCAAGAAGATTCCGCTTTTGATCGGCGGCGCGACCACCTCGCGCGTGCACACTGCCGTGAAGATTGCGCCGCATTACGAAGGGCCGGTGGTCTACGTGCCGGACGCGTCGCGCTCGGTCTCTGTGGCATCGAGCCTGCTGTCCGACGAAGGCGCGGCGAAGTACCTCGACGAACTCAAGTCCGATTACGACCGGATCCGCGATCAGCACGCCAACAAGAAAGCGCTGCCCATGGTGACGCTGGCCGAAGCCCGCGCCAACAAAACCAAGGTCGATTGGGCGAGCTACCAGCCAGTCAAGCCGAAGTTCATCGGCCGCCGCGTGTTCAAGAACTTCGATCTGAGCGACCTGGCGAACTATATCGACTGGGGTCCGTTCTTCCAGACGTGGGACCTGGCCGGCCCGTATCCGGCCATCCTGAACGATGAGATCGTCGGCGAATCGGCGCGGCGCGTGTTCTCGGACGGCAAGTCGATGCTCGCGCGTCTGATCCAGGGTCGCTGGCTGCAAGCGAACGGCGTGATCGCGCTGCTGCCGGCCAACACGGTGAACGACGATGACATCGAAATCTACACGGACGAATCGCGCTCGGAAGTCGCGCTCACGTGGCGCAATCTGCGCCAGCAGAGCGTGCGTCCGGTGGTGGACGGCGTGATGCGGCCGAACCGCTCGCTTGCCGACTTCATCGCGCCGAAGGATTCGGGCGTGGCCGACTACATCGGCATGTTCGCGGTGACGGCGGGTCTGGGTGTCGACGTGAAGGAAAAACAGTTCGAAAAGGACCACGACGACTACAGCGCGATCATGCTGAAGGCGCTCGCCGACCGTTTCGCCGAAGCCTTCGCCGAAGCGCTGCATGCGCGCGTGCGGCGCGACCTGTGGGGCTACGCGAACGCCGAAACCCTCTCCAACGACGACCTGATCGCGGAAAAGTACCACGGCATCCGTCCCGCGCCCGGCTATCCGGCCTGCCCGGATCACTTGGTGAAGCGCGACATGTTCGACGTGCTGCAAGCCACCGATATCGGCATGAGCGTGACCGAATCGCTGGCCATGCTGCCGGCGGCGAGCGTCTCCGGCTTCTATCTGGCGCATCCGGACAGCACTTACTTCTCGGTCGGCAAGATCGGTCAGGACCAGTTGGAAGACTACGCAAAGCGCATGTCGCTGTCGAAAACGGATGCGGAACGGGCCTTGGCGCCTTTGCTGTAAGCCTTCGGGCGTGGCGGGAAGCCCACTATATCGGCCTTGAAAGACTGAATATTTGCGGCAACGTAATTTTCGGCTTTGTAGACTGAGGCGGCTTGACCCCGCCAGACGCGGCCAAAACGCGTCGGCTTACTAATTGCAATCGTCAACGGAGAAAATCGTATGAAGAAGCTGACGCTGTTGTTGACCGCTGTTTCGCTTGCCTTGGGCGCCACGGCGGCGCTGGCCCAGCCCGCCGCGCCTGGCGGTTCCAGCTCGGTCAGTTCGTATTCGCCGCCCACGGTGAAACACGTCAAGAAACCGAAGAAACAGAAAGCGAAGAAGGGTGCGTCGGCTCCCGCGGCCGCGCCGGCGGACGCCGCCAGCCAGTAAGCACAGTACGGCAGCGCCGGTCGGTCTGAATCTCTGAACGACAAAGAGCCCGCATCGAGCGGGCTCTTTTCGTTGGTGCGCAAGGTTCGCGCCGCCGGGCGCCGCGGCTCTATCTAAAGCGCCGCGCACAGCGGTTCAGCGCCGGCTCAGATACCCCAGACGATATCCGCGTTTTCCTTCTGCGCCGCGCGCAGCATGTCGAGGAACGGATACGCGCGCTGCGCGAGTCCCGGCGGAATCTCGTGATGCTCGTGGCCGTCTTCGCCTTCGTGGAAATGGCCGTCGTGCTCGGCACGTTCCTGCTTGTCGACGGAAATCGCTGCCTCGAGTTTCTCGATGGCGGGGGCCAGTTCGTCGTGAGTGATGACGCCGCGTTGACCCAGCCGCTTGCCGACGATGCCGACCAGGTACTGGGCAAGGTTTTCCAGCATCATCACGTCCGGGCTGGCTCGGCATTTGAAAGTAATCAACATGACTGTTCCCTTTTTCGTTATGTTGGATTGGCGCGCGAGCGGCTCAAAGGCGGCAGCCAGCGCGCGTTACGTTGGCTCGCCGATCAGGCGCGGCGGCCACGGCCCTTGTTGGGCATCTCATTGAACATATTAGCACCTGCTAAAATCCGTCTGGACGGAAAAGCGTGCCGCAATGCGCCGCGCGCGGCGAAGCCACAGGTAGCGTGGCTCGGCCGGTTGGGCGCAACCCGCATGCCGCGCCAGCCAACGCCATGGCAAGCCGCCGCGCACCGCACTCGATGCGTTGCAGGCAACGTGCCTGATACCGCACCCATTGCGACCGCTGCGCTTCGGCAGATGCATGCCGCTTTCCACGCTTCTGACGAACCGGCCGCGCCTGCCGCGCGGCCGGCGCCTCTCCCGCATCACCGGATTGCCTCACTGGACTCGCAACAAGCATGCTGCCTGCACATAAACATACCCTCGAAACACTGCTCGCCGACACGGTGAAGCAAGTCGCGACCGCCTCGCAAGGCGCGGCCGAAGCCGCGTTCGTGTCGCCCACCATCACGCTGGAGCGCCCCAAGGTCGCCGCGCACGGCGACGTCGCGTGCAACGTGGCGATGCAACTCGCCAAGCCGCTGCGCGCCAATCCGCGCCAGTTGGCGCAACAGATCGTCGACGCGCTGCTCGCGCAACCGCAGGCCCAAGGCCTCGTCGAAGCCGCCGAAGTGGCCGGCCCCGGCTTCATCAATCTGCGCCTTGCGTCCGCTGCGAAGCAGGCGGTGATCGCCGCCGTATTCGCCGAGAAAGAGGCCTTCGGCCGTTCGCAACGCGACGCCGGCAAGCATGTGCTGATCGAATTCGTCTCGGCGAACCCGACCGGCCCGCTGCACGTCGGCCACGGCCGTCAGGCCGCGCTCGGCGACGCGCTCTCGAACGTGCTGGCCTCGCAAGGCTGGGACGTGCATCGCGAGTTCTACTACAACGACGCCGGCGTGCAGATCCAGACGCTCGCGCTGTCGACTCAGGCACGCGCCCGCGGGCTCTCCCCCGGCGACGAAGGCTGGCCAGCTTCGGCGTACAACGGCGAGTACATCGCCGAGATCGCGCAAGACTATCTGAGCGGCGCCACCGTGGCCGCGAGCGACGGCGAGCCGGTCACCGGCGCGCGCGACGTCGAAGACCTCGAAGCGATCCGCCGTTTCGCCGTGGCGTACCTGCGCCGCGAGCAGGACATGGACTTGCAGGCGTTCGGCGTGAAGTTCGACCAGTACTACCTGGAGTCGTCGCTGTACAAGGAAGGCCGCGTCGAGAAAACCGTCGACGCATTGATCGCCGCCGGCAAGACCTACGAGCAGGAAGGCGCGCTGTGGCTGCGCACCACCGACGACGGCGACGACAAAGACCGCGTGATGCGCAAGAGCGACGGCACCTACACGTACTTCGTGCCGGACGTCGCCTATCACGTCGCCAAGTGGGAACGCGGCTTCACCAAGGTCATCAACATTCAGGGTTCGGACCACCACGGCACGATCGCGCGGGTGCGCGCCGGCCTGCAGGGTCTCGGCATCGGCATTCCGAAGGGCTATCCCGACTACATCCTGCACAAGATGGTCACGGTCATGCGCAACGGCGAAGAGGTGAAAATCTCCAAGCGCGCCGGCAGTTACGTGACGGTGCGCGACCTGATCGAATGGTCGGGCGGCGCGACGCCGGGCTCGGAAGCCGCCGTCGATCTGATCGACGAGGAAACGATTCGCCGTGGCCGCGACGCGGTGCGCTTTTTCCTGATCTCGCGCAAGGCCGATACGGAATTCGTGTTCGACATCGACCTCGCGCTGAAGCAGAACGACGAGAATCCGGTGCACTACGTGCAGTACGCGCATGCGCGGATCTGCTCGGTCATCGCCGAGTGCAAGGCGCGCTACAGCACGGACGAAAGCACGCTGGCTGACGTGGACGTCTCGCCGCTCACCAGCGAACGCGCGATGGCCCTGCTGAACAAGCTCGCCGAATTCCCGGACATGCTGCAACATGCCGCCGACGAACTCGCGCCGCACGCCGTCGCGTTCTATCTGCGCGACCTCGCCGGGGAATTCCACTCGTTCTACAATGACAGAGCCGAGCGCGTGCTGGTCGACGATGCGGCCGAGCGCAATGCACGCGTCGCGCTGCTCGCGGCCACGCGTCAAGTGCTGGCCAACGGTCTCGCGACGATCGGCGTCTCCGCTCCCGTCAAGATGTAAGTCCTCCGGCGCAACATGCATGCGGCCGTCGTTATAATCGACGGCCGTTCCAGGATTCTTTTTGCAGGTGATTCATACAATGGCAAAACCACGCCGCACAACAAAGCAATCGAAACAAACCGGGGGGACTTTTCTCGGCATCGTGCTGGGCCTGATCGTCGGCCTTGCGATCGCGGTAGTGGTGGCGCTGTATATCACCCGTGCGCCCACGCCCTTCGTCTCGAAGGTGGCGCCGCCGGCGGCACCCGATTCGGGCGCGAGCCAGCCGCAGTACGACCCGAACCGCCCGCTGCAAGGCAAGACGCCGGGCCAGCCGGTGCCGCAAGCCGCGCAGCCGGCGCCGCCGAACACCGCGCCGGGCCAGACCAACTCGCAGACGCAGTCGGGCATGCTGGAAGAACCGCAGATCGTCGAAGTGCCGCCCGCCAACGGCAACGCGAACGGCACGGCGGTTGCGCCGAAGCCCGCGCAGGATAACGGCAACGGCACGGCCACCGCGCCCGCGAAGAAGCCGCAAGCCTCCAGCGCACCCGCCGCCACCGCGGCAGGTTCGGCGCCGAAGAGCGGTTCGTCCGCCACGGCCGCCAACGCCAAGCCCGGTTCGGGCGCGGCGCCGGCGCCGGGCGATGCCAACACCGGCTACTTCCTGCAAGTGGGCGCGTACAAGACCTCGGCGGATGCCGAACAGCAGCGCGCGCGTCTCGCCTTCCAGGGGTTCGAATCGAAAGTCACGCAGCGCGATGCCGGCGGCGTCACGTATTTCCGCGTGCGCATCGGGCCGTTCTCGAAGTTCGAAGATATGAATTCGAGCCGTCAGCGTTTGTCGGACGCGGGCGTGGATACCGCAGTGATCCGCTTCACGAAGCAATAAGCCAACAATAAACCTACGGTGATTTGCCGGAACGCGCCGCCGCCGAACTATCGGCGTGCGGCGCGTGTCACAAACACGACGGACGGTTCAAACCGTCCAACGCCGAATCTTGAAGACGGTGACGGGCATTTGCGTGGCGCCACCGTTTTACGCCTACTTGGGTCAACACAACATGAAGAAACTGCTGAGCATTCTGTTCCTCTCGCTGGGCCTCGTTGCAGCCTCGGCACAGGCATCGCCGGCCGCGCCGGTGTCGGGCAAGGATTTCACCGTGCTGCCCACCGCGCAGCCGACCGACGTGCCGGCCGGCAAGATCGAAGTCACCGAATTCTTCTGGTACGGCTGCCCGCACTGCAATGAATTCGACCCGTACCTCGAAGCGTGGGTGAAGAAGCAAGGTCCGGACGTGGTGTTCAAGCGCGTGCCGGTCGCCTTCCGTGACGACTTCATTCCACATTCCAAGATGTATCACGCGCTCGACGCGCTCGGCCTGGCAGCGCAGCTCACGCCGAAGGTCTTCAATGAAATCCACGTCAACAAGGACTACCTCCTGACGCCGGAAGATCAGGCCAAATTCCTCGCGAAGAACGGCGTCGATCCGAAGAAGTACATGGACGCGTACAACTCGTTCTCGACGCAAAGCGCGCTGCAGAAGGACAAGAAGCTGCTGGACGACTACAAGATCGACGGCGTGCCGACGCTGGCCGTGCAGGGCAAGTATGAAACCGGCCCGGCTGCGACCAACAGCCTGCCGGGCACGATTCAGGTGCTGGACTACCTGGTCGCGCAGGTCCGCGCCAAGAAGATGTAAAGCCGAGGCGCCGGAATGAGTTCACCCCTGAAGGTTTTCATTACCGGCGCATCGAGTGGCATAGGCCTCGCGCTCGCCGCCGAATATGCGCGGCGCGGCGCGATTCTCGGCCTCGTTGCCCGCCGCGGCGACGCTCTCGCCGCCTTCCAGCAGTCCCATCCGCAGAACACCGTCTCCATCTATTCCGTCGACGTTCGCGACGCCGAAGCGCTCGCCGATGCAGCCGCGCAGTTCATCGCGCGGCACGGCTTGCCCGATGTCGTGATCGCCAATGCCGGCATCAGCCGCGGCGCGGTCACTGGTCACGGCGATCTGCGCACCTTCCGCGAAGTGATGGACATCAATTACTTCGGCATGGTCGCCACCTTCGAGCCGTTCGCCGCCGCGATGAGCGCCGCAAAACGCGGCACGCTGGTCGGTATCGCCAGCGTCGCGAGCGTGCGCGGCTTGCCGGGCTCTGGCGCGTATAGCGCGTCGAAATCGGCGGCGCTCAAGTATCTGGAAGCGTTGCGCGTTGAAATGCGACCGTATGATGTCGGCGTGGTCACTATCGCGCCCGGCTATATCCGCACGCCCATGACCGAGCACAATCCGTACACCATGCCTTTCCTGATGGACGCCGATCGTTTCGCGGTGAAGGTGGCGCAGGCGATCGAGCGTCAAACGGCATTCGCGGTGTTCCCCTGGCAGATGCGCGTGGTGGCCATGCTGCTGCACGTGCTGCCGCGCTGGCTCTACGACCGCGCGTTCGAACGCGCGCCGCGCAAGCCGCGCGCCACCGCCGAAGCCGAGTAACTCATGCAACCTCGTGCGGTCGATGCAGCCGGCGTCGCGCACGAACCAGCGGGCGCCGCAGCGCGCATCGTTTCGCTGGTGCCGAGCATCACCGAACTGCTGTTCGCGCTCGGACTCGACAGCCAGATTGTCGGCCGCACCGGCTTTTGCGTGCATCCTCACGACAAGGTGCGGCAGGTACGCAAGGTCGGCGGCACCAAGGCCGTGAATCTCGACGCCATTCGTGCGTTGCGCCCCACCCATCTGATCGTCAATATCGACGAAAACGAGCGCGATACCGTCGAGCGATTGCGCGCGTTCGTGCCGCATATCGTCGTGACACATCCGCGGACACCGCAGGACAATCTGGCGCTCTATACGCTGCTGGGCGCGATCTTCGATCGCGCCCAGGAAGCGCGGCGCCTGAGCGATGCGCTCGAAGCCCGTCTGAGCGAAGCGACGGCGCGCGCGTTCACTCCGCAAAACGTGCTGTATCTGATCTGGCGCGAGCCGTGGATGACAGTGGCGCGCGACACCTATATCTCGACGATGCTGCGGCTCGTGAACTGGCACACGCTGCCGGACGTGCAAGGCGGTGCGGCAGGCGCCGCGCGTTACCCGACACTCGACTTCGACGCCGCGCCGTGGCTCGCCCAGGTCGACCGCATCCTGCTCTCCAGCGAGCCGTATCGCTTCACGCAGGTCCATTGCGACGCGCTGAAACGCGATCCGCGACTGGCCGGCAAGCGCATCGAGTTGATCGATGGGGAAATGGTGTCGTGGTACGGCGTGCGCGCGATTGAAGGCGTCACCTATCTGCTGCGACACGCGGCGACGGCGTGAGCGCAAGCCCGCTGCCCGCTCCATATGAATATGCGGATTATGTTGTTGTCGCCGCAACCACCCTTCGATAAGCTTTCGCGAAGGCCGACGCGCGCGTAGGCGGCATTGCCCGACCCATGCGCCAGCGCCGGAAACGTATCACAATAAAGACGACGGCTACGCCGCAAGGCCGCCCGTCCCTCGTCAACGGAACATAACCACACAACCAGACGCACTGCCTGACTGCGCTTGTTATGGGAGATCCTATGCGCTTCAAACTGCTCGCAGCCGCCGTACTGTTCACGGCGCCCGCGCTCGTGCTCGCCAAACCGCTGACCGTCTGTACCGAGTCGAGCCCCGACGGCTTCGATGTCGTGCAGTTCAATTCGCTCGTCACGACCAATGCGTCGGCCGACGTGATCTTCAACTCGCTGGTCTCGTACGACGAGGCCACGAAGAAAGTGGTGCCGGCGCTGGCCGACAAGTGGGACGTGAGCGCCGACGGCCTCACCTACACGTTCCATCTGCGCCCGAACGTGCAGTTCCAGACCACCGACTACTTCAAGCCCACCCGGCCGCTTACCGCCGACGACGTCGTCTTCACGTTCGACCGCATGCTCAACGACAGCAATCCGTGGCACAAGGTGACGGGCGCGAGCGGCTTCCCGCATGCGCAGTCGATGGGTCTGCCGAAGCTCATCAAGTCGATCAGCAAGGTCGACGACAACACCGTCAAGTTCGAGCTGAACGCGCCCGACGCGACCTTCGTGTCGATCCTGACGATGGGTTTCGCCTCGATCTATTCGGCCGAATATGCCGACCAGTTGCTGAAGGCCGGCAAGCAGGTCGATCTGAATTCGAAGCCGATCGGCACCGGTCCGTTCGAACTGAAGAGCTATACGAAAGACGCGGTCATCCGCTACGACGTGAACCCGACCTACTGGGGCCCGAAGCCGAAGATCGACCGTCTGATCTACGCGATCACGCCGGACGCCACGGTGCGGGCGCAAAAAGTGAAGGCCGGTGAATGCCAGATCGCTTTGTCGCCGAAGCCGCAGGATCTCGCCGATGCGAAGGGCGACAAGTCGCTCGCCATCGTGCAGACGCCCGCGTTCATGACGGCGTTCGTCGCGTTGAACACGCAGAAGAAGCCGCTCGACAGCCAGAAGGTGCGCGCCGCGCTGAACATGGCGTTCGACCGCACCACGTATCTGAAGACCGTGTTCGACAACACGGCGACACCGGCCGTGAACCCGTATCCGCCGAACACGTGGAGCTACGACAAGGCCGTGAAGGGCTGGCCATACGACCCGGCGAAGGCGAAGAAGCTGCTTGCCGACGCGGGCTATCCCAACGGCTTCGAAACGACGATCTGGGTGCGGCCGAACGGCAGCGTGCTGAATCCGAATCCGAAGGCCGGGGCCGAACTGCTGCAAGCCGACTTCGCGAAGATCGGCGTGAAGGCCGACGTGAAGGTGATCGAATGGGGCGAGTTGATCAAGCAGGCCAAGCAAGGCCAGCATGATTCACTCTTCATGGGCTGGGCCGGCGACAACGGCGACCCGGACAACTACCTGTCGCCGCTCTTCAGTTGCAACGCGGTGAAGTCGGGGATCAACTTCGCGCGCTTCTGCGACCAGGATCTGGACAAGCTGATCGCCGACGGCAAGGCAACGCCGGATCAGGCCAAGCGCGCGAAGGCATATGAACAGGCGCAGCAGATCATCCACGACCAGGCGCTGTGGATTCCGCTCGGGTATCCGACTGCGGCGGCGATCACGCGCACGAACGTGAGCGGTTATCACGTGAGTCCGTTTGGACGGCAGAACTTTGGGGCGGTGTCGGTGCAGTAATCGCCTTCGCGTTTGAACCTGTGAAAAAAAGCCCGGTTGCGAAAGCACCGGGCTTTTTTCATCGATACACCACCGCATTCACGCCGGCGAAAACCGAATCACACCATCCGCATCCTGCTTACGCTTCAACTCACCCGCAAGCCACAGCAGATGCAAGTGCGCCAGCGCTTCCCCCATCGCAAACGTCATCTGATGGATATCGAGTTGGCGCTTGAACATGAGCGGCACGATATCAGCGGCGCTCTGCGGTTTCTCTGCACACGCCTCGCGCACTTCGGCCAGACGCGCGTCGTGATGCTCGCGCAATTGCCGGATGCGGGTGCGCACGCCGCGAAACGGCTTGCCATGCGACGGCAGCACCAGCGTGTCTTCCGGCATCGTCTCGTAACGGCCGAGCGACTCCAGATACAGCGCCAGCGGCGAGCCTTCCGGCTCCATATCGAACACCGACACGTTAGTCGAGATACGCGGCAGCACCATGTCGCCCGAAATCAGCACACCGGTCTCTTCGCAGAACAGCGCGCAGTGCTCCGGCGAATGGCCGAAGCCGGTCACCACGCGCCAGGTCTTGCCGCCGATCTTCACGCCATCGGCTTCGCGCAAGCGGCGATACTGCCCCGGAATCGCCGGCACGAGGCTCGCATAGTAGCTCTTGCGATTGCGCAGTTTCTCGAGCGATTCCTCGTCGGTCACGCCGTGCCGCGCGAAGTGCCGCGCCGCGCCCTCGCCGCCCGCATTCGAGCCGTCGCCGGCGCCCATTACGCGCGCCTGCATGTATTCGCCGAGCGTCATCCATAGCCGCACGTCCCAGCGCTTCTTGTCGCCACCCGCGCAGATCCAGTGCGCGAGGCCGATGTGATCGGGGTGGCAATGCGTGACGATCACGCGCAGTACCGGCAGGCCGTCGAGCACCGAGTCGAACACTTTCTCCCAGTTCTCCTTGATCGTATCCGAGGTGATGCCGCAATCGACCACCGTCCAGCCCTGCTGGCCGTCGATCTCGTCGCGTAGCAGCCAGAGGTTGATGTGATCCAGAGCGAAAGGCAGCGGCATGCGCAACCAGAACACGCCTGGCGCGACTTCCATCGCGTGGCCCGCGTCCGGCAAGGTGTCGCTGAACGGGTAGTCGAGTTGATGTTCGAGTGCATTCATTGTGGGTGTCTTCCTCCGTCGGCCGTCCGGCATGGCGAGGTGTGCGATGCCGGGCGGCGTGGTTGCGGCGTGCGAGTGACGTACCGCCGCCGTACTGCGCCTGGTTGCGTTCAACTCAAGTTGACGATAACGTAAACGTCGATTCTATCGTTCAATCCGATTTTCTGCCCG
The DNA here is from genome assembly GCF_046026985.1 of Paraburkholderia sp. RL18-101-BIB-B. Classification (NCBI taxonomy): domain Bacteria; kingdom Pseudomonadati; phylum Pseudomonadota; class Betaproteobacteria; order Burkholderiales; family Burkholderiaceae; genus Paraburkholderia; species Paraburkholderia sp. RL18-101-BIB-B. Next base: position 250,146 of record NZ_JARESV010000008.1, read on the forward strand.
GCCACGGAATGCCCCGATGAACACGCAATACACGATCACCGAGCTCGCGCGGGAATTCGACGTCACGCCGCGAGCCATCCGCTTCTACGAAGATCAGGGTTTACTCTCACCGAGCCGCGAAGGATCGAGCGGCTTGCGGCGCGTTTATTCGGGCCGCGATCGAACGCGTCTGAAACTCACGTTGCGCGGCAAACGGCTCGGCTTCACGTTGTCGGAGATTCGCGATCTGCTGGACGCGTACGAGTCGCCCACCGACACGGTGCCGCAGTTGCATGCGTTCCTCGCCACGGTGGCGCGTCATCGCGAAGTGCTGGAGCGCCAACTGGAGGACCTGAACGCGACGCTCGAAGACCTCGCGCAATACGAAACCCAGGCGCGCGCGTTGCTGGAAAGCGGCACGCGCGAAGCCAAACCGGCATGAACGGCGCTCGGCGAAATATTTTTTGTCGAAAGTTACGTCTGTTAAGGCATGCCAAACTGAGGCATTGAGCGGAGATAGTCTGAAAGTCGGCGAACGCCTGATAACGCGCGAAGGCGCCAGGGCACGAGTCGAGCGGCGCGATGCGTCGCGGGTCCACCCGAACGATACAATCACGGGTGTCTTCACGACATGAGACGAATGCACGGTCGACATGAATCACTTCCCCAAACTGTTGTCGTCGCAAATCGGCTTTGACCTCGCGCAGACGATGCTCGAAGGATTCGACCGGCATTACCGGATCTTTCGCGACGCCGCGATCCATGCCAAAACGCTCTTTGAAAAGGCCGACTGGCACGGTCTGCAGAAGCTCGCGCGCGATCGCATTACCTCATACGACGAGCGCGTCGACGAATGCGTCGAATTGCTCGAAGACGAATACGACGCGGAAAAAATCGACAGCGAAGTGTGGCAGCAGATCAAGCTGCATTACATCGGCCTTTTGACCACGCACCGCCAGCCGGAGTGCGCGGAAACGTTTTTCAATTCGGTGTGCTGCAAGATCCTGCACCGCTCGTACTTCAACAACGACTTCATTTTCGTGCGCCCGGCCATCTCGACCGAATATATCGAGAACGACGAGCCGGCCGCGAAGCCGACTTACCGCGCATACTATCCCGGCAAGGACGGGCTCGCGGCGACGCTCGAACGCATCGTCACGAACTTCCAGCTGGAGCCGCCGTTCGAAGACCTGACGCGCGACGCCGGCTGCGTGATGCAAGCGATCCACGACGCGTTCGGCGTGTTCGACGAAGCGGCCAACTTCCAGATTCACGTGCTCTCGTCGCTGTTTTACCGGAACAAGTCGGCATATATCGTCGGACGGATCATCAACGGCGATCTGCTGCTGCCGTTCGCCGTGCCCTTGCGTCACGTAACGCCGGGCGTGCTCGCGCTCGACACGGTGCTGCTCAAGCGCGACCAGTTGCTGATCATTTTCAGCTTCTCGCATTCGTACTTTCTGGTGGACATGGAAGTACCGTCCGCGTACGTCGAATTTCTCGGCACGATCATGCAGGGCAAGCCGAAGGCGGAAATCTATACGTCGGTGGGTTTGCAGAAGCAGGGCAAGAATCTGTTCTATCGCGACCTGCTGCACCATCTGTCGCATTCGAGCGATCAGTTCATCGTCGCGCCCGGCATCAAGGGGCTTGTGATGCTGGTGTTCACGCTGCCGTCGTTTCCGTACGTGTTCAAGCTGATCAAGGACAACTTCCCGCCGCCTAAGGAAACCACGCGTGCGCAGATCCAGGGCAAGTATCAGCTCGTCAAACGGCACGACCGTTTGGGCCGCATGGCCGATACGCTCGAATATTCGAGCGTCGCGTTGCCCCGCTCTCGCCTCGACGACGCGCTGGTGCGCGAGCTCGAAAGGGAAGTGCCGTCGCTGATCGAATACGACGGCGACAACCTGGTGATTCGACATATGTATATCGAGCGCCGCATGGTGCCGCTCAACCTGTTCCTGCAGAACGGCAACGACGAGGACGTCGAGCACGGCATCAAGGAATACGGCAACGCGGTGAAGGAACTGATGCAGGCGAACATCTTCCCAGGTGACATGCTGTACAAGAACTTCGGCGTGACGCGTCATGGCCGCGTCGTGTTCTACGACTACGACGAAATCGAATATCTGACCGACTGCAACGTGCGCGCGGTGCCGGCGCCGCGTAACGAGGAGGATGAAATGTCAGGCGAGCCGTGGTACTCCGTCGGCCCGCACGACATCTTCCCGGAAACGTACGGCACATTTTTGCTCGGCGACCCACGCGTGCGCCGTTCCTTCATGCAGCATCACGCGGACTTCTTCGATCCTGCGCTATGGCAACGGCACAAGGATCATCTATTGAAAGGCGAACTGCCCGACTTTTTCCCGTACGACGACAGCGTGCGCTTCTGCAACCGCTATCCGGAACGCTTTGCCGATGCCGCCGGCCGCGCATCGCCCGCGCCGGCCGCGCCAGCCGACGAGCGCAGCGTGCGGGTGGCGTGAAGCTCATACGCACCCGGCAGCGTTGACTGCCTCGTCCGAACCTTATGTAACGACATCGACCGGTCAATCGGTCGAGCAACCGCCAAGACGCAACATGAACACGAACGATTCCACTCCTGACAATCCGCTCTCACATCTGTTCGACAACAACGAAGCGTGGGTCGCCCGCAAGTTGTCCGAAGACCCCGAGTATTTCTCGCGTCTCGCGCATCAGCAGACGCCCGAGTATCTGTGGATCGGCTGCTCCGATTCGCGCGTGCCGGCGAACCAGATCATCGGCTTGCCGCCGGGCGAAGTGTTCGTGCACAGAAACATCGCCAACGTAGTGGTGCATACCGATCTGAACTGTCTCTCGGTGATCCAGTTCGCCGTCGATCTGCTGAAGGTCAAGCACATCATGGTGGTCGGCCACTACGGCTGCTCGGGTGTCGGCGCGGCGCTGCATGGCCGTCGCGTGGGTCTCGCGGACAACTGGCTGCATCACGTGCAGGACGTGCGCACCAAGCATGCGGCGCTGATCGAGGAATGGCCGCTCGGCGAGGTTCGGCACCGGCGGCTGGTCGAACTGAACGCGATCGAACAGGTGATGAACGTGTGCCGCACCACCATCGTCAACGATGCGTGGGCGCGTGGCCAGGAGTTGACGGTGCACGGCTGGGCGTACGGCGTGCATGACGGCAAGGTGCGCAACCTCGGCATGACGATCAGCGAGCCGGCCGCGCTCGATGCAACCTATCAGAAGTGCGTCGCGGCGGTGTCGGCGAGCGGCGCGCACAAGGCAGAGAACGACGTGGTCGCCGCCGATGCGGCGCAGCTCGGCGACGTGCCGGCTATCGTCGAAGGCGTAATCAAGGAGCTTAAACATGAGTGAGACAAAAGGTGATCCGATCGTCATCGTAGGCGTGGCTCGCACGCCAATGGCGGCATTTCAAGGCGACTTCGCCGCACTGACCGCACCGCAGTTGGGCTCGGTGGCGATCCAGGCGGCCGTGCAGCGCGCGGGCCTGAAGCCCGATCAGATCGACGAAGTGGTGATGGGCTGCGTGCTGCCCGCCGGCCTCGGCCAGGCGCCCGCGCGTCAGGCCGCGCTCGGCGCCGGCTTGCCGCTCGCCACCGGCAGCACCACGGTGAACAAGATGTGCGGCTCCGGCATGCGCGCGGCGATGTTCGCGCACGACATGCTCGCCGCGGGCTCCGTCGACGTGATCGTCGCGGGCGGCATGGAAAGCATGTCGAATGCGCCGTACCTCCTGCCCAAAGCGCGCGGCGGCATGCGCATGGGCCACGGCCAGGTGATCGACCACATGTTCTACGACGGCCTCGAAGACGCCTACGAAAAAGGCCGTCTGATGGGTACCTTCGCCGAAGAATGCGCGGCGTCGTTCGACTTCACGCGCGAGGCGCAGGACGCGTTTGCCGTCGAGTCGCTCAATCGTGCGAAGCGCGCGAACGAAGACGGCTCGTTCGCCTGGGAAATCGCGCCGGTGAAAGTGGAGAGCCGCAAAGGCGATGTCACCATCGATCGCGACGAACAGCCGTTCAAAGCGAACCTCGAAAAGATTCCGACGCTTAAACCTGCGTTCAGCAAAGCCGGCACGGTGACGGCGGCGAACTCGTCGTCGATTTCCGACGGCGCGGCCGCACTCGTCATGATGCGCGAGTCGACGGCGAAGCGGCTCGGTGTCGAGCCGATCGCGCGCGTGGTCGGTCACTCGACCTTCGCGCAGGAACCGGCGAAGTTCACCACCGCGCCGGTCGGGGCGATTCGCAAACTGTTCGAGAAGAACGGCTGGCGTGCCGACGAGGTCGATCTGTATGAGGTCAACGAGGCGTTCGCCGTCGTGACGATGGCGGCCATGAAGGAACACCATCTGCCGCACGAGAAGGTCAACGTGAACGGCGGCGCCTGTGCGCTCGGCCATCCGATCGGCGCGTCGGGTGCGCGGATTCTCGTCACGCTGATCGGCGCGCTGAAGAAGCGCGGGCTGAAGCGTGGCGTCGCGACGCTGTGCATCGGCGGCGGCGAAGCGACGGCAATGGGTATCGAACTGGTGTAACGCGCGTTTTCACAGCGCTTTATTTTGACGGCCTGGGGTATTCGATGAAGACAGTGTTGATCGTCGGTGCGTCGCGCGGCATCGGCCAGGAGTTTGTACGGCAGTACAAAAAGAGCGGCTGGCGCGTGCTCGCCACCGCGCGCGACGGCGCCGCGCTCGACGCGTTGAACGAACTCGGCGCCGAAACGTTTTCGCTCGATGTGAGCGCACCCGAGGAGATCGCCGCGCTCGGCTGGAAGCTCGACGGTGAACGGCTCGATGCGGCGATCCTGGTGTCGGGCGTGTACGGCCCGCGCACGGAAGGCATCGAGACGATTACCGCAGAAGACTTCGACCACGTCATGCACACCAACGTGCGCGGACCGATGCAATTGATGCCGATCCTGCTGCCGCTCGTCGAAGAGGCCGACGGCGTGTTCGCGGTGATTTCGAGCAAGATGGGCAGCATTGGCGACGCGAGCGGCACGACCGGCTGGCTGTATCGGGCGAGCAAGGCGGCGTTGAACGACGCGCTGAAACTCGCGTCGCTGGAAGCAAAGCGCGCCGTGTGCGTTTCGTTGCATCCGGGCTGGGTGCGCACCGACATGGGCGGCGCCCAGGCGGCGATCGATCCGGCGCGCAGCGTCACCGGCATGCGTGAAGTGCTGGCGCAGGCCGCGGCCGCGCACGACGAGTTCAACGGCCGCTTCTATCAATACGACGGCACGCTGCTCGACTGGTGAGCAACGAGCTTGCATGGGACCGGAGTAAGCGCTAAAGCGCCAACTCTGGTCGACTGCGGTGCATGGGGCCAGAGTAAGCGCTAAAGCGCCAACTCTGGTCGACAGCGGTGCATGGGACCAGAGTAAGCGCTAAAGCGCCAACTCTGGTCGACAGGAGACAGACTCATGGTGCTTGATCAGGATCACTTGATGGTCCGCGACGCGCTGCGCACCTTCGTGCGCGAAGCGATCACGCCGCATGCGGCGGCGTGGGATCGCGAGCGCACTTTTCCAAAGGACGTGCATCGGCAACTCGCCGGACTGGGCGCATACGGCGTGCTGGTGCCCGAAACGTACGGCGGCGCCGGCATGGACGCGCTGGCGCTCGCTTTGATTCTCGAAGAGATCGCTGCCGGCGACGGCGGCACCTCGACGGCCATCTCCGTCAACAACTGCCCGGTGTGCAGCATTCTGCTCACCTATGGCAATGATGCGCAGAAACGCGACTGGCTGACGCCGCTCGCACGCGGCGAAATGCTCGGCGCGTTTTGCCTGACCGAACCGCAAGCCGGTTCCGATGCTTCCGCGCTCCGAACCACTGCGACACGCGACGGCGACGCGTATGTGCTGAACGGCGTCAAACAGTTCATCACGAGCGGCAAGAACGGCAACGTCGCGATCGTGATGGCCGTGACCGACAAAGCCGCGGGCAAGCGCGGCATCAGCGCGTTTGTCGTGCCCACCGATACGAAGGGCTACGTCGTCGCACGGGTGGAAGACAAGCTCGGGCAGCATTCGTCGGATACGGCGCAGATCATCTTCGAGGACTGCCGCGTGCCAGCCGCGAACCTGATCGGCGCGGAAGGCGAAGGCTACCGGATCGCACTGTCGGGGCTCGAAGGTGGCCGTATCGGTATTGCCGCGCAAAGCGTCGGCATGGCGCGCGCCGCGTTCGAAGCGGCGTTGAGTTATGCGAAGGAGCGCGAAAGCTTCGGCGCGCCGCTCTTTTCGCACCAGGCCGTGCAATTCCGCCTCGCCGACATGGCGACGCAACTCGAAGCCGCGCGTCAGCTGATCTGGCACGCCGCGTCGTTGAAGGACGCCGGCCAACCATGTCTGACCGAAGCCGCGATGGCCAAGCTATTCGCTTCCGAAGCCGCAGAGCGGATCTGTTCGGCCGCCTTACAGATTCATGGCGGCTACGGCTACCTGAGCGACTTCCCGGTCGAGCGCATTTACCGCGATGTGCGCGTGTGCCAGATCTACGAAGGCACCAGCGACATCCAGAAAATTTTGATCGCGCGCGGTCTTGGCTGAAAGTCTGATGAATAAGCAACTGTTGGCAATGCAACGACCATCCGAGTGTCCCTGCGGCGGTGCCGCGCCCGACCAGCGCAGCGGCGCCAGGGCGCCGCGCTTCGCGCAGTGCTGCGGGCGCTATATCGACGGCGGCGAAGCGGCGCCACGCGCCCTTGAACTGATGCGTTCGCGCTATAGCGCGTATGTTGTCGGTGCAACGGATTATCTGCGCGCCACGTGGGCGCCTCACACCTGCCCCGCCGATCTCGACGTCGACCTGGCCGCACCCGACGCGCCGCGTTGGCTCGGACTGCAAATCAAGGCGCTCGCTGAAACCGGCGCCGATCACGCCACGGTCGAATTCGTCGCACGTTACAAGGTGGGCGGCCGCGCACACCGGCTGCACGAACTGAGCCGCTTCGTTCGCGGCGACGATGGCCGCTGGCGCTATGTCGACGGCGACGTCAGCGAATAAAGTCCCTTTCTGCCCCTTACAAGACGCCACAACGTCCTTACGCCGCGCTCACATATGGCCCTGATAGCAGGGCCATTTTTTTGTTGGCTCGATGCCACAGGACCCGCGCCGCGCCTGATTGTTTCGTTGCGCCAAAAACCGGCGAGGCCTGCATCGAGCGGCCTGAGGCGGCAAATCAGCACGCCGCAATTGATGGTTCGCGGGTTCTCCTTGATTGCACAAAACAAAATTGTCGTGCCAGGATGAGGCTGTAGCTTCATGACGTCACGTTGCGAGAGCCGGTCCATACCAACTCCGCAAAATGCGCAGGAAGCCCTGCCGGACACCAGACAGTGTGGTTCCGGCGGCGGTTTCAGGCAGCAGCCGTGACGCTCATCATCGGCGCGTGGGGTCGCGTCGGCCGTTTGGGTTCATCCCGTGCGATCTCGATTAGCGTGCGTGCGCCTCTGGCGCACTCCGTACGCGAGTGTGTTTTTGTTTGTCGAAAACCTGCCCGAAAGGCAAATGTCAGCAATGACTTTCGACGAACAGGCATCACGGTGTTCAGGGCAGGTTTTTGAGGCAGGTGCGTGAATGGTGTTCAGCAAGGTTCTGACGAAGTGTGCGGTGATCTGTGCAGCGGCTGCGTGCGCTGTCGCACTCGCACACGCCGATCCGCTCGCGGACACCCAGGCGGGGCCGTTGACCCGCGCGCACGTGCCGCGCATCGCGCTCGACGACGACGTCTATCTGCCCACCGCAGGTCTGAACGAACAGATCATCCGCGTACCGGTTGACGCAGCCGGCACCGTCACCCTTGAAACGACGATCTACAAACCGGACGGCGCTGGCCCGTTTCCGATGATCGTTTTCAACCACGGCAAGATCCCCGGCGATCCGCACACGCAGGAACGCAGCGACCCGCTGCCGTTCGCGCGCGAATTCGTGCGGCGCGGCTACGTGGTGGTGGCGCCGAACCGCCAGGGTTTCGGCCACTCGGACGGCGTGTATCAGCAGGATGGTTGCGACGTCGAAAAGAACGGCATCGGCCAGGCCGGCGATGTCGCCGCGACGGTCGACTTCATGTCGAAGCAGCCTTACGTGGACGCCACGCATATCGTCGTGGCCGGCACCTCGCACGGCGGTCTTGCAACGATGGCATACGGCACGGAAGCCGCGTCGGGCGTGCGGGCGCTGATCAATTTCTCGGGCGGCTTGCGGCAGGATGCGTGCAGTGACTGGCAAGGCAATCTGACGCGTGCGTTCGGCGCGTATGGCGAGAAGACCAAGGTGCCGTCGCTGTGGATGTACGGCGATAACGATTCGGTCTGGAACGCGCCGTTGGTGGCGGGCATGTACGCCGCTTATGGCGCGCATGGCGCGAGCGCGAAGATGGTGGATTTCGGCAACTACAAGAACGACGCGCATCGTCTGGTCGGTGATCGCGATGGTGTGCACGTATGGTGGCCGGCTGTCGAGGCGTTCCTTGCGCAAGTGGGGATGCCGACTGGTGTGCAGTATCGGGTGTCGGATCCGTCCATGCCAAAGGCGAGCGGGTTTGCTGCTGTCGATGCGGTCGACGCCGTGCCGTTTGTCGATGAAGCCGGGCGTAATGGGTATCGGAATTTCTTGCATCAGTTTCCTAGTCGGGCGTTTGCTGTTTCTGATTCAGGGGCCTGGTCCTGGGCTGAAGGTGGTGATGACCCGATGTCTGTCGCGGTCGCGAATTGCCAGAAGCAGTCTTCCGCGCCTTGCCGGTTGTATGCGGTGAATAATGCGGTTGTTTGGGGGGATCGGTCTTCCCAGACGGCTGATGGTGGAGTTGCTGCTGGTGGCGCCGATGCGCGGCGGGCTATTGCTAGTCGGGAATAAGGGTTGAGGGTTTTGCCTTGCTCGGCTCGTGTTTTTTCTCTGTGTTCTCTGAGGCGTTGGCCTTTCCTTGAATTCATGGTGGTCTATTGGCGTTGCCCCTGTGCGGGGCGGCACCTACTTTCTTTGCATGCCGCAAAGAAAGTAGGCAAAGA